>NZ_CP118480.1:3337500-3637500 GCF_030450055.1 Gallaecimonas kandeliae
GAGTGACCTCGAGATAGTTCTTCCAGAGGTTGTCAAAAAGGGTATTGATGTCCTTGTGCATAAAAACCTCGCGTGATTGTAAGGACGGCAGCCAAAAGGCTGCCGTCATGCTGTCTCTTACAGGCTCAGGCCTGGGGCCAGGCTGGCCGGCATGCTGACGGCTTCGGCCTCGACGCTGGCCACCGGGTAGGCACAGTAGTCGGCGGCGTAGTAAGCGCTGGGCCTGTGGTTGCCGGAGGCACCGATACCGCCGAAGGGGGCGGCACCTGAGGCACCGGTGGTCTGCTTGTTCCAGTTGACGATGCCAGCGCGGATACGACGGAAGAAATACTCCCAGTCGGCGCGGCTGTCGGACAGCAGGCCAGCGGACAGGCCGTAGCGGGTAGCGTTGGCCTGGGCTATGGCGGCGTCGAAGTCGTCATAGCGCACCAGCTGGACCAGGGGCCCGAAGTATTCTTCATCAGGCAGCTGGGCTATTGCCGTGACATCGATCAAACCCGGGCTCACAAAACCGCTGCCGGCTTTGAGATGCTTGAGTTCCACCAGCACCTTGCCACCCAGTTCCACCAGCTTCTGCTGGGCCGCCACCATGCCGAGGGCCGCCCTTTCGGAGATCAGCGGGCCCATGAAGGGCTGTTCGGCGTCGAACTGGCCACCGACCTTGATGGCCGCCACGGCCTTGGTGAGTTCGGCCACCAGGGCGTCGCCCTGCGCGCCCTTGGGCACGAAGAGGCGCCTGGCACAGGTGCAGCGCTGGCCGGAAGAGATGTAGCCGGATTGCAGTATCTCGTGCACGGCGCCCTTGATCTCGGCCACCTCGCGGACGATCAGCGGGTTGTTGCCGCCCATCTCCAGGGCCAGGATCTTCTCGGGCTGGCCGCCGAACTGCTTGTGCAGTATGTGGCCGGTGTTGGAAGAGCCGGTGAAGAAGAGGCCGTCGAGGCCGGTGTGGCCGGCCAGGGCCTTGCCGGTTTCCACTTCACCCTGCACCAGGTTGATGACGCCAGCGGGCAGGCCGGCCTTTTCCCACAGCTTGAGGGTTTCCTCTGCCGTCTTGGGGGTCAGCTCGGACGGCTTGAACACTACAGTGTTGCCGGCGATAAGGGCGGGCACCATGTGGCCGTTGGGCAGGTGGCCCGGGAAGTTGTAGGGGCCGAACACCG
The DNA here is from genome assembly GCF_030450055.1 of Gallaecimonas kandeliae. Lineage (NCBI taxonomy): Bacteria > Pseudomonadati > Pseudomonadota > Gammaproteobacteria > Enterobacterales > Gallaecimonadaceae > Gallaecimonas > Gallaecimonas kandeliae. The sequence goes on from NZ_CP118480.1 coordinate 3,338,664, forward strand.
CCACCACGCCGTGGGGCTTGTGGCGGATGAAGGCCTTGGCGCCGGCGGCGTCGTTCTCCACCAGGCCGGTACGCTCGGCGTGGGCGCGGGTGGAGATGGCGATCTTGCCGATCATGGCCGCCACTTCGGTCTTGGTTTCCCAGAAAGGCTTGCCGGTCTCTTCGGCGATGGTGTGGGCCAGGGCTTCCTGGTTGGCTTTGAGCTGCTCACCGAAGGCGGTGATGATGGCCAGGCGCTCTTCCAGGCTCATGTCGGCCCAGGCCACGAAGGCACCGCGAGCGGCTTTGATGGCGGCGTCCACCTGGGCCGGGCTGGCGCTGCGGCCTTCCCAGATCACGGAGCCGTCGGCGGGGTTATGGGATTGAAAGGGCTGGCCTTCGCCGGCCAGCCACTGGCCGTTGATGAATTGGTTCATGCCTTACTCCTTCTCGAATGCAATGGCGCGCACCCAGTCACCGGACTTGACGCCCAGGGCGTCGGCGGTGGCCTGGTCCAGCACCAAGTCGCCCTTGCGGTGCAGGGCGCTGGCCAGGGTGCAGCGGAAATTCTGAATGTCGGTGTTGGACACCATGGTCTTGACGCCGTCGCTGGTATCGCCGATCAGCACCTGCACCCGCTCGCTCTCGCGGATGGCCTTGATATGGTCGATGTCGCACTCGACGGTGGGGCCGGCATCGAAGATGTCCACGTAACCGCGCCAGCGGAAGCCCTCTGTGGTGAGCAGCTTGAGGGCCGGCCTGGTCTTGTCATGGACCTCGCCTATGACGCCCTGGGCCGCCTTGGGCAGCATGGCCACGTAGACGGGGTGGCGGGGCATCAGCTCGGCGATGAAGGTCTTCTTGCCAAGGCCGGACAGGTAGTCAGCCTGGGGGAATTCCATGTCGAAGAAGTGTTCTTCGAGCCAGGCCCAGAAGGGGGAATGACCCTGCTCGTCGGACACACCGCGCATCTCGGCGATGATGATGTCGGCGAAGCGGTCGCGGAACTCGGCCAGGAACAGGAAGCGGCACTTGGACAACAAGCGGCCGTTATGGCCCTGGCGATGGCTTTCGCTCAAGAAGAGGGTGCAAAGCTCGGACACCCCAGAGTAGTCGTTACACAGGCTCAGGGTCTTGTGCTCTTTATGCACGCCGAGGCCGGGGGAAGAGTGCACGGCACTGCCCAGGTGGTAGTGCCAGAAGGCGTCAGACTGCCCTACCCTGGCCTCCAGGGCCGTGGTACCCACCACTTCCCCGGTGTCGGTGTCTTCCATGACCAGCAGGTAGCCTTGCTCACCGCTTTGGCACTCATCGTCGCCCAGGGCGAAAGAGGCTTCGGAATAGGCGATCTTGGCCGCCAGCCGCTCTTCGTTGACGGGCAAGGAGGTAAAGCCGACGCCGGATTCCTCGGCGATGCGCAGCAGGGCGCCCAGATCTCGGCTGGCGATGGGACGAATGACCAGCATAGATGGCTCCTTAAATTGAGATTTGAGTCACAAGGGCGGCCCGCAGGCCGCCCAAGTCGGCTCAGGCGCCGACCACTTTGGCGACGGCGCGCTCGAAACGGGCCATGCCTTCCTTGATGTCTTCTTCACTGATCACCAGGGAGGGGGCGAAACGGACCACGTCCATGCCGGCCACCAGCACCATCAGCTGCTCGTCGACGGCGGCGTTCAGGAAGTCGCGGGCACGGCCTTTGAAGTCGTCGCTCAGCACGGCGCCCAGCAGCATGCCCATGCCACGGACTTCCTTAAAGACCTTGTACTTGGCATTGATGGCGTCCAGGTGCTCACGGAACCAGGCTTCACGCTGTTTGACACCGTCCAGCACGGCGGGGGTGTTGACCACGTCCAGGGCCGCTTCGGCCACGGCGCAGGCCAGGGGGTTGCCGCCGTAGGTGGAACCGTGGGTGCCCACTTTCAGGCTGGCGGCAATGGCGGCTGTGGTCAGCATGGCGCCGATGGGGAAGCCGCCGCCCAAGGACTTGGCGGAGGTCAGGATGTCAGGGGTCACGCCGTACTTCTGGTAGGCGTAGAGGTGGCCGGTACGGCCGACGCCGGTCTGCACTTCGTCGAAGATCAGCAGGGCGTTGTGCTTGTCACAGAGGGCGCGCACGCCTTCGATGAAGGCCTGGTCGGCGGGGATGATGCCGCCTTCGCCCTGCATGGGTTCCATGACCACGGCGCAGGTCTTGTCGCTCATCAGCGCTTCCAGGGCGGCCAGGTCGTTGAAATCCAGGTGGTCGATGGCGCCGGGCTTGGGACCGAAGCCGTCGGAGTAGGCGGCTTGGCCGCCGACGGTCACGGTGAAGAAGGTACGGCCGTGGAAGCTCTTGTTGAAGGCGATGATCTGGTCCTTGCCTTCGCCATGGTGGTCCAGGGCGTAGCGGCGGGCCAGCTTGAAGGCGGCCTCGTTGGCTTCGGCACCGGAGTTGGCGAAGTAGACGCGGTCGGCGAAGGTGGCGTCGGTGAGCTTCTTGGCCAGGCGCAGGGCCGGCTCGTTGGTCATGGTGTTGGACAGGTGCCAGAGCTTCTCACCCTGTTCCTTGAGGGCGGACACCAGGGCCGGGTGGCAGTGACCCAGGACGTTGACGGCGATACCACCGGCAAAATCCACGTATTCCTTACCTTGCTGGTCCCAGACACGGGTGCCCAGGCCGCGCACCGGGATGATGGCGGCAGGGTTGTAGTTGGGGACCATGACTTCGTCGAAAGTGGCACGGCTGACTGACATATGCTCTGACATGGTTAGTTTCTCCAATGGGTTGGGCGTGCAGGGGCGGACTAGGACCGGACTGAAAGACCAGCACGCCAATGACGGCAGACGCCTTTATGTTTGAACTGGCCGGGCACTGCCTGTGCCCATCTTACCGTTAGATGTACTGTGGGACTGATTGTCGCAAAAAACTTTGCTTATCAAAGATAATGAAACATTGGCGGGGTTAATTCGATAACAGGACGGTAAAAATGCGTTTGCAAAGTCCTTGACTAGACTGATGAAAACCCTTGGAGGATAAGCAAATGAACCACCCCCTGGTGCCCCTTTTGGGGCGCATATTGTTGGCCGCCATCTTCATCCTTTCCGGCTTCGGCAAGATAACCGCCTACGCCGGCACCCAGGGCTATATGGAACACATGGGCCTGCCCGGCTCCATGCTGCCACTGGTGATACTGCTGGAGCTGGGCGGCGGCATTTTGCTGGTACTGGGCTACTTCACCCGCTGGACAGCCCTGGCTTTGGCCCTGTTCTCCATCGCCACGGCCCTTATCTTCCACAGCGGTGGCGATCAAACCCAGCAGATCATGTTCCTCAAGAACCTGGCCATGGCCGGCGGTTTCCTGATGCTGATGGCCCATGGCGCCGGCCCATGGAGCCTGGACGCCAAAAGGCAGAAGGATTAGAGGGCCAGGAAGTTGGCCAGCAGCTGGTGGCCAGCTTCGGTCAGTATGGCTTCGGGATGGAACTGCACCCCGTGTAGGGCCCAGTCGCCATGGCGAAAGCCCATGATGAGCCCCTCTTCCGTCCAGGCGTTGACCTCCAGCTCGGCAGGCAGGCCCTGCCTTTCCACCAGCAAGGAATGGTAACGGGTGACGGTGAGGGGTTCGGGCAAGCCCTCGAAGAGGCCGCTGCCGTCATGGCGGATGGCGCTGGTCTTGCCATGCATCACCTGGGGTGCCCGCACCACCTTGCCTCCCAGGGCCTGGGCCATGGCCTGGTGCCCAAGGCAGACCCCCAGCATCGGCAACCTGCCCTTGAAATGATCGATGGCGGCCAGGGAAATGCCGGCCTGGTCGGGGCTGCAGGGGCCAGGGGAGATCACCAGGTGCGACGGCGTCAGCGCCGCTATGTCCGCCAGGTCCAGCTCGTCATTACGCTTGACCAGCACCTCCTGCCCCAGCTCCTGAAAATACTGGACCAGGTTGAAGGTGAAGGAGTCGTAGTTGTCGATGACCAGCAGCATTTATATGGCAACCAATTGATAATAAAGAGATGGATGGCGAGTTCGCCGGTTTGACACCTTCAGGTTCTGCATCGGCCCCGGACGACTCGCTAAGAACCCCTCGTTTCAGGAGCGGCGCTATTGTCGCCGATGCGGCCGAGCTAATGAAGGGGTTGTTGATGCTGATCTGGCCAAACGCCCGGGGCCTGGCCGTTACAGCCAGTGCGTTCTACTTACCACAGCGGGCTTTCGCCCCAACCCTAGCAGTGACCATTAGCAGGAACACTTCGCCGGCACGGCCAAGCATGCCGCCCTCTTCGCATAATTTTCAAACAAAGTCTTGATGTTTCTTTGACCACCTGCTTTTATTGACTGACTGGTCAGTCAATAAAAGAAAAACATGGCACCCAAGATAGTGGACAAGGCAGCCCGGCGGGCTGCAATCACCCAGGCGGCATCCGAGGTCTTTGCCCAGAAGGGTTTCCAGGGCACCTCGGTGGATGACATAGCCCGGGCGGCCGGGGTCAGCAAGGGCTCGCTGTACGGGTACTTCAAGAACAAGGAAGACATCTTCTACGCCACCTTCCAGGCCTATCAGGCCGAGCTGATGGGCCAATGTGAAGCGGCCATGGCCGCCCAAGAAACCATGGGGGGCAGGCTCAATGCCTGCCTGATGGTGACGGTGTTGTCATTGCAGGAGCACATAGTGCTCTTTCCCCTGACGCTGGAGCTGTGGGCGGCGGCCAGTTCCGGCCCGGCCAGGGGGAGCTTCGGCCAGATCATGGAGGGGATGTATCGCGAGTTTCGCGCCATGACGGCCGGGCTGATCCAGGCCGGCCAGGCCAATGGCGAGTTCAGGGAAGACGCCGATGCCGACGCCGCCGCCGCCTGGCTGGTGGGGGGCATCGACGGCCTGATGTTGCAGTACTGGTTCGACAGGAGCCTGGACGTCAAACGACTGACCGAACATTTCCTGGCCATGGTGCTAAGGGGTATCGGAACAGAAGGAGGAGCCAAGTGAGGGAAATACGAAAAGGGATGCTCGTGGCAGCTTGTTGCCTGCTGTGCCAGGTGTCGGCGCTGGCGGCACTGCCCATGCCACTGCCCAAGAGCGACGGGCCGGATCCGACGGCGCTGATCAAAGAGACCTTGGACAACTGGCGCGGTAACTCTTCCTACACCAAGGTGACCATGACGGTGCACAGGCCCAGCTGGGAGAGGACCATGGCCATGTCGTCCTGGACCCGGGGCGAGGACGACTCGCTGGTGCGTTTCACGGCGCCGGCCAAGGATGCGGGCAACGCCACCCTCAAGCTGGGCGACGACATGTGGATCTTCAACCCCAAGCTGAATCAGATCATCAAGCTGCCGGCCAGCATGATGGCCCAGTCCTGGATGGGGTCCGATTTCTCCTACAACGACCTGGCCAAGGCCAACGACATCCTCACCCAATATAGCCACCGCATAGTCCGCATCAGCCAGCAGGACGGCCACCAGGTTTACGACATCGAGGCCCTGCCCAAGCCCAATGCGGCCACTGTCTGGGGCAAGCAACTGGTGCGCGTCCGCGACGACGGCGTGCTGCTCGGCGAGCAATATTTCGACCAGGACATGCAGCCGGTCAAGGTGATGGAGACCATCCAGGTCGGGGAGCTTGGCGGCCGCCAATACCCGGTGGCGATGACCATGCACCAGGCCGGCGCCGACGACAGCTGGACGAAGGTAGAGTATCTGCAGGCCAGCTTCGATGTCGCCATTCCAGGCGCCCTCCTGACCAAGTCCAACCTGCGCAACCCCCGCCACTACGAACTCAAGGGGCAAGACTGATGCTTCTCTCCCTGGCCTGGCGGAACCTGTGGCGCCAACCCCGCCGCACGGCGCTAAACCTGCTCAGCATCGCCTTCGCGTCCACGGTGATGGTGTTTCTGCTGTCTTTTCAGCTCGGCACCTACGCCACCATGAAGGAAAACCTGCTGCGTATCCTCGACGGCTTCGCCCAGGTTCAGCCCCAGGGCTATCAGGCCGACCCGGATCTGAAGAAGCGCATCCAAGACCCGGAGCAGCTGATGGCCGGGCTGAAGAAGCAATTTGCCGGGGTCGCCATGGCGCCGCGCGCCACCACCTTCGCCATCCTGTCCCTGGGGGAAAAGAGCGTCGGCGCCGCCCTGATGGGGGTGGACCCGGCCAGGGAAGTCCAGGTCACAAGGCTGCACAGCAGCATGGTTCAGGGGCGCTACCTCGAAGCCGGCGACAGCGATGCCATAGTCCTCGGCAGCTCCCTTGCCCGCAACCTCGGGGTCAAGGCAGGGGATAGCCTGACCCTGCTCGGCGAAGGCCTGGACGGCAGCATCGCCGCCGATGTGCTGGAGGTGGTGGGGATCTTCTCCACCGGCACCGCGGACATCGACCGGCAGTTCTCGCAGATGCCCTTAAGGCGCTTCCAAAGCACCTTCGCCATGGGCAAGGCGGTGAACCTCGTCGCCTTGTCCGGCCCCAGCCTGGCGGCCATCAACCAGGCCCTGCCGGCCCTCGTCAAGGCCTTGCAGGGCCAAGGGCTGGCGGTGCAGCCCTGGCAGGCCCTGGAGCCGGGCATGGACGGGGCCATCAGCCTGGATCTCAACACCTCACTGATGTGGTACGTAAGCCTGGTGATAGTGGTGGTCTTTATCGTCCTCAACACCCTGTTGATGTCGGTGCTGGAGCGCACCAGGGAATTCGGGGTGTTGCTGGCCATCGGCATGGGGCCGGGCAGGATAGGGGCCATGATCTGGCTCGAACTGATGTTGCTGGCCTTCTTCGGCCTGGCGCTAGGCATCGCCATCGGCGGCGCCATCACCCTGGTGACGGGCCACTACGGCATGTCGATGCCAGGGGCCGAGGCCATCTTTTCCCAGTGGGGGCTGCCCGGCAAGTTGTACCCCAGGTTAAGCCTGCTGAGCCTCAGCGCCGGCCCCGGCGCCATGGCGCTCTGTATTTTCCTTTCCGGGTTCATTCCCTATCTCAAAGTACGCAGGCTGGCGCCTGTGGATGCCATGAGGGCGGCCTGATGCGTGTTTTATTGATCCTCTTTCCCTTCGCCTGGCGCAACCTGTGGCGCAACTGGCGGCGCACCCTGATCACCTTGCTGGTGGTCAGCATCGGCGTCTGGTCCATCCTCACCTTTAACGCGCTGATCCGGGCCTGGTCAGACAGCTCCCTCAAGGGCAGCCTGAAAAACATGACGGCCCAGATCCAGCTCCATGCCCCCGGCTATCTGGACGACCCGGACATGAGGCACAGTTTCACGCCAGCGGCGGCCTTGCTCGCCAGGCTCGATGGCCCTGACATCAGCCACTGGGCGCCGCGGGTGCGCATCCCGGCCATAGTGCAGAGCGAATACAAGACCCTTCCCATCAGCCTGGTGGGGATAGAGCCGGCAAGAGAAGCGGGGCTGTCCTTCATCGCCGATTGCCCCCTGCAGGGCGCCCGGCTCCTAGGCGACAAAGACCCCGGCGTGCTCATCGGCCGCCACCTGGCCGAACGGCTCAAGACCCGTCTCGGCAAGCGCCTGGTGGTCATGGCCAACGACGCCGAGGGCAAGTTGCAGGAACGGGGCGTGGTCATCAAGGGTATTTATGCTGCTTCCCAGCCCCTGGAGGACAGCCTGCTGTTCATCGGCCTTGAGCAGGCCCAGCATTTCGCCCATGCCGGGGGCCAAATCTCGGAGATCGCCCTGATGACCAGGGAGCCGCCGGGCATGGCCTCTGTCCTGGCAAAACTGAAGGCTGCGGCGCCTGCGCTGGATATCCAGGGCTGGGATACATTGGAACCCATGACCAAGGGCATACACGACCTCACCCAGGGCTTTATCTATGTGTGGCTGTGGGTGATGTTCGTGCTGATCGCCATAGGCGTGGTCAACACCCAGCTGATGGCCGTCTTTGAGCGCACCCGGGAGTTCGGGTTGCTGCAGGCCCTGGGCTTCAGGCCCAGCTGGATCATGCTGGAAGTGCTGCTGGAGGCGGTGCAGATCATCGGTTTCGGTGTGCTCCTGGGGGCCATCTCCGCCTACCTGACCGTCTACGCCTTGAAAGACGGCATCTCCTTGGAGGGTCTGTCGGCCGGGGCCGACTTCCTGGGCATAGAACGGGTGCTCTATCCGCGCCTCGAGCTCAAGGAATTCGTGACCACTGTTCTGGTGGTCTGGGGCCTTGGCGTGCTCACCGCCCTGTGGCCGGCCCGTAGGGCGACCCGTTTCAACGCCATCGAAGCCATGCGCTCAACCTGAGGGACAACAATGAACGCCATCTTGCAATGTAAACAGCTGACCAAGCGCTACCATCAGGGCGAGACGACGGTGGAAGCCCTGCGCGGCGTGGATCTGTGCTTCGACAAGGGGGAGTTCGTGTCCATCTCCGGCCCCTCTGGTTCGGGGAAAAGCACCCTGCTGCACATCATCGGCAGCCTGGAGCAGCCTTCGGCGGGGGAAGTGATCCTCGACGGCACGCCTTTGTTCGAGGAAAGCAAACAGCAGCTTGCCGACCTGCGCCTCAACCGCATCGGCTTCGTGTTCCAGGCCTATAACCTGATCCCGGTACTGACGGCCGCCGAAAATATCGAATTTATCCTGCAGTTGCAGGGTGTGGACGCCACCAGCCGCAGGGCACGCTCTTCCGAGCTCTTGGAGCAGGTCGGCCTGGCCGGCCTCGGTGACCGCAAGCCCGGCCAGCTTTCCGGCGGCCAGCAGCAGCGGGTGGCGGTGGCCAGGGCCCTGGCCAACCATCCGGCCATAGTGCTGGCGGACGAGCCCACCGCCAACCTCGACTCGAAAAACTCCGACGAGCTCCTGGCCTTGATGTCCAGGCTCAATGAAGAGTCCAAGGTGACCATCATAGTCGCCACCCACGATCCCAAGGTGATAGCCCACACCAAAAGGCACATAGTGCTCACCGACGGGCTGATCGAAAGCGACCAGAGCAAGGCGGCCTGATGCGCAGCTGGTTTTTCCTGTCGCTGCTCTGTTTTGCCGCCCAGGGTGCGGATCTCGGCGGCAGGGTGAAAGTCGGCGGCGACTGGCAGGATGGCGGCAGCCAGAGCCTGGATGAAGCCCTGGGCCACAAGACCAGCGCCGAGACGAGTGCCCAGCTCAGGCTGGCCCTGGCCCAGAGCCTGGGCAACTGGGCCTTCAAGGCGGCCTGGCAGCTCGACGGCAGCCAGGGCAGCGCCGTGGCATTGGCCAAGGACAAGGCCGCCGCCTTTCCCGAGCTTGCCCAGGGGAGCGACGACAGCCTCTGGGACCTGCAACAAGGTTGGCGGGCAGGACACGACAGCCAGTACCAGCAGCGCTGGGACAGGCTCAACCTCGGTTATTCGGGCCAAAATTTGGTAATGAGGTTGGGCAGGCAGGCGCTGACCTGGGGTGCGGGGCAGGTGTTCCACCCCATGGATCTGGTCAACCCCTTCCAGCCGGTGCAACTGGATACGGCCTACAAGCGCGGCACCGACCTGGCCTATGGCCAGTGGCTTTTCGACGGCGGCGCCGACCTGCAAGTTGCCCTGGTCCCCCATAAGAACAGGGATGGCTTCGACGCCGACGGCGGCAAGCCTACCCAGGCCCTCTTCGCCAGTATCCCTGGAGAGAAGCTGCAATGGACCCTGCTGGCGGCCAGCGACAGAGGCGACCCCACTTTCGGGGCGGGCGCCAGCGGCCCCTTTGGGGAAAACATCTGGAACCTGGAGCTGGTCAGTACCGGGCTAAGGCAGGGGGGCCATGCCCGTTCCCTGCTGTTCAACCTGACCCGGGCCGGCATCATCTGGCAGGGGGACTACACCGCTTTTGTCGAGTATTACCACAACGGCTTCGGCCAACCCCGGCGCCATTACAGCCTGGCGGAACTGGCCCCTTCCCTGGCGGTGCGGCTCAGGCGCGGGCAGCAATTCGTGACGGCCAGGGATTACCTGGCCCTGGGGGGCACCTGGCAGTGGACCCCCCTGGTGCAGCTGATGCCAAGCCTGATCCTCAACCTCAAGGATGCCAGCGCCCTGTTCGACACCCAGCTCAGCTGGTCCCTGAGCGACAACCTGACCTTCAAGGCCGACCTGCGCCTGCCCATGGGCAACAAGGGCACAGAGTTCGGCGGCCTGCCCCTGCTCCAGGACCAAGCCCCCTACCTGACCCAACCCAGGCAGCTGCAAGTCCAACTTGAGCTGTATTTCTAGTTGGCGAACGGCAAGGAAGAATAGAGATGCAATAGGAGTAACGGGTTCCCCGGCAGCAGCTGCAGTGGTAACAAGGCGTGTCCTGCGCAGATACCAACTCAGAACGCGGGCGGGTCATCCGGCGACTCCTTCGGCCAAGGGGATCCTATAAGCCTAGAACCCCATATCACAGCGTCAACTGAAGATGGGTGTCCTTTTTATTTTCTTTTTTATTTTCTCTTTTTATTTTCTTTATTAATCCCTCAATGAGAGCCGTTAGCTTCTGGATCACAATGCCGCAGCGTCAACTCCAGATGGGTATCTTTTAGATCCTTCGATAGAGCAACTACATTGCCTTCGCCATTTATAATCAACTCACTCTCGCATGCAACTATAGATAAAACTTCTGAAATAGAAATGCTACTAGATAGCTCACTGCCAATAGAGCTACTAACCATAAGTAAAACTTCTCTTTCATATGTAGAGATGTTTAAAACAATTGAAAATTGGTTCTTATAACTAATTGAGTATATAAACTCCCCTCCCTCAAAATCTCCTATCTCCTTAGGAGATGAAAGGAAAAATCGTTTCAAATCATTATCATCAAAATCAATGAACATACTAACCACCCTTTCCTGAACTTGGAACTACAGAGACAACTTTCCCCTTGTGGTTGACTATAGCTTTAATATTTCCTCCAGCATGAATGAATGTACCATCATATTTACCAGGACTTGCCTTACTGTTTTCAATGACAGATTCTACAACTGTTGATGGTACTCCTCTAGGGTCTACATATTTTTTCATAAAGACTTTGTACTCATAAAAAATAAAGAAAATAAAGTAAAGAAAATAAAGGATAAAGAAAATAAAAAGAAAATAAAGGACATCCATCTTCAGTGGCGTTGTTGATCAAATCAGAGCCTGGAAAGCCTGCTCCTAAAGGGCTTGCTGCCCTTAACTGACCTGGCGAACAGGCATGCCGAGGCCCAGCATTTTGTTCATCACCTTCACCCCAGCCAAAGCCTCTGCCACTTGGCCGTTGTAGTCGCGCAGACTCAGCTTCGGGCTGATGAGCTGCTTGTATCGCGACATAGCCGTTTCCGCTTTTGAGCGTTGGTGATAGCCGCTTTCCCTTTTCCACTCGGCCAGTTGCCCGGCTTTCAGCGCCGCCACTGCCTCGTTCCTTGGGTGACCTTGCTCCCAGTACCCCGCTGTCTTGCGAGGCGGGATGCTGGCTTTGGCGCCTTTTCTTTGCAGTAGCCGGTGGCAGGCTCTGCTGTCGTAAGCCCCGTCGGCGCTGACTTGGTCGATACGGCGGCGCAGAGGATTGAGCAGGCCGGGCAGTACCTCGCTATCACCGACGTTTTCCAGGCTGACTTCGGCGGCGATAGCCTCATGGGTCTGCGCATCGACGGCCAGGTGTAGCTTGCGCCAGACACGGCGCTTCTCCTTGCCGTACTTGCGTTGCTTCCACTCGCCTTCGCCATAGACCTTGAGCCCGGTGGCGTCGATAACCAGGTGGGCAACTGGGCCCTTGCTGGGCAGGCGGTAGCGGATGTTGACCGTCTTGGCGCGCTTGCTGATGCAGCTGTAACTGGGCGAGGTCAACGGCAGTTCCATCAACTGGAATAGCGAGTTGATAAAGCCTTCCAAGGCACGCAGCGGCAGGTCGAACAGGCCCTTGAGCATCAGCGCTGTCTCGATGGCGGTGTCGCTGTATTCGAAACCACGACCCCGACCGCCGTGATGCTGTTGGCAATGCCAATGGCGGGTAGCCGCTTCATCCATCCAGAAGGTTAATGAGCCTCGGTTAACCAAGGCGCGGTTGTAGTCTGCCCAATTGGTGATAGTGCGTTTAGCCTGACCCATCTGCTGTTCCCCATCGATACGTCGGGGATCGGATCACAGTCAGGCGGATTGGTTCACCGGATTTGGGAAACAACGCCATCTTCAGTCCATCCACGTTCAACACTACACCAGAGGAGCTTGTTGGCAAGGCTTTTGGCCATGATCGATGGAGGGGCATTGGAAACCGGCTCAAAACAGTCCAAAGAGGCAGCACCCGTTCAGGCCGTTCGCCTAAGCAGAGCCTTGTTGATTGGCTAGAGCAGGAAGGCGCTCAGCCAGCTTTTATCGCCGGGCCACTAACCCGTCGTCGGTGATGGCTTTGGGCGTAGGCGGCCTGGGTATGCTGGTGTCCTATCACCGTACCTTTCGACAACTGATGGTGGCCTACGGCCAGCAGGAAGCTGTCGGCGTCCAGGCCCAGCCGCTGCAAGATGGCGGGGGTATCGGCGGTGATAAAACCCCGCTTGTCCTGCCGTTGAGCTCGGCCTGTCCAGTCCACCAGTTCGAGATAATCGGCCAGGGCAAAGGGAATGCCCTTGGGCATGTCCTTACGGAAGTTGCCGACAAAGGGCAGCAGCGCCGGCTTGGGATTGCCGCTCTCAGGCTGGACCGCCCTCTCTGGCAACCGCTCTGACAAGGACACGTCCGGTGAATCCTCCGGCACCTCCACCACCTTGGCCCGAAGCGGGTTCAAATCCACGTAAGCCATGCAGGCCAGCAAGCCCGCTTCATCCAGTATCGCCTGGGACTTGAAACGGCTTTCCCAAAAGCGGCCCTTGCAGTTGTCTTCTTCATTGGCCTTACGGGCAAGGTGTTCGTTGAGGCAGCGCATAAACCAGGACAGGTCGCATAGTCGTTGTCGCCAGTCATCAACCAGCTGCTGGGCAGCTTCCCGCTCAGCATCGGAGGTGCATTGACCAGCCTGATAGCGGCTGACCAAAAGTGGCAAGGAAAACAAACGGTTCCAGCGCCTTATCACATCCTCATCAGCCAAGACCTCAGCGGCCTTGGCGTCGATATGCACCACCAGATGATAGTGGTTGGCCATCACCGCATAAGCGCAAAGTTCGATGGTGAACACCTCTTGCAGCTCGGCCAGCCGGGCCAACACCCACCCCTTGCGGTGGCTGTAGTCCTGGCCCGTCAGCTTGTCCTCACCGCACAGGAAAGCGCGGCGCACACAACGGCAGATGCAGTGGTAATAGGGCGTGTCCTGCACGGACACCAATTCAGAACGGGGACGGGTCATCTGGCTACTCCTTCAGCCAAGGGGACCCTCTAAGCCTAGAACCCCGTATCACAGCGTCAACTGAAGATGGGTGTCCTTTATATCCTCTACACCAGAGGAGCTTGTTGGCAAGGCTTTTGGCCATGGTCGATGGAGGGGCATTGGAAACCGGCTCAAAACAGTCCAAAGAGGCAGCACCCGTTCAGGCCGTTCGCCTAAGCAGAGCCTTGTTGATTGGCTAGAGCAGGAAGGCGCTCAGCCAGCTTTTATCGCCGGGCCACTAACCCGTCGTCGGTGATGGCTTTGGGCGTAGGCGGCCTGGGTATGCTGGTGTCCTATCACCGTACCTTTCGACAACTGATGGTGGCCTACGGCCAGCAGGAAGCTGTCGGCGTCCAGGCCCAGCCGCTGCAAGATGGCGGGGGTATCGGCGGTGATAAAACCCCGCTTGTCCTGCCGTTGAGCTCGGCCTGTCCAGTCCACCAGTTCGAGATAATCGGCCAGGGCAAAGGGAATGCCCTTGGGCATGTCCTTACGGAAGTTGCCGACAAAGGGCAGCAGCGCCGGCTTGGGATTGCCGCTCTCAGGCTGGACCGCCCTCTCTGGCAACCGCTCTGACAAGGACACGTCCGGTGAATCCTCCGGCACCTCCACCACCTTGGCCCGAAGCGGGTTCAAATCCACGTAAGCCATGCAGGCCAGCAAGCCCGCTTCATCCAGTATCGCCTGGGACTTGAAACGGCTTTCCCAAAAGCGGCCCTTGCAGTTGTCTTCTTCATTGGCCTTGCGGGCAAGGTGTTCGTTGAGGCAGCGCATAAACCAGGACAGGTCGCATAGTCGTTGTCGCCAGTCATCAACCAGCTGCTGGGCAGCTTCCCGCTCAGCATCGGAGGTGCATTGACCAGCCTGATAGCGGCTGACCAAAAGTGGCAAGGAAAACAAACGGTTCCAGCGCCTTATCACATCCTCATCAGCCAAGACCTCAGCGGCCTTGGCGTCGATATGCACCACCAGATGATAGTGGTTGGCCATCACCGCATAAGCGCAAAGTTCGATGGTGAACACCTCTTGCAGCTCGGCCAGCCGGGCCAACACCCACCCCTTGCGGTGGCTGTAGTCCTGGCCCGTCAGCTTGTCCTCACCGCACAGGAAAGCGCGGCGCACACAACGGCAGATGCAGTGGTAATAGGGCGTGTCCTGCACGGACACCAATTCAGAACGGGGACGGGTCATCTGGCTACTCCTTCAGCCAAGGGGACCCTCTAAGCCTAGAACCCCGTATCACAGCGTCAACTGAAGATGGGTGTCCTTTATATTATGCGCAAAAACCATTAACTCTCTTGGACTACCTTTATCAACGGTAACCCTCAGCGCGTCTTTTCCGTTGAGGATACTATCACTAGCAACCTTCAGAAAATACCTATAGTCTTTTGGAAAAGAAAACCCCAGGTCTTTTTCATAAGAGTCTAGAATTTCATCATCTGGAAGTATTTGTCTTTTCGGCAAACGCAGCCTTAACTCTTTCAGCTCAGATATTGCAGAATGTATATCCATAATAAAATCTCATCATGAAGTTAAAAACCAGCAGCCCTAGCTTTCCAATAAGCTTTTTTCCAACCATCGAACTCAGACCTATTAATTCCAGAGGGAATGTTTGATCCATGATTTATATGAATAACCTTGTTATTCTTTTGATGAAAGCTTTGTGTCACCTCCGCAATAGGTCCGTCTTGGGTCTGAAGCATATTGAAGATGGGTGTCCTTTTTATTCTTGACAGGGCATCCAGACTAGCCCGGAGAATCAAGCTTTAATTCTTAAGTATTTCAGCCTGGCGCCTAGAACCATGACTGCCATTTCTCTGCCGCTTCCTTACTCGAGGCTATTCCCTGATTGATGCCTAAAGAAAAACCGTCTGTGTCCTGCACATCCAAACCAGCATCCACATAATTGAGCACCTTGACATTCTCAATCATCTTGAATGGAGCGGGTTGAACCATTTGATAGGCCTGCAGGGACACCGGCATGCCGGGAAGCCAGACTTCAAAGAAGAACACATCCTGCTTTCGTTCGGCCAAAGCGATCAGGCCTTCCCTAAAATGGGCGAATCCTTTGTTTTCACTTTTCAGCGCCGCGATTTTGGCTTCCGCCTTGGCAACGGCATCAGCTTGGTCTTCCCCTTCAAAGAAGTGTACCGATCCGTCTTCCAGTATCAGATAGGGTACCAACAGCTGTCCTTGAGTCTGGCTGTCGCCCATCAGCGCGCTGTAAGCCATAATGGTGCCCAGATATTGACCTACGCTCTTTTCTCTTTCACTCATCTCTCACCTTGCCCTGGGCACAGAGGCCTTCCTAGAAATCAACCGGCGACACCAACTCCCCAGAACGGTATTTTTCCGCCAGGGGGATGGCCCTTTCGAAAAACTCCTGCTTAATCAGAGGAATAAAATTCAGACGGTCTCCCTTTTCAAAAGCAGCTAAATAGCCTTTTAATCGCTCGACGTCACCTTTGATGATGCAGGCAGTGATATGGGTAAACTGCCAGCCGCCGCCACGGTCGTAGACATCGTAATGAATGCGCAGCTTATGGGCCACCGATTCTGGCTGGAGCTGCTTTTCAAACCAGGAAAAGGCTTTAGCTTGTAACTCTGCGCCGGCGCTCTCTACCTCAAGAGGTCCATTCTCATTGATAACCTCTACATCGCCGGAGCTTGCCACAAAAAGATAAGAGCCTCTGTCAACGAAGACCGCTTCTTTGATGTCGATAAACCATCTAGGATTACCAACAAGGCTTAGCCAGGATCGCTGCGCATTGCGTAACGATTTCAGGTTGGGGTAACCCTCAAGCAGACCCTGTTCATCGTCCTTGAATGTAAAACACCAGTCCCCCCCCCCCTCATTTTCAAAGGGGAAACGGGCCTTAAAATACTTGACCAGTTCTGCTTTTTTCATCTTATCCTCCCGAACCAGGGGCACGGTGAATCAGGACTGGGATACCGTTGGGGTAACCGGCCTCCGCCACTGTCATCCCCGGCCTGTAATCAGCGCCAATGGCTTTCGCTGCCCTTTTGCTCAGTATGCTGTTTGGCGGTATACGGTAATCGTCTTTGCCAACCTTTTCAAAGACGGCTTTTTGGTTATCGCTGAGGCCGGCATTCCCGGTCTTCACCTCGATAAAGCCAACCTCGCCCGCTTCATTGCGGTAGACGATATCAGGTTTGCAGTAAGTCTGACCACAGCTGCTGAAGACTCGAACCTCTTCCTCTATCTAAAAAGAGAAAAGAGGACATTCATCTTTAATCCTTTAGGTATTCTAGGGTTTGGGATCCCACTGAGACCGCATCTGCAACAACCCTTCGTGCAGATCTCCATGCTCGAAAAGCTCTTTGAATAAAGAGAGAATGACCTCGACTTTCGTACAGACCATTCGCGCATCCCATTCATCGTCTCCGAATAGAATGTTGCCTCTGTATGGCTCATCACCGCTCTCCCACCACTCAAGCAGCTCGCTCTTGGGATCAGTGGCTCGGGTTAATGCGACCAATGTACACTTTTCTGGTAACGCCTTCATAGAAAGCTGCCGGATAAAGGAGGCTCTTGGAGTAATTACAGAAACGCGAACAAAGCCGCCATTTCCGAAAACATCACGAATTGCTGATTCCATGCTTTCCCAAACCGGTCCCTCTATCGTTATTGCTGGAGGAGGATAGGTTTTATCCCTATAGCAGAGCTCCAGAATAGGCCCTGTATTGTCATCAGAAAAATTACTATTTCCACTCATGGGAACCTCGAGTCCAAGTAAATGTTTTACCAGTCTCAGCTTCAACCAGCTTCAGACTATTTAGCCCTGCACGTTCAGCTGCTGCCATTATATTGGTAGACGATTGACAATAAGAGCATACTTCCTCTCCTCTAACAACAATTGACATATTACGACCACTAGTCAACCCCTTGTCATAAGCTCTTTGAATAACAGCGACCTCTGCGTGGGCGTTAGCCATTGTTGAGTTTGGCTTTCCAGGAGGAATCAGATCGGAAATTAATGTCGGTTTATTTGGGTCTGCATCTACTGACGGACGCGCCGTTTGGTTAGTATCGACCAATACATTTCCGCCAATGTTTGCCTCTGCTGTTACCGTCACTTCGCTGTTGGCTCCAATCAGCGCCAATGGCTTTCGCTGCCCTTTTGCTCAGTATGCTGTTTGGCGGTATACGGTAATCGTCTTTGCCAACCTTTTCAAAGACGGCTTTTTGGTTATCAACTGAAGATGGGTGTCCTTTTTATTTCAAGGGGATCCTTTAAGCCTAGATCCCCACATCACAGCGTCAACTGAAGATGGGTGTCCTTTTTATTTTAATAAGGCGTGTCCTGCACAGACACCAGCTCAGACCGAGGGCGAGTCGTCCGGCTACTCCTTCAGCCAAGGGAACCCTCTAAGCCTAGAACCCCGTATCACAGCGTCAACTGAAGATGGGTGTCCTTTTTATCCCTTAATCTCCTAACTTGCTAAATAGATACAATTTCCAGTGAACCACCTCTATCTCGCAGCTCTTCCAGACACTCTCTTAATACACCAAGCAAATCACGCCCTGAACTGGTTACAAAGTAGTTTGACAAACTTGTTATATCGTCGCTTATGTCGTTACCCCACGGTGGAGAAGACTTTAAATCTTCAATATCCCAGACAACTTGATCTGGAGAGAGCCTACTAAGCTCAAGGGTAATGATAGCTAATTCTTCTAAAGCTTGTTTTGCATCATTTTGTTCCAACTTTCCCTGATAAAGCTTTTTAAGCAAACAAGGGAAGCGAGATCCCCAACCACTCCTTTCCAACCTGTAGCTGATTGTTGAAAAAAAAGCATGAAAAAAATCTTGCCCTCCAACTTCGTCTGTAACACTTCCTAATTTCAATCCTACAGTCATGATTTCACCGTACAATATTAATGTCTTCAGCCTTTAGCGTTCCATTAGACTTTTCCACTATACGGCTGACAAAAGAAAATAAAGGACATCCATCTTCAGTCCATCCACGTTCAACACTACACCAGAGGAGCTTGTTGGCAAGGCTTTTGGCCATGGTCGATGGAGGGGCATTGGAAACCGGCTCAAAACAGTCCAAAGAGGCAGCACCCGTTCAGGCCGTTCGCCTAAGCAGAGCCTTGTTGATTGGCTAGAGCAGGAAGGCGCTCAGCCAGCTTTTATCGCCGGGCCACTAACCCGTCGTCGGTGATGGCTTTGGGCGTAGGCGGCCTGGGTATGCTGGTGTCCTATCACCGTACCTTTCGACAACTGATGGTGGCCTACGGCCAGCAGGAAGCTGTCGGCGTCCAGGCCCAGCCGCTGCAAGATGGCGGGGGTATCGGCGGTGATAAAACCCCGCTTGTCCTGCCGTTGAGCTCGGCCTGTCCAGTCCACCAGTTCGAGATAATCGGCCAGGGCAAAGGGAATGCCCTTGGGCATGTCCTTGCGGAAGTTGCCGACAAAGGGCAGCAGCGCCGGCTTGGGATTGCCGCTCTCAGGCTGGACCGCCCTCTCTGGCAACCGCTCTGACAAGGACACGTCCGGTGAATCCTCCGGCACCTCCACCACCTTGGCCCGAAGCGGGTTCAAATCCACGTAAGCCATGCAGGCCAGCAAGCCCGCTTCATCCAGTATCGCCTGGGACTTGAAACGGCTTTCCCAAAAGCGGCCCTTGCAGTTGTCTTCTTCATTGGCCTTACGGGCAAGGTGTTCGTTGAGGCAGCGCATAAACCAGGACAGGTCGCATAGTCGTTGTCGCCAGTCATCAACCAGCTGCTGGGCAGCTTCCCGCTCAGCATCGGAGGTGCATTGACCAGCCTGATAGCGGCTGACCAAAAGTGGCAAGGAAAACAAACGGTTCCAGCGCCTTATCACATCCTCATCAGCCAAGACCTCAGCGGCCTTGGCGTCGATATGCACCACCAGATGATAGTGGTTGGCCATCACCGCATAAGCGCAAAGTTCGATGGTGAACACCTCTTGCAGCTCGGCCAGCCGGGCCAACACCCACCCCTTGCGGTGGCTGTAGTCCTGGCCCGTCAGCTTGTCCTCACCGCACAGGAAAGCGCGGCGCACACAACGGCAGATGCAGTGGTAATAGGGCGTGTCCTGCACGGACACCAATTCAGAACGGGGACGGGTCATCTGGCTACTCCTTCAGCCAAGGGGACCCTCTAAGCCTAGAACCCCGTATCACAGCGTCAACTGAAGATGGGTGTCCTTTTTATTTTTAGAACCCCGTATCACAGCGTCAACTGAAGATGGGTGTCCTTTATATCCCTCTTTTCAGCGCCGCGATTTTGGCTTCCGCCTTGGCAACGGCATCAGCTTGGTCTTCCCCTTCAAAGAAGTGTACCGATCCGTCTTCCAGTATCAGATAGGGTACCAACAGCTGTCCTGGAGTCTGGCTGTCGCCCATCAGCGCGCTGTAAGCCATAATGGTGCCCAGATATTGACCTACGCTCTTTTCTCTTTCACTCATCTCTCACCTTGCCCTGGGCACAAAGGCCTTCCTAGAAATCAACCGGCGACACCAACTCCCCAGAACGGTATTTTTCCGCCAGGGGGATGGCCCTTTCGAAAAACTCCTGCTTAATCAGGGGAATAAAATTCAGGCGGTCTCCTCTTTCAAAAGCAGCTAAATAGCCTTTTAATCGCTCGACGTCACCTTTAAGGATGCAGGCGGTGATATGGGTAAACTGCCAGCCGCCGCCACGGTCGTAAACATCGTAATGAATGCGCAGCTTGCGGGCGATATGCTCGGGTTTGAGCTGCTTTTCAAACCAGGAAAAGGCTTTAGCTTGTAACTCTGCGCCGGCGCTCTCTACCTCAAGAGGTCCATTCTCATTGATAACCTCTACATCGCCGGAGCTTGCCACAAAAAGATAAGAGCCTCTGTCAACGAAGACCGCTTCTTTGATGTCGATAAACCATCTAGGATTACCAACAAGGCTTAGCCAGGATCGCTGCGCATTACGTAACGATTTCAGGTTGGGTCTCGCTTTCATGAATCCTTGCGTATCGTCTTTGATAGTAAAGGCCCAGTCACCGCCCCCTTCATTCACAAAAGGGTAGCGCGTCTTAAAATACTTGATCAGTTCCGCTTTTTTCATCTTATCCTCCCGAACCAGGGGCACGGTGAATCAGGACAGGGATACCGTTGGGGTAACCGGCCTCCGCCACTGTCATCCCCGGCCTGTAATCAGCGCCAATAGCTTCTGCGGCCCTTGGGCTCAGTATGCTGTTTGGCGGTATACGGTAATCGTCTTTGCCAACCTTTTCAAAGACGGCTTTTTGGTTATCAACTGAAGATGGGTGTCCTTTTTATTGTCCCGGCGCACACAACGGCAGATGCAGTGGTAATAGGGCGTGTCCTGCACGGACACCAATTCAGAACGGGGACGGGTCATCTGGCTACTCCTTCAGCCAAGGGGATCCTTTAAGCCTAGATCCCCACATCACAGCGTCAACTGAAGATGGGTGTCCTTTATATCTCTTTTATATCTCTTTTATATCTCTTTATATCTTTTATATCACTTTTTATTTCCTAAGAACCAAGTTCTTCCATTCTTTAGCATACTCGCACGTTAGAGGTTTCATCAGCCTTACAGCCCTATTAAATTCAGAAGAATCACATTGGTTAATTATTCCTTCTACATAACCAGTTGCAACTGCATTAGAAACATCATCATGACCTTCCATAAAAAACTCTACAACATCGAATATCCTTTCTAATTCACAGTCGTCAATATTGTCCATGTTTTCATAAACACACCTACCAAGAGCAGACAAAATTATTAATTCAGGAGGTTGATCAGGATGAAAAACAAAATTAATCTTATCAATCTCCACCGAAGAAGTTGGTATTATTTCAAACGTCAGCTTTATTAATCTTTCAGATTTCATATTTCAATTACCTCCTAAGGCATCCTGCATATCTTTAACGAGATTTTCCGCTGCAGCTTTATCCCCTGGAGATGCATCCGGATTCTTTTTTAACCAACTGTTAAGGAATGTTATAGCATTCTCTGCCTTCTCCGAGTGTGTCTTACCTTTCACTGTTTCACCGGTGGCACGCTCGTATCTAACTGCATCTGCCGTACTTCCAACACCAATAGTAGCATTATCTCTATATAGCTCACCTATGAAGGACTGCAACGTAGAGTCCTTCACAACCGGTTTTTCGTTGTTTCGAATAAGCTCGTCTTTATAACTTTCAAAGGTCAGGCGGCTAAATGGAGAGCTGTATTTCTCTCTCTGGTTTAAATACCCAAAATCTCCCTCAGCATCGTAAGACCCATTATTACCACTGAAGTTAAGGCTGACTTTTTCCTCTTTCTTGAAGAGGCTAGGTAGCGCCTTGAGGCTAGGTAGTGCTTTGAGGCTGCCTGCCGCGGCATCTAGCCCTTCGAGGCCTGACGCGAAGGCTGCCACATAACCAAAATACTCTTGCTGTTTTAATGCCGTCTCCCCTGCCATAGAGTCAGGCATACCGAAGCCTTTCCCTTCCCCTATCAATGAGTTTGTTTCAAACGGATTTTTCAATGTTAGCAGGCTCACTGCCAATCCGGACGCCGACAAATTATTTGCCAACTGGGCGGACTCATACATTGAGTTGATAGCCCCCTTCAGGTGCCAACTGGCATAATCACCAGCGTCGCCGCTCCTGACAACATTGGCACCCGCATCCTGATAGAGTTGGCCTAACTGGTAGCTTTGAGCCTCAGTTCCGTATTGGACTTCGTCATTAAAGTTTGGCGTGCTGAAGACATCCGCATCATGACTGTAAGCCCCCACCCGGTAATCCACAGCCCCTTGGTCAGCCGAACTCTGGAATACGCTATCTAATCCATTGGGATCGTAAGAGTGTTGGCTGCTTGGCAGATCAGGTGATTCACCAATGGCCGGCAAATCGAAGGACACACCGTTGTCCTTTGCCCATTTGTCATTTTCTTGCTCATCTTTTACAAATTGGGCTTCCTGTTTTTCACCTTCGGCTTGGAGACGAGATTGGATGCCCGCCGTTACAGCATCGGCATTACCATTCTTGATGTTGAGACTATCCGAATTGACTCTTGCATCCCGCTCTTCTGGCGGCATGTCAGGAAAGTATTCATCGTAGAAATCGGTAAGGGCTTTTTTGATATCGCCCCCTGTTTCCACGACTGCCTTGATGGAAGTGCCAAAGTCTTTTGCGATTTGGGCACGCCCCTCCTCACTCAACAACCTGTGGTCCAAGGTGACATCCACATCCCCCTTGCTGCGGTGGATGCTGTAGAAGTCCTTGTTTTGTTTGTCGGTGTCGCGGTTGAGGCCGGCGACATCGTCGCTGCTGCCGCCGACGCTGACACTGCCCTGGCCCAGGGTGGCCAAGGTCTTGCTCTTGTCGTAGTCGCTGCTGTTGTGGACCCCCAGGTTGCTGGTGTTGGCCTGGATGTCGTTACCCTGGCTGTCCTTGGGCTTGACGGCGTTGCCGCCACCACCGATGGAGACGCTGGTGCTGAGGGACAGGCTGTTGCTGGTCTGGTAATGGCTGTCGGTGAGGTTGGTGAAGTCCAGGGAGCCGGTGCTGAGGTTCAACAGGCCCAGATCCTTGCCCTGGTCGTCCACAGAGGCGATCAGGGAGCCGTCCAGCTGGGTATGGCCGCCGACGTCGATGTTGGTCTGGCCACCGGCGGTGATGCTGGAGAGCACCGTTTCCTTGTTCAGGTAGCGGCCGTTGCTGACGTTGAAGCCGCCGTTGGCCCCCGCGACCCCGGCGGTTTTACCTACGACCATGGCACCACCGGATTGACCCTGCTGGGTCAGGAAGCTGCCCGCCTTGTTGAGGGTGCTGTTTTCTTTCGCCGCGACACCGTTGAAGCTGACGCCGCCACTGAGGCCAAAGCCGTGGTTGGAGCCTGAGGCCCGGTTCTGCATCGAGGTCAGGGTCAGGTCGCCACCGATGTTGGCCGTCAGGCTGTTGTCGGCACGGATGTTGGCCCCTTCGAGGTCGGCGTCACCCTTGACGTCCATCAGCAGGTCACCGGCCTGGAGCTGGGCGTTGCTGTAGGTGGTGCTGTGGTCCCGCTGCTGGCTCTGGTCGTAACTGGCGTTGACCGCAGGGCCGCCGGCGGCAGCCCCCCAGACGGTCTGGCTGATATTGACGTGGCCATGCTGGCTGCTGCTGCTGCTGTCGCTGGTGCTGACGCCGGCCTGCATGTTGAGGGAACCCACATCCAGGTTCATGCCGGCGGCGGCGCTGATGCCGGAGCCCTGCACCAACAGCTGGCCGTCGTCGGCGGTCTGGATGGCGACGTTCTGGCCGGACAGGGTGGAGCCGACCGAGGTGGTCTGATCCAGCTGGCTCTTGGTCTTGGTGGCGTCGATATCCAGCTGCACCCCGGCGTTGAAGCCGTAGGTGGCGGTGCTGCTGGCCGCCGTGGCCGTCTGCTGGACCAGCAGGGTGATCTTGCTGGTGAGGTTGGCGCCGGCCAGGGCTATGTCGCTCAGGTACAAGCCCTTGTCGTCCGCCAGGCTGTCGATCTGCTCCTGGAGATCGTCGATATCGCCCTGATTGACCCCCGGCTCGCCGTTGGCCAGCTGCTGCTTGAGGCTGGCGAGCTGGTCTTTGAGCTGGTCCTGTTGGCGCTCGTATTCCTTGTAGCTGCGCTTGGCCTTTTCCACCTGCTTGCGGGCGTCGTTGACGGCTTTGGCCGCCAGGGCGACTTCCGCCGCCTGGTGGGTGACAAAGACGCTGACCTCGGCCTTGCCGTCGGTGCTGCTGCTCTGCTGGGTCAGGGTGTTGATGGCATCCGTTACCAGCACGCTGCCGCCGGCCTTGATGGCCAGGTCACCTTGGCCGCTGCCGTCGGCGTCCGCCACCAGGTCGCTGCCCTGGACCTTGACGTCGCCGGAGCCGTTGAGCCAGATGTCGCCCTTGGCCTGGACCTGGCTGCCCTTGTTGGTCAGGGTGTCGGTGGTGGTCTTGGCCTGGTGGTAGCTGGCGTCCGCTATGGTGATGGAGGCGCGGCCGGTTTTCTTGGACTTGTCGTAGCTTTTCTTCAGGTAGGCCACGGGGTCGGAGAGCATCTTGGCCATGTCGCCGAGGCCGACGCTGAGCTGCTTCTCGTCGTGATAGCTATGCTCGGATCCCTGGGCGGCCAGGAAGGCGAGGTCGCCGATGTCGGTGCTGACCGAGAGGCTGCCCCCTACTGCCAGGTCCGAGCCCACCACAGAGGCGCTGCCGGCATCGATGATGAGGTTGCCGCCGGTGGTGACGCTGGCGCCGTTGGCCGTGACCTTGGCGTTGCCGTCCAGCTTCTCGGTGCTGGAGAACAGCTTGCCGCCGGAGAAGAGGCCACCCGACTTGCTCTTATGCTCGGAATGGCTGCTTTCGTCCCCGGAGGAGATCAGCAGGTCGTTGAAGGCACTCAGCTTGGCGCTGTCGCCGGCGTTGAGATCGCTGGCAACCAGCTTGAGGTCGTTGCCGGCGTTCACCAGGATGTTGCCGGTCGCGTTCAGGCTGGAGCCCTGCAGCAGGGCGCCTTGCTCCAGGTCGTCCTTGGCCTTGGACCTGAGGCCGCCAAAGCTGCTCTTGCTGGTGTGGCTGTAGTCGTAATCCTGGTAGGTGCCGGCGGTGATGTTGACGTCGTTGCCGTTGGCCACGATGTTGCCGCCGGCCTTGAGGTTGGCGCCGACCAGGGTGACATTGCCGCCGTCGAGGAGGCCGAGGTTGCCGGCGCTGTCCTTGCCGGCGTTGAGGAGGATGTCGCCACCGGCCTGGACGCCGCTGCCTTCCAGGGTTTCGTGGAGGCTCTCGGTTTCCTTGACCTTCTTGGAGAAGAGGTGCTTGCTGGTGGTTTTGCTGGCGTCGTAGTGGGACTCGAGCACCGCATCCAGGTTCATCTCGTTGCCGGCGGCCAGGGCGACGTCCTGGCCGGCGCTGAACTGGGCCCCTTGGGAGTCGAGGTCATGACCGGCGCTGACGCTGAGGTTGCCGCCGGCGTTGATGTCCACCACGTCGTAGCTGACATCTTTTTGGATGTCGTAACCGCCCTTGGAGTGGCTTTCGTGGCCGCTGACCTTTTCGATGGCCTGCAGCTTCACGTCGTTGCCGGCGTGGAGGCTGATGTCGCCGTTGGCGGCCAGCTTGGAACCTTGCAGGTCCAGGTCGTGGCCGGCGTTCATGGCCAGGCTGTTCTGGGAGACGATCTGGGAGGCCTTGCCTACCGAAGTGACCGTCTGGTTATTGTTGCCATCGCCCAGGGTGAATTGCTGGTACTCGGTGCGGTTGACGATGTCGCCATGGGTGGCGGTCAGGGAGACGTCGGCCCCCTGGATCAGGCTTTGGTTGTTGAAGATGTTCTGGCCGGCGGTGAGGTCGAGGCCTGCGCCCGCCACTATGTCGCCGTTGTTGTTGATGTTGTTGCCGACATCGGCAAAGAGATCGCCACTGGCATTGAGGGCGGTGTTGTTGTTGAGATCCCCAGCCAGTTTCAGGCCGATGTTGGCGCCAGAGAAAACACCGTCATTGTTGAGATTGCCGGCCAGCAACGTCAGGTCGCCAGTGGTGAGGCTGCCCAGGTTGTTGAGATCCCCCCCCAGCTTGATGTAGCTGTCGCCCCCTTGCAGCTTGCCGGCGTTGTTCAGATCGCCGCCGAGATCCAGGAAGAGGCCGCCCTGGCCATTGAGGCTGCCGAAGTTGGTGTTGACAAGGTCGCCGTTGCTGGCCAACGCCAGCTGGCCGCCGGTCTTGATGCCGCCGTTGTTGATGATGCCCTGGTCGGCTTTGATGGCGATATCGCCACCGGCGGCGATCAGATCGCCGTTGTCCAGCAGCGCCAGGTTGTCCAGGCTGGCATAAAGGGCCTGCTGGCTGCTGTCGATGGCAGAGCCGTCCAGGCCCATGTCTTCGGTCAGTACCCTTATCTGCTCGTCACTGAGGATGATCTGGTTGGCCGCGGTCTGGGCGCCACTGGATGCCGTGTAGACCTCGTCGTTGGCGGCATCCTGGTGTTGCTGCTGTTGGCGCTGGTCTTCGCCTTTGACGACCTTGGCCGGATCGACCCCCAGTTCGTCCTGGAACTCGCCTGTGTTGTAGTAATTGCCTTTGCTGAGGTACTGGGAACGGGTTTCGGTGCTGTAGCCGGGGCCTTGCACGCTGTAACCGGTATTCAGGGCCAGGTTGCCCTGAGCAAGGCCGCCCGCCCCTGCCGGCGCTGAGCCGCTATCGCCTTCGGCACCCACGGCATAGGCGTGGGCCATACCGCTCTTGTCATAATGCTTCTCATCAGCGGCGGTGAGCTGCCGATCAGCAACGGCACGTTGCAGGCCTTCCCCCTGCTGTGCGTAGGCAACACCGTCTTTCGGCGCCTGGAGGCTAATCCCTCCCTGGTGACCTTCTGGGATCCCGGCAAGGGGGCCCTGCTTGTCGATAGTCAAACCACTGCGCGACCTTTCCTTGCCGACGATGTCGTTGGCATCGGCCTTGCCGTAGGCCAGGAGGCCGGTCAGCTGCGTGCTGTCGCTGCCAAGGGCATGGTCCTTCGGCGCCGTACCCGACTTGAGGGTGCCGTCCTTGCCGATATCCAGATCGCTGCGCGACCTTTGCCTGCCGACAATGTCGTTGGCGTCGGCCTTGCCGTAGGTCAGGAGGCCTGCAAACTGGGCGTTGTCGCTGCCAAGGGCATGGTCCTTCGGTGCCGTGCCGGATTTGATGTCCCCTACAGGTGCCTGCTGCCCGCCGGTTACCGGCTCGGTGGAAGCGAGCGCGGCCTTACCGACCAGGGCGAAGCTGGCGTCTTGCTTGCCATTATTGGGGTACTCGGTATGGACCAGCCCGTCTTTGCCTGGCCCTGCCACCGCCACAGGCTTGAGCGCAGCAGAGAGGTTGCCGCCACCGATGGCGGTAAGGCTGCCACCAAGGTTTTGCTGGCCTACACCGCCAGAACCAGCCACTGGCCCCTGGTTATTCCCAGTCAGCGCCTGATCGGCCCCCTTGGAAATACTGCCGGAGGAATGGTTGCCCAGGTTGACCTTGTTGACACTGGCGGTAGCACCAGAGACGGCACCAGCGCCGGTGCCCCTGCCGGCACTGCCCTGGGTCCCTGAAGAAGTGGTATTGATGGCGCCGGGGAGGGTGCCGGCGTCACCGGCATTGTCGAAAGTGCCGGACAGGTTGCCAGAGATGCTACCGCCGGCGGAAATGCCGCCGAAGGCGCCACCGGTGTAACTGGTCTCGTGGTAGCTATTGGTCTGGGTAGAACTTACAAAATTATAATCGCCTGGCTCATCACAGGAATAGGGGCCATGATTGGGCTCGTAATGTCCTTGCTGGCATTTCCCGTCATATTGATCGTTATAAACAGTTACGTCTTTTTCGACCTTGTTCTGTGCCGACGTGTTGGTGAGATTACTGCCTGATATCAGCAGGTCAGCACCAGCCACAATGGTGCCGTACTCGTTGGTGATATCCCCTCCGGTGAGGGACATGTTGCCGCCGGAAATGATGCGGGCGTCCGGTCCTGTCGCGGTGGCGGTGTAGGTGGTGGCGACGACGTGATCGCGTTCCACATTTAGTGTGAACAGCGTCGGACTCATGGCTGATCCGCCCGGATCGCCGCTGCCTTCATCCCACTCACTAACACTGCCTGAGGAATAACTGACACCTGAGCGTTGATTCAAAATGGTATCGGCGGCCAGGGTCAGGTTGTGCCCGGCAGCTATGGTGGAGCTGATATTGCTGATGGAGCTGGCCTTGTTGCCGCTGCTGTCGGCGGCGATCAGCATGTCACCGGACGAGTAGATGGTGCCGTTATTCTGGTTCTTGACGATACCGGCCAGGGCCAGCAATTGGCTGCCGGCGTAGAGGAAGTTGTTGTTGGTCAGGCTGCTGCCCTGCAGCTGCAGGGTATTGCCGGCGGCTATGGTGCCGTTGTTGTTGATGGTGCCGCCTTTAACAACGAGGTTGCCGGCGCCACTCATCTGGCCACCGCTGGCATTGGTGACGGTGCCTGAGAACTGGAACTGGCTGGTGCCGCTGCCGCCTTTGAGCTTGCTGTTGTTGGTCAGGTTCTTACCTGACAGCAGCAAGGCGCCGCCTGTGGCCAGGGTGCCGTTGTTGGTCAGGTTGCCGGTCGTGCTGAGGCTGAGGGTGCCGCTGGCGCTGAGGTTGTCGGCACTGCCCAGGGTGATGTCATTTTTTGTCGACAAGCCCACATTGGCACCGTTGATGGTGCCGATGCGGGTCAGGGTGTTGAGGGTAGCGACGATACTGGCATCGGACTGTAAGGTGCCGCTGTTGTCGAGCGCGTCTGCATTGACCGAAAGCCCGGCCTTACCGCTGGCCTGCCCCTGGTTGCTGTAGGAGCCCTTGACGGTAAGGCCCAAGGTGCCGGCACGACTGCCCAGGGTACCGCTGTTGGTGATGGACCCCACATCCAGGGCGGCATTGCCGGCGGCGCTGAGGGTGCCGGCATTGCTGAGATTGCCGGCGACCGTCGCGCTCAGGTTGCCGTTGGTGTTGATCTGCCCACCGCTGGCCACAGTCAAGGACTGGTTGTTGAGGGTCAGCTTACCGCTGCCCACATGCACCAACTGCCCGTTGGCGTTGTTGAAGGCGCCATTGGTGATGACGGTCAGGTTGGCATTGTCAGAGGCGATGGTGCCGCCGCCGTTGCTCAGGCTCCCCGCCTGGATGCTGCTGCCGGAGGTGGCGCCTACGGCCAGCAGCTTTCCACCTGTGTTGGTGAGGCTAGCGGTAGCCGTCACCTTGAGCTGGCTGGCGGAAATACGGCCAGCGCTGTTGTCCAGGTTGCCTGTGACAGCCAGAGTCGCCGCGCCATTGGCGATGATGGCCCCGCCTTTGTTGGACAGGTTTCCAGACCCCGTACTGAGCGACAGGTTGCCGGCGCTCAGGATCTGGCCATTGTCGTTGTTGGTACTGCTGCTGGTCAGCTGCAACCCGGAGCCCGCGGCCTGGATACTGCCCTGGCTGTTGTTGAGGGCACCGACCTTGATAGTGGCAGCCCCGCTGCCGGCACTGATCAGCTTACCGCCTTGGTTGTTAAGGCTGGCGGCGGTCAGGTTCAGGCTGTTGCCCTGCATGATGCCGGTGTTGGTGACGCCGCCGCTGGTATTCACGGTCAGGCCGGCGGCCGCAAGCAGGGTACCGCCCAGGTTGTTGAGGCTGGTGTTGACCAGCAAATTACCACCCGTGGCCAGGTAGTTGCCTTTGTTGGTAAAACCGCTGCCCGTGAGGGTCAGTTGTTTTTGGGCATAGAGGCTGCCGTTGCCGCTGATGCCGTTGTAGAGGGTGGCACTGCCATTGGTCTGAATGCTGCCGCTGTTGGTGACAGTCCCCTTGTTGCCCAAGGTCAGGCTGCCGTTCCCCTTGTGGATAACGGCGCCGCTGTTGTTCAGGGCGCCATTGAAGGCAAGGTTGGTACCGTTGCTGTAGAGGGTGCCGGTCGCCTGGTTGGTCACACTGGCCAGGTTCAGGTCCAACGCATTGCTGGTGGTGCCCACGGCGGCAACAACGCCGCTGTTGTTGAGGGACTGCCCCTGCATGGACAGGCTGTTGGCCTGGATAACACCGGCATTGGTGGCGGTATTGAGGCCTTTGAGGGTCATGGCCTGGCTGCTGAGCACGGCATTGGCCTGGTTGTTCAGGGTAGCGCTGGCAATGGTGAGGGACTGCTGAGCCTGGACGCGGCCGCTGTTGGTCAGGCTGCCCAGGGTCAGCGTCACGTCCTTGGCAGAAACAACGCCTTTATTGGTCAGGCTACCGGCGGTAACGGACATGGGGCCTGAGGCGGCGTAGAGCTGGCCGCCGTTGGTCATGGCGCCAGTGGTCTTGGCGGTCAGGGCGCCGGCGCTGTTGATCTGGCCGGCATTGTCGAGAGTCCCGGCGGCCAGGCTGACACTGCCGCCCTGGAAGGTGCCGTTGTTGCTGATATGGCCCAGCACGTCCAAGGCCAGCTGCGCCTGTGCCACTACAGTGCCCTGGTTGTCGAGGCTGCCGGCGTCCAGGGTCATGGCGCCATTGCTGCCGATGGTGCCGCTGTTGGTCACGCCTTGGTCGACCTTCAGGGTGAATTGCCCTGTTCCCAGATGCACCAGTTGGCCGCTGCCGTTATTGAGACTGCCCAGTGCCAGCTGCCAATCCTTCATGGATGTGCTGACGAGCCCTTTGTCGTTGTTGAGCGTGGCGATGTTCAGCTTGAAGTCGCCGTCGGCAGTGCCACCGCTGTAAATCAGGCCCTGACTGTTGTTGACATCGGTGCCGGTGACAGCCAGTTGGCTGGCAGAGATGGCACCCTTGTTGTTGTTGATGGCGGCGGCAGACAGCGTCAGCTGATTGCCCAGGAGTTTCCCTTGGCTGTTGTTCAGATCGCCGGTGCTGGTAACGCTCAGGGCATTGCCCTGGACCAGGCCACCGAGGTTGTTGAGGGCCCCGGTGCTGGTGAGGCTGACATTCCGGGTGCCGGCGATTTGGCCGCCTGCATTGGTGATTTGGCTGCCCGCGAGGGCAAGGTCACCGCTCTGGCTGAGCAGGGTGCCGGCGCTATTGTCGATGGCACCTGTGGCTTTGAGGTTCAGGTCGCCGCTGGCCAGCAGGGTGCCGCCGTTGGAAAGGGTGTTACCGGAAACAAAGAGGCCGGCGGCGCTCTCGATGCGGCCGCTGTTGTTCAGGTCGCCCAGGGTGGCGTTGAGGCCGGCCGCTGCCGAGAGCAGGCCCTTGTTCTGCAGGCTGCCCGCCTTGATATCCAGGCCGCCGGCGCTGGCGATTTGCCCTTGGGCATCGTTGCTCAAGGGGCCGGTCAGGTTAAGGTTCAGGGCATCGGCTTGTTGGCCCATGGCCAGGAGAGAGCCACTGCCGTTAGCCAGGCTGTCGGCAGTCAGTGACAGCTTCTGCTGGGCTTGAATAACACCGTTGTTGGTAACGTCGCCGGCTTTAAGGACTATGTTGTTGGCACCGAGCTGGCCACTGCTGTTGCTCAGCAGTGCCGCTGTGAGCTGCAGATCGCCTTGCGAGATCAGCTTGCCGCTATCGTTGTTGAGGATGGCGGTGAGGCTCAGCGGTCCCTGGCCCTGCAGATAGATGCTCCCTTGCTGGTTGGCAACGGTGTTGGCCGTTACTGACAACCCGCCGCCGAGGCTCTGGATGGCACCATTGCCATTGTTGAGCTGGCCACTCAGGTTCAGTGCCAGGCCTGTCCCGGCCGACACCACGCCGCCCTGGTTGTCGAGGCTGTCGGCCTTGACCGTCAGGGCCTTGCCGGCCTCGATGAGGCCCGCCACGTTGCTCGACTGGCCGCCGCTCAGGCGCAGATCGCCCTCGGCCTGCAGCTGGCCACCGTCGTTGTTCAAGGCGCCCTGCTGCTGCACGTCACCGCCGCTGTAGACCAGGCCCTGCTTGCTGCTGAGCCCGGCCAGCTGCAACAGCCCCTCGCCCAGCAAGGCCACCTGGCCGCCGTCGTTGTTCAGCGCCTGGTCGAGGGTCAGGGCGGTGCCCGCACTCTGGATGGTGCCGCCCTGGTTGGAGATGGCTTGGCCGGTGCTGATCTTCAGGCTCTCACCCGCCGTGCCCGTGGCCAGCAACACCCCTTGGTCGTTGTTCAGCTGGCCGGCGCTCACCGTCAGCTGCTCGCCCCCCAGTTGGCCGCTGTTCTGCAGGCTGCCCGTGACGGTGGCCGTCACCTCCTGCCCTTGCAGTACGCCGCTGTTGACCAGTTGCTCCGCCGTTACCGTCAGTTGCTGGCTCGCCGCCACGGTGCCGCCGTTGTTCAGCACGCCGCCGCTCAGCTGGACACTGCCCCCTTGCAGCACGCCCTGGTCGTTTTGCAGTTGGCCGGCACTGACCTCCAGCCCCTGTGCGGCCAGCAGCTGGCCCTGGCTGTTGTCGAGCTTGCCGCTGATGCTGGCCTTGACGTTCTGGCCCTGCACCGTGCCGGTGCTGTTGTCCAGCGTGTCGGCCTTGAGGCTCAGCTGCGCACCGCTCAGCAGCTTGCCGCCCTGGTTGTTCAAGGTGGCGGCGGTGACGCTGACATCACCGCTCCCCTGCAGGCTGCCACCCTGGTTATCCAGGCTGCCGGTGCTGTGCACGGTCAGACCCTGCTCGCCGTGGATCAGGCCCTGTTTGTTGATGAGGCTGTCGCTCTCTATCTGGCTGATGCCGAGCACCACCAGTTCGCCTTGGCTGTTGTCCAGGCTCGCCGTGTTGATCTGGCTGTTGCCGGCACTCTCGATATGGCCGCCGTTGCGGATGGCGCCGCTGCTGAGCAGCAACGACTGCCCTGCGGTCACCTGGCCGCTGTTGGTAAACTGCGTGCCGCTCAGCTGCAGGGCATTGCCCGACAGCTGGCCGCTGTTGCTGATGTCGCCGGCCAGAGTCAGGCCGTCCTTGGCGGCCAGCAGCCCGCCGTTGCTCAGCTGCTGCGCCTGCAGCCCCAGTTGCCCCAGGCTGCTGAGCTCCCCGGCGTTATCCACCAGGCCGTCGACGGCCAGGGCCAGGTTGCCGGCGCTGGACAGCTGGATCAGCCCCTGGGCGCCGTTGTGCAGGCTGCCCGCCTTGAGCTGGGCGTCGCCGCCGCTGAGCAGCTGGCCGTTGCCGTTATCCAGGGCGCCAGCCAGGGTCAGGGTGGTGCCGTTCACGCCCACCACGTGGCCACCGTCGTTCTGCAGGCTCTGGCCATGCAGGCTGAGCTGGTCACCGGACAGCTCACCGCCCCGGTTGTCCACCGCCCCCGCCTGGACCGACAGCCCGCCTTGGCTGGTCAGCAGCCCTTGTTGGTTGTCCAACAGGCCGGTATCGACACTGACCTCGGCCCCTTGCATCTGCCCGCCGGCATTGCTCAGCTGCTGGCTGGTCACCGTCAGTTGGCCGCTGCTGGCCACGACCCCTTGGCTGTTGTCCAGGTTGTCGGCCTG
Source organism: Gallaecimonas kandeliae (assembly GCF_030450055.1). NCBI lineage: Bacteria > Pseudomonadati > Pseudomonadota > Gammaproteobacteria > Enterobacterales > Gallaecimonadaceae > Gallaecimonas > Gallaecimonas kandeliae. Next base: position 3,371,769 of record NZ_CP118480.1, read on the forward strand.
CAGCACCAGGCTGCCGTTGCCGCTGTGCAGCCACTGGCCGCCGTCGTTGCTCAGGCTGCTGGCCTGCAGCTGGCCGTCGCCGCCGTGGGCGATCAGGCCCTGGTTGTTGTTCAGGCCTTGGCTCAGCTGGATGGACAGCGCGCCGGCGCTGCTCAGCTGGCCGCCTTGGTTGTCGAGGCTGTCGGCCTTGACCGTCAGGGCCTTGCCGGCCTGAATGAGGCCCGCCACGTTGCTCGACTGGCCGCCGCTCAGGCGCAGATCGCCCTCGGCCTGCAGCTGGCCGCCGTCGTTGTTCAAGGCGCCCTGCTGCTGCACGTCACCGCCGCTGTAGACCAGGCCCTGCTTGCTGCTGAGCCCGGCCAGCTGCAACAGCCCCTCGCCCAGCAAGGCCACCTGGCCGCCGTCGTTGTTCAGCGCCTGGTCGAGGGTCAGGGCGGTGCCCGCACTCTGGATGGTGCCGCCCTGGTTGGAGATGGCTTGGCCGGTGCTGATCTTCAGGCTCTCACCCGCCGTGCCCGTGGCCAGCAACACCCCTTGGTCGTTGTTCAGCTGGCCGGCGCTCACCGTCAGCTGCTCGCCCCCCAGTTGGCCGCTGTTCTGCAGGCTGCCCGTGACGGTGGCCGTCACCTCCTGCCCTTGCAGTACGCCGCTGTTGACCAGTTGCTCCGCCGTTACCGTCAGTTGCTGGCTCGCCGCCACGGTGCCGCCGTTGTTCAGCACGCCGCCGCTCAGCTGGACACTGCCCCCTTGCAGCACGCCCTGGTCGTTTTGCAGTTGGCCGGCACTGACCTCCAGCCCCTGTGCGGCCAGCAGCTGGCCCTGGCTGTTGTCGAGCTTGCCGCTGATGCTGGCCTTGACGTTCTGGCCCTGCACCGTGCCGGTGCTGTTGTCCAGCGTGTCGGCCTTGAGGCTCAGCTGCGCACCGCTCAGCAGCTTGCCGCCCTGGTTGTTCAAGGTGGCGGCGGTGACGCTGACATCACCGCTCCCCTGCAGGCTGCCACCCTGGTTATCCAGGCTGCCGGTGCTGTGCACGGTCAGACCCTGCTCGCCGTGGATCAGGCCCTGTTTGTTGATGAGGCTGTCGCTCTCTATCTGGCTGATGCCAAGCACCACCAGTTCGCCTTGGCTGTTGTCCAGGCTCGCCGTGTTGATCTGGCTGTTGCCGGCACTCTCGATATGGCCGCCGTTGCGGATGGCGCCGCTGCTGAGCAGCAACGACTGCCCTGCGGTCACCTGGCCGCTGTTGGTAAACTGCGTGCCGCTCAGCTGCAGGGCATTGCCCGACAGCTGGCCGCTGTTGCTGATGTCGCCGGCCAGAGTCAGGCCGTCCTTGGCGGCCAGCAGCCCGCCGTTGCTCAGCTGCTGCGCCTGCAGCCCCAGTTGCCCCAGGCTGCTGAGCTCCCCGGCGTTATCCACCAGGCCGTCGACGGCCAGGGCCAGGTTGCCGGCGCTGGACAGCTGGATCAGCCCCTGGGCGCCGTTGTGCAGGCTGCCCGCCTTGAGCTGGGCGTCGCCGCCGCTGAGCAGCTGGCCGTTGCCGTTATCCAGGGCGCCGGACAGGGTCAGGGTGGTGCCGTTCACGCCCACCACGCGGCCACCGTCGTTCTGCAGGCTCTGGCCATGCAGGCTGAGCTGGTCACCGGACAGCTCACCGCCCCGGTTGTCCACCGCCCCCGCCTGGACCGACAGCCCGCCTTGGCTGGTCAGCAGCCCTTGTTGGTTGTCCAACAGGCCGGTATCGACACTGACCTCGGCCCCTTGTATCTGCCCGCCGGCATTGCTCAGCTGCTGGCTGGTCACCGTCAGTTGGCCGCTGCTGGCCACGACCCCTTGGCTGTTGTCCAGGTTGTCGGCCTGCAGCACCAGGCTGCCGTTGCCGCTGTGCAGCCACTGGCCGCCTTGGTTGCTCAGGCTGCTGGCCTGCAGCTGGCCGTCGCCGCCGTGGGCGATCAGGCCCTGGTTGTTGTTCAGGCCTTGGCTCAGCTGGATGGACAGCGCGCCGGTGCTGCTCAGCTGGCCGCCTTGGTTGTCGAGGCTGTCGGCCTTGACCGTCAGGGCCTTGCCGGCCTGAATGAGGCCCGCCACGTTGCTCGACTGGCCGCCGCTCAGGCGCAGATCGCCCTCGGCCTGCAACTGGCCGCCGTCGTTGTTCAAGGCGCCCTGCTGCTGCAAGTCACCGCCGCTGTAGACCAGGCCCTGCTTGCTGCTGAGCCCGGCCAGCTGCAACAGCCCCTCGCCCAGCAAGGCCACCTGGCCGCCGTCGTTGTTCAGCGCCTGGTCGAGGGTCAGGGCGGTGCCCGCACTCTGGATGGTGCCGCCCTGGTTGGAGATGGCTTGGCCGGTGCTGATCTTCAGGCTCTCACCCGCCGTGCCCGTGGCCAGCAACACCCCTTGGTCGTTGTTCAGCTGGCCGGCGCTCACCGTCAGCTGCTCGCCCCCCAGTTGGCCGCTGTTCTGCAGGCTGCCCGTGACGGTGGCCGTCACCTCCTGCCCTTGCAGTACGCCGCTGTTGACCAGTTGCTCCGCCGTTACCGTCAGTTGCTGGCTCGCCGCCACGGTGCCGCCGTTGTTCAGCACGCCGCCGCTCAGCTGGACACTGCCCCCTTGCAGCACGCCCTGGTCGTTTTGCAGTTGGCCGGCACTGACCTCCAGTCCCTGCATGGCCAGCAGTTGGCCCTGGCTGTTGTCGAGCTTGCCGCTGATGCTGGCCTTGACGTTCTGGCCCTGCACCGTGCCGGTGCTGTTGTCCAGCGTGTCGGCCTTGAGGCTCAGCTGCGCACCGCTCAGCAGCTTGCCGCCCTGGTTGTTCAAGGTGGCGGCGGTGACGCTGACATCACCGCTCCCCTGCAGGCTGCCACCCTGGTTATCCAGGCTGCCGGTGCTGTTCACGGTCAGCCCCTGCTCGCCGTGGATCAGGCCCTGCTTGTTGATGAGGCTGTCGCTGTCTATCTGGCTGATGCCGAGCACCACCAGCTCGCCTTGGCTGTTGTCCAGGCTCGCCGTGTTGATCTGGCTGTTGCCGGCACTCTCGATATGGCCGCCGTTGCGGATGGCGCCGCTGCTGAGCAGCAACGACTGCCCTGCGGTCACCTGGCCGCTGTTGGTAAACTGCGTGCCGCTCAGCTGCAGGGTATTGCCCGACAGCTGGCCGCTGTTGCTGATGTCGCCGGCCAGGGTCAGGCCGTCCTTGGCGGCCAGCAGCCCGCCGTTGCTCAGCTGCTGCGCCTGCAGCCCCAGTTGCCCCAGGCTGCTGATCTCCCCGGCGTTATCCACCAGGCCGTCGACGGCCAGGGCCAGGTTGCCGGCGCTGGACAGCTGGATCAGCCCCTGGGCGCCGTTGTGCAGGCTGCCCGCCTTGAGCTGGGCGTCGCCGCCGCTGAGCAGCTGGCCGTTGCCGTTATCCAGGGCGCCGGACAGGGTCAGGGTGGTGCCGTTCACGCCCACCACGCGGCCACCGTCGTTCTGCAGGCTCTGGCCATGCAGGCTGAGCTGGTCACCGGACAGCTCACCGCCCCGGTTGTCCACCGCCCCCGCCTGGACCGACAGCCCGCCTTGGCTGGTCAGCAGCCCTTGTTGGTTGTCCAACAGGCCGGTATCGACACTGACCTCGGCCCCTTGTATCTGCCCGCCGGCATTGCTCAGCTGCTGGCTGGTCACCGTCAGTTGGCCGTTGCTGGCCACGACCCCTTGGCTGTTGTCCAGGTTGTCGGCCTGCAGCACCAGGCTGCCGTTGCCGCTGTGCAGCCACTGGCCGCCGTCGTTGCTCAGGCTGCTGGCCTGCAGCTGGCCGTCGCCGCCGTGGGCGATCAGGCCCTGGTTGTTGTTCAGGCCTTGGCTCAGTTGGATGGACAGCGCGCCGGTGCTGCTCAGCTGGCCGCCTTGGTTGTCGAGGCTGTCGGCCTTGACCGTCAGGGCCTTGCCGGCCTGAATGAGGCCCGCCACGTTGCTCGACTGGCCGCCGCTCAGGCGCAGATCGCCCTCGGCCTGCAACTGGCCGCCGTCGTTGTTCAAGGCGCCCTGCTGCTGCAAGTCACCGCCGCTGTAGACAGCGCCTTGTTCGTTATTAAGGCTATTGAGGGTCAATAGGCCCTGCCCTAACAGCAAGACCTGCCCATGCTGGTTGAGTAGATCCTGGGCCAGGTTCAGCGCGGTGCCGGCGCTTTGGATAACACCATGCTGGTTGCTGATAGGCTGAGAACTGCCCAGAGAGAGACTTTCTCCCTCAGTTCCTGACGCCAGGATCTGCCCACCGTCATTGTTCAAGGTGTCGGCAGTGAGTGATACGTGCTCACCCACTATCTGACCGCCGTTGCTGAGGGTAGCCGCTACCTGGCCCTCGACGGCCTGCCCTTGGAGCAGGCCGCTGTTGCTCAAGCCATTGGCAGTGATAGCCAACTGGCCGGATGCGAGAATTTGCCCACTGTTATTGATGTCGTCCTGCTGCAGCATGACATCGCTGCCTTGCAGCAGACCTTTGCCATTGACCAGGCTGCCGCTGTTCAAGGCCAATTGCCCGGCGGCGGTGATCTGGCCTTGGCTGTTATCCAGCTTCCCGGTCAACGACAGTTTTACTTCTTGCCCCTGGATGATGCCGCTGTTGTTGGCCTGCCCACCCTGCACCGCCAAGGCCCCATTGCTGACCAGGCTGCCTTGAAGGTTGGTTAATTGGGTACCTGTGACCGCCAGGCTTTTTCCGCCAAAGATCAGGCCAGTGTTGCTCAGGCTACCGGCATCGATTTGGCTGACACCGACAGCCATGATTTCACCTTGGGCATTGTTCAGCGCTTCGGTGCTGATCTGGCTGCTGCCACCACTGCCGATATGGCCGCTATTGATGATATTGCTATTGTTCAGCAGCAGTGACTGCCCAGCATCCAGCTTCCCACTGTTATTGAGGCCGGCACCGCTCATGGTCAGGTTCTGGGCCGAGAGCTGGCCGCTGTTGGAGACGTCGGCATCCACGGCTAGCGCATCATTGGCAGCCACTAATCCCTGGTTGTCCAGTTGGTGGGCGACGAGGCGCAGTTGCCCCAGGCTGCTGATCTCTCCCTGGTTATCCAAGAGGCTCTCGACGGCCAAGGCCAGGTTGCCGGTGTTGACCTGTTGAATGACCCCCTGGGCGGCGTTGCTGACCGAACCGGCGGTGATGCTCGCCCGGTCGCCTCCCAGCAGGATCTGGCCCTGACCATTGTTCAAAGCGCCGGACAGGTTAAATTCCGCACCTGTCGAACTTTGAATGACACCGCCATCATTCAACAGCGTGGCGCCCTTGAGGCTGAGTTGCCCGGCGCCCAGCGCCCCGTTTCGGTTGTCGGTCTGTGCCACTGCGGCTGTCAGCATCGATGTGCCGAGAAGTTGCCCCTGCTGGTTGTTGAGGGTGCCAAGGTCAAGATTGACGGTATGGCCCTGGATCTGGCCATTGGTGTTGGCCAAGGCATTGCCCTTGATACTCAGCGTATCGCCGGATTGGAGCAGGCCCTGGCTGTTGTTAAGGGAGGTTCCATGATCGGTGATCGCCAAGCTGTTACCAGACAATAACTGCCCGTGGTTATTGTTAAGGGCACTCTCGGTTGTCAGAGACAGGCTGTCTGCGGCAGAAATGACGCCACTATTGTTGAGTGTTGAAAACTTACCCGACAGCCCTGTGGCGGCCAAGGTGCCACTGTTATTCAACTCAGATGCGTTTAAGGTCAGGTTGCCGGCCTCAATGCGCCCTGCCGTCTGATTGGCCAGTGTATCTGCCGTAATAGAGGCGTCGTTGGCGGCCTGAATGATGCCGCCGTTGTTGGTGATCTGATGAACCTGGGCATTCAGATTTGAGGCAGACAGAATACCTGTGCCGTTGTCGAGGTTGGAAAGGTTCAGCGCCAGGTCACCGTTGGTCACCAAGGTGCCTTTGTCGTTGAATAAGGATTGACCGCTTACCGTCAACCCTGACTGCGCACTTAGCTGACCCGCATTGTTGTTGAGTTGGGAAACACCAAGGACCATGGCGCCGTTGGTCTGCACTGTGCCGGCACTGTTATCCAGGCTGCCTGTCACGTTTAAGGTGAGCCCCCCCTGCCCCAGGTGGGAAAAGGTGCCTCCGGCATTGTTGAAGCTATCGAGCGTCATCCCAAAATCGGTGGACGACACTTCAACCAAGCCCGCGTTATTCAGCGCACCCAGCGAGAACTGGGCAGCGTCCTGACCATAGAGCAAGACCTGCCCGCCACTATTGTTGGTAAAGCTGTTACCGGACCAGTTGAGGGCGGCAGCCGAGTAAATCTGGCTAGCATTGACCAGGCTGTCGACACTAAAGCTGGCTTGGCCCAGGGCCACCAGATTGCCGTTATTGTTGAGGGAACCAGCTGAGACAGTGCTTGTCCCTCTGCTGTACAGCGTGCCGGCATTGTTGACGATGGCGTTCCCTGACAAGGCCAGCTTGCCTGCGCTGTCAGACTGGTAAATTACCCCGCCATCCAGGGAAAGGTCATTGGCAGAGAGCGTCAGATCACCGCCCTGTACCTGGCCAGATATATTCAGGTCGGTGGCATCCAGGCTGAGGTTTTTGGCATAAAGCGTACCCGCCACATCGGCGCCATTCGCCTTTATACCCAGACCTCCCGCCTGGATAAGACCAGGGTTCAACAGCTGGTCAGCCTGGATCTTGGCCAAGGTCGCAGCGGCGATCTGACCACTGTTGTTTAATTGACCGCTGACGACCAGGTTCAGCAAACCGCTATCGTTAAAGGTGCCATCGGTGGCCAAGCCAGCGAAAAGGTTACCTGTCTGTGTAACAGAGCCGGCGTCAATGTTGACGGTACTTGTGCCAGCCAACAATCCTGAGTTTGCCAGGTTGCCAGCAGCTGAAATAGTGAGATTGTTCGCATAGAGGGTGCCAGTGTTTTCAACCCCGGCGGAGCGTGACCTGACGGAGTAGCTGCCAGTCCCCTGGGTATCTTTCAGCCGGATTTGTCCATCTGCATCCAGCTCCAGATCTTGAGCTCGGATCACCCCCTCGCTACTGACACCAAGGCCTTTCTCGGTGCCGACCAGCTTTATGCTGTTGGCATACATGCCGCCCAATGCAGAAACGTCAAGAGAGATGGACGGGGCATTGCTTGAATTATCAACCGATGCCATTCGGTTAGATTGGTAATCGAAATAGTCGTTGCCGGTAAACAAATTAAGCTTGTTGCCATAAAGTGCGGCATTGACATTGATTGCCCGGCTGAGCAGGTCAAAGCGATCGACAGCAGAGGCATTTAACCCTGAACCAGAGATGGTGATGCTGCCAGGCCCCATGTTGAAACCGGCAATACCGCCTTCAACCATATCGGGGGAGCCAGTTACGAGAGACACCCTTGGTGTATTGATAAAGCCACAACCGCTACAAGTGATGCCGTTAGGGTTAGCAAGAATAAACTCGGCAGCGTCGCCTGCCACTTCGGTGTAACCAAGCAGGCTGGATGAGTGGGTACCGGTTACCTCGTTGAGGATGATTTTTGCCGTGCCCCCGGCAAGCTGCCGGTTTCCGTCCAGCCAGCCGCCCAACTTAGACACCGTTGGTTGGTAACTGTTGTTAAAAATGGCACCTTCAGTGCCGACATTAAAATCGGTAAATTGATTATGGGACACCCCTTTTTTACTCGGTGCCACTATATCGTATACGGGAGTGCCGTTGGCTGATTTGGTCACTATGACTTGGTTGGCAGCTACCGTGGAGGCCGGCTGACTGGTGCTAGCCGCTGTAGCTGCAGCCAACTGCTCAGCAGCGATCCGGTGGGATATGGCAATATCTTCAGGCATTCGAGTGATATTAGCGGCAGCTGCCACCATGGGATTGCCAAGAATCACTCCAATCAGCAGATATGATGTAGCTATTCGCAGTTTTTCCTTAATCATCATATACCTGAAGCTCTTATTTAAAAATTAAACCTGGCGGATGCATAAAACTCATGCTCACCAGCAACAAAAGAATTTGGTTTGTACAAAGCCTTGGAGTAAATCAAGTCCAATGACAAACGTGGCCCCATCAGCTGCAAGCCAATTGACGCCCCTGCCAACGCCTTATTTCCGGAACGTTCGTTATTTTTAGCTCTTACAATGCCAGAATCTAAAGCGCCATAAACTCGAACTTTTCGGACCAAACTGTTGTCGGCAGGGAATATATGACCCACTTCATTGCGAACATATCCGCCTTGATGCCCAAATAAACTGTTACCATTAAAGCCTCGAACATCATAACGGCCGCCGATGGACACACCTTCGGATGCGATAATGTCATCATGAGAATACAAGTACATACTATTGAGTTGATAGTCGAATTGACCAAGACTTGTATCAAGAGGTTTTTGAAAAGAAGCCGCCACACTGTATTTGTCAAACTGGTAGGCATCTTCGGCCGCCACCACCTTGGTGGTAGCTCCCCACCACGACAGGCTTTTATCCCACTTTATTCCCAAGGATAAAGCGCCACCATCATCCAGATAACGACTATAATCCAGTCCTAGAGAAAAGATATAAAGAACACGACTGGAGCTTTCAAGAAACACATCTTCAATGTAATTCTTAGTCTGTTTGCGCGTTATTGAGCCTGACGCCTTAAGTTTATCTCGCTGACCACGATAAAGCATGTTGGCAATAGATAGGTTGTTGACCGTTGCCGAGCCATGGCTTAGGAAGTTTACAACCTGCCCTCTAATAGCCTGCTCATAATCGAAGTAACTACTGTTCAAGCTAAAGAGCCAATAACCAAATGGGACACTACCAAAAAATGAGTAGCTATTGGACTGAGCGTGAAGATCGTGATGACCGATTTCTGTGGAGGCGGAAAAAAGCAGGCTGTCATTAATACCTAAAATATCATCGACGGCCAGGTTTCCATCCAGCTGCATGACATTAAAGTCATCGGTTTTCTTATTGGTCAGGCCTACGCTTCCGCGCCACCACGGTTGTAAGGCATTTCTAATCGAAACTGTACTGGTGCCTTCTGTATCTCCAGGAACCAACTCCATCGTGGCATTATTCATTGGAAGACGATTCAGTTGTTCCAAACCTTGCTCTAAATTGCGGAGGTTCAGTATCTCGTCGTTTCCTGTCGGAAAGGCCATTGCCAGCTGCGTGCTTGTCAAATGCTGGTCGACGGATAGGAGATGATCAACCTTCCCCTCTATAACGGTAATGACCAAAGTGCCACTAGCGAGATTTTGAGGCTTGACATATGCCCTAGAAGTGATCAGGCCTTTTTCGATATACAGGCTGGTGACAGCTTTAATAACAGACTGGATTTTGTCCAAACCAAGGCACTTGCTTTCGTAGCTTGCTTTGAACTTGCCCAGATCTTTTTTGGAAATCCTAGTTATGCCTTCAAATACCAAGTGATGGATTGTGAAACAGCGTTTGTTGGCTTCACCTTGCGCTTCAGTTGCCTCTCTCTTGTTAAGCTCTTGTTGCAAGAAAATGTCGGGGGCAACTTTGTAGGGAGCTTGCTGTTGGCGCAGTCTATCCTGTTGTTTTTTCAGCCATTGCTCTTGGTCATGACGGGGCGGCGCAGATGTAAGGCTTACATCTGCGGCATATGATGATGAGAAAAAAAGAAGAAATAGAAGAAAAACAGACCCTGGCCAGTTCCTTGGCAAAACAGCTTCCATGACCTTAATCGACCTTTCACAACCACCTAAAACTGACTAGGCGACCGCCACGATACAGAACATAAATAAGCCTTGCAAATTTTTTGCGACAAATGCATAAGTGCCAAAAAATGACGAACATTACTGAAAACACGGGTGATTTTGCCACTTACAGCCAGCAACCACCTGCGTATAAAGGGCTAAGTCCTCTCATTGACATTCCGGCATGCAGACATGCTGTAGGCTCGGGTTTGACCCAACTCTGTATTAACGCTGCCAGGCCCCGAAAGAGGGCCATTGCCAATTCAACCGGCACCAGACATGAAAAAAGGCGCCCTTGGGCGCCTTTTCCGTACCGGGCTGACAGCCTGGCTTTACGGCCTGGCAACGAAGCCCAGCACCTCGTAGACCTTTTTGAGGGTGGCTTCGGCACGGGCGCGGGCCTTGTCGGCGCCGTCGCGCATGATGGCATTCAGTTGGGTCCTGTCCTCACGCAGCTCCTTGTAGCGGGCCTGCACCGGCTCGATGAGGCTGACCACGGCGTCGGCCACGTCGCCCTTGAGGTGGCCATACATGCGGCCATGGTAGTCCGCTTCCAGCTCGGGCATGGACTTGCCGGTGATGGCGCTCAAGATCCCCAGCAGGTTGGAGACACCCGGTTTGGCGTCGACGTCGAAGGCGACGCGCGGCGGATCCTCGGAGTCGGTGACGGCGCGCTTGATCTTCTTGGTGATCACCTTGGGATCTTCGAGCAGGCCTATGAAGTTGCCCTGGTTGTCGTCGGACTTGGACATCTTCTTGGTGGGGTCCTGCAGGCTCATCACCCGGGCCGCCACCTTGGGAATGAAGGGCTCGGGCACTGTGAAGACGTCGCCGTGGAGGTTGTTGAAGCGGGTGGCCACGTCACGGGCCAGCTCCAGGTGCTGCTTCTGGTCATGGCCGACCGGTACCTGGTTGGCCTGGTAGAGCAGTATGTCGGCCGCCATCAGCACCGGGTAGGTGAAGAGGCCGGCGTTGATGTTGTCGGCGAAGCGGGCAGACTTGTCCTTGAACTGGGTCATGCGCGACAGCTCGCCGAACTGGGTGTAGCAGCTCAGCACCCAGGCCAGTTGGGCATGTTCGGGCACATGGGACTGGACGAAGACGGCGGAGCGGGCCGGGTCGATGCCACAGGCCAGGTAGAGGGCCAGGCTGTCCAGGGTGGCCTCGTGCAGGCTCTTGGGATCCTGGCGCACCGTGATGGCGTGGAGGTCGACGATGCAGTAGAGGCAATCGTAGTCGGACTGCATCTGGTCCCATTGCCGCAGGGCCCCCAGGTAGTTGCCAAGGGTAAGCTGGCCGGACGGTTGAGCGCCGCTCAAGACAATGGGTTTGGACATGACTCTTCCTCTTGCAGGGGCGCAAGTGTCAGGAGCGCCGCTAACGAATCGATTTGATGATGGGGCTGGCAAAGGCCGATATCTTCCCCGTAGTTGTAACCGCCCGTCAAGCCGACGGCCAGGCAGCCGGCCGCCTTGGCGGCCTCCACGTCATTGCGCGAATCCCCCACCAGCACCAGTTCTTCTGGCGCCAGCTGCCAGCGCTCGCAGAGCCAGGTCAGCGGCAGAGGATCGGGCTTCTTTGCCGCCAGGTCGTCACCGCAGAGCAGCACCTCGAAGTGGGGCTCCAGCCCCAGGCTGCGCACCAGGGGGATGGCGAAGCAGCGGGCCTTGTTGGTGACCATGGCCAGCCGGTAGCCGCGCCGCTGGAGCTCGACCAGCACCGCTTCGGCATCGGCCAGCAAGGTCGAATGGACGGCCAGGTTTTCTTCATAGGCCGCCTCGAACAGCGCCTGGGCCTGGGGCGAATAGCCCAGCTCGACCGTGGCCCGTTCCACCAGCGTCTTGACGCCGTTGCCGACCCATTGCCCTACCCTGTCCTCCCCTACGGCCGCCAGCCCCAGCTGGCGGCGCATGGCGTTGGCGGCATAGGCGATATCCGGCAGGCTGTGGACCAGGGTGCCGTCGAGATCGAAGGCGACCGCTTTGATCACGCGCCGACCTTGGCCAGCTCGGCGCGCATGGCGTCGATGACGCTCTTGTAGTCGGGCTGGCTGAAGATGGCGCTACCGGCCACAAACATGTCGGCACCGGCCTCGGCGATGGCGCGGATGTTGTCCACCTTGACGCCGCCGTCGATCTCCAGGCGGATATCGCGGCCGCTTTCCTGGATGCGCTGGCGCACCAGGCGCAGCTTGTCCAGGGTGCCGGGGATGAAGGACTGGCCACCGAAGCCGGGATTGACCGACATCAGCAGTATCACGTCCAGCTTGTCCATCAGGTGGTCGAGGTGGTGCAGGGAGGTGGCCGGGTTGAACACCAGGCCGGCCTGGCAGCCGCTGTCCTTGATGAGGCCGACGGTGCGGTCGATATGCTCTGAGGCCTCGGGGTGGAAGGTGATGAGGCTGGCGCCCGCCTTGGCGAAATCGGGGATGATCCTGTCCACCGGCTTGACCATCAGGTGCACGTCTATGGGAGCTGTGATGCCGTAGTTGCGCAGCGCTTCGCAGACCAGGGGACCCACTGTCAGGTTGGGCACATAGTGGTTGTCCATGACGTCGAAGTGCACCACGTCGGCGCCGTCGGCCAATACTTTGGCCACGTCTTCGCCCAGGCGGGCAAAGTCGGCTGACAATATGGAAGGGGCGATCAGGAAGTCTTTCATCTGCGGGCTCCAGGTTCAGTTGGCGCTATTGTAAACCAAGGCGCCGCCCGGTTCATTGGTGCCGAAGCGGCGCTCTGCTACCCTCAGCGCTAGGTAACAGGAGGCAGCATGCAACTTCGCGATCCCGAACTCTTTCGAACCCAAGCATTCATCGACGGCCGCTGGCAGCAGGGCGGCGGCACCTTTGCCATCACCAACCCGGCCGACGGCGCCGAGCTGGCCCAGGTCGCCGATATCACTCCTGCCCAGGTGGAGGCCGCCATCCAGGCCGCCCATGCCGCCTTCCCGGCCTGGCGGGCCCTGACCGCCAAGGAGCGCAGCCAACTGCTGCGCCGCTGGTTCGAGCTGATCATGGCCAACCAGGCCGACTTGGCCCTGCTGATGAGCCAGGAACAGGGCAAGCCACTGGTGGAAGCGAAGGGGGAGATAGCCTATGCCGCCTCCTTCGTGGAATGGTTCGCCGAAGAGGCCAAGCGCGCCTACGGCGACATCATCCCCGCCCCCAAGGCGGGCCAGCAGCTGTTGGTGCTGCGGGAGCCGGTGGGAGTGGTGGCTGCCATCACTCCCTGGAACTTCCCCGCCGCCATGATCACCCGCAAACTGGCGCCGGCCCTGGCCGCCGGCTGCACCGCCATCGTCAAGCCCGCCGCCGAGACGCCCCTGACCGCCCTGGCCCTGGCCGAGCTGGCACGGCGCGCCGGCATCCCCGCCGGGGTGCTGAACGTGGTCACAGGCCTGGACGCCGCCGCCCTGGGCCAGGTGCTGACCGCCAGCCCCCTGGTGCGCAAGCTGAGCTTCACCGGCTCCACCGCCGTCGGCGCCTTGCTGATGGGTCAATGCAGCCATGACATCAAGAAGCTGTCCCTGGAGTTGGGGGGCAACGCCCCCTTTATCGTCTTCGCCGACGCCGATCTGGACGCCGCCGTCGAAGGGGCCATGGCCGCCAAGTTCCGCAATGCCGGCCAGACCTGCGTCTGCGCCAACCGCTTCTATGTCCAGCGCCCGGTGCTGGAACCCTTCCTGGACAAGCTGGTCAAGGCCATGGCCGGCCTCAAGGTGGGGGCCGGCACCGAGCCCGGCGTCACCACTGGCCCTCTCATCAGCGCCAAGGCGGTCCAGAAGGTGGAGGCCCACATCAGCGACGCCTTGGCCGGCGGCGCCCGGCTGCTGCTGGGGGGCAAACGCCACAAGAAGGGCGGCACCTTCTTCGAGCCCACTCTCCTGGCGGACCTCGCCCCCGACGCCCTGATCGCCAGGGAGGAGACCTTCGGGCCCGTGGCCGCCGTGCTGGCCTTCGACGAGGAAGAAGAGGCGATCCGCCTCGCCAACGCCACGCCCTTTGGCCTGGCGGCCTACTTCTACAGCCAGGATCTGGGCCGGGTGTTCAGGGTCGCCCAGGCCCTGGAGTCCGGCATGGTGGGGGTCAATACCGGCCTGGTGTCCAACGAAGTGGCGCCCTTTGGCGGCGTCAAATCCTCAGGCCTTGGCCGGGAAGGCTCCAAATATGGCCTGGACGAATACCTGGAGATGAAATACCTCTGTATCGCCGGCCTGGGAGCTTAAGCCTTAGCCCGGCGCCATGGCGTCCCACACTGCCGCGGCGTCAAATCCTCAGGCCTTGGCCGGGAAGGCTCCAAATATGGCCTGGACGAATACCTGGAGATGAAATACCTCTGTATCGCCGGCCTGGGTTAGAGAGGGGCCGGCCGGCCCCTTTTTGCCAAGCTGGCCAAACCAGGCAAGCATTTGAAATTGGTATAACCAAAGCCTATTTCTGTAAGGGCGATCTTGGCCCTTTGTTAGCAGTAAGCAAACACTTCTTTTAAAAAGCTATAAATCCGAGGGAATCCTGACAGGCAAGGCCAAAAACCATTGCCTTACCCCGGCCTATTACGTAGAGTCGCCCGCTTTTCCACGACCAATAGGTGAATTGGTAATACCAATTAAACCAGGATAGCGACGTGCCCAAGCTCTACTCCATATTGGCGCTGACCCTGCTCGGCGTCCCCCAGGCCCAGGCCGCCCTAGGCGACCACTTCTCCGTCGACGGCTTCACCGCCTTTGCCAACAACTATGTGGCCAGGGGTGTCAGCGGCTCGTCCAACCAACCTGTGGTGCAAGGCTGTATCGACCTGACCCACGACAGCGGGGCCTATGTGGGGCTCTGGGGGTCGTCCGGCGACAACGGCGGCGAATTGGACTGGTGGGGCGGCTACCGCTTTTCCCTGGCGCCAGGTTACAGCCTGGAGTTGCAGCTGACCCGCTTCTACTATCCTGGCGGCACCAACCACCAGACAGAAGGCTCCGTCAGCCTGGATACCCCCTGGGTGACCATCTCGGCGCGCCACGATTGGGACTTCGGCCACAACTATTTTGAGCTGAACAAGACCCTGGCTCTGGCACCGGCCTGGCAGCTCTCGCTCCACGGCGGTTACCGCAATTATGGGGAAAAGAAATACCAGCCGGACTACTGGGCCTATGGCAAGTCCTATGCCGACGCCGCCGCCAAGCTGATCTATGCCGTCAACGACAAGCAGAGCCTTTTCATCGGTTATGCCTGGCACCAGGACAACAACCCCGACCACGCCACCGAAGGCAAGCTGCTGTTCGGCTTGGTGGCCAGCTTTTGAGTCCCTCCTTGGCGTCCATGCGACCTCGGGGCCTTAGGGCCCCTTTTTTATTGGCCAGCTTTTAAGCAGCTGTTATAATCGGCCCAGTTTCATTAACACCGACAGGAGGAGTGCGTGCATATCAAGAAAGCCTTGGGTTTGTCTTTGGCCGCCTGCGCCCTGCTGTTGGGGTCATCCTCCCTTGAGCACAAGCTGGTCCCGCAAGCCAACCTCCATCAGGAAGTCAGCTGGGGGCAATGGCTCAGCGGTCACAGCGGCTCTGCCCAGCTGCATTTTCTGGATCTGCTGGAATTGATCAGCCGCCGGGGAAACGACCACCATGCCCGCCAAGTCCACCCCTAAGAAGCGCAACCTCTTCCTAAGTGTCGCCGGCGCCCTGTTCGGGGTGCAAAGCAGCAGTCGCCATGCCACAGACCTCGAAAGCCGTTCAGCCCTGAGCTATATAATCGCCGGGGTGGTCGGCATAGCGCTCTTCGTGATCGCCCTGCTGCTGGTGGTCAACTGGGTGCTGCACTGACAGCCCCTGATAGAGCGCCAACAACTCCCCCACCTTCTGCCTGCCGGCACCGTTGCGGCTGATGCTGCGTTTGACTTGTACCGCGTTGAGGGCGGCATCCCTGTATAGCCAACGGGTATGCTGGGTGTCGTGGTTGGAGATCAGCACGCTGACTCCGCGCCGCGAAGACTCCAATGCCGTCTTGGCCAGGGCTGCCTGATCGTCGAGGCTGAAGCCGCTGCTGGCGTAGGTAGTGAAACTGGCCGTCACCGACAGGGGCACATAGGGCGGATCGCAGTAGACCACTTGCCCTGCCCCCGCCGCCTCCATGGGCTGCACGAAGTGCTGGCAGGTAAAGGTGGCCTTCTTGGCCTTCTCGGCGAAAAAGCCCAGTTCGTCCTCGGGGAAATAAGGCGCCTTGTAGGATCCGAAGGGAACATTGAAACCGCCCTTGCGGTTATAGCGGCAGAGGCCGTTGTAGCCGTGGCGGTTGAGGTAGAGGAACAGCAGGGAGCGCCGGTAGCTGTCGGTGCAGTCGTTGAACTCCTGGCGAAACAGGTAGTAGGCGCCCTTCTGGTTGGTACCGGGCCCGAACAGCGCCTTGGCATCCCGGATGAAACGTTCAGGCTCTTCCGCCAGGTGGCGATAGAGATTGATCAGATCCGGGTTGATGTCGTTCAACACATAGCGATCGAAGTCGCTGTTGAGGAACACCGAGCCGGCGCCCACGAAGGGCTCCACCAGCACTTCCCCTTCCGGGAGATGGCGGCGGATATGATCAACCAGCGTGTATTTGCCGCCAGCCCATTTCAGGAAGGCTCGGTGTTTTTTCATGAATGCGGTTCGGGGAAAATCCAGTGGGCCATTTTAGCCTTTGCCGGCGGCAAATTCTGCCTTGATTTTGCCGTAGTCTTTGGGCCAGGCTCCGGCTTGGCGGAAACTGGCCGGCAGCTTGGCCTGGGCGGCCTTGGCCTCTTCCATATTGGCGTAGTTCCCCTGTAGCAACAGGTAGAAGACTTTACCCTGGCGCCGGGTCTTGACCAGGTGCCAATCCTCGACGCCCTGCCCGGCCAGGGCAGTCTTCAACTTGGCGGCGCTGAAGCCCGCCATCAATTGCAGGGCATAGTGGGAATCCGGCACCGATTGTGGCCAGCCGGCTTGGGGCCCAGCGGCCGACGGTTTGCCTTCGGCAGTCGTGGCAGGCTGGGCCTTCTCATTGCCCTTAGGGTTGGTCTCGGCCGCTTTGGGCTTCACTGTCTCGGCACTGGCATCGCCCCCCTTGTCTGCCTCAGCCACCGGCAAAGCCTGGGCCTTGCCTGCTTCAGCTCCTCCGGCTTGGGATGCATCCATTTCCGCGGGGCTCCGCTCTTGGCTGGCGGCTGCCTGCTGGCCCAGGTCTTCCTCCGAGGGTTTCTTGGCCTCGTCGCTGTTGCCTTGTGCCAAAGACGACCCAGGCTTGGCTGCCTCTGGGGCTGGTTCCACCTTCTGCGCTGTGGCTTGGGGCTGATTGAGCTGGTTCTCGACAGGTTGCGGCAAAGGCAAGCTGCGGCGCTCCGGCAAAGGCGCGGAAGGCTGAAGGAAGAAGGCCAACATCAGGGACGCCAACAACAGGGCGCCGACCAGGGCCAGCCAGAGACGGGCCTTGCCCTTGGCCCTGGGTTTGTCGGCAGCGGCGCTGCCACCGAGGTAGATGGGCCGCCAGGACAGGGTCGGCACCCAGGCCGGCTCAGGCACCAGCAGCAGCAGCCCCATGGAGTCGTCTGTTTCCTCGGCCAAGGCCTGCCATTCGCGGAAGATGGCCGGATCCAGCCGTTCAGCGCTGTCCACCAGCAACAGCCGCTGGGCGGGCTGCTGGCGTAGCCGAAGGTAGCTGTCAGCCAGGGTGTCGTCGGGGTTGAAGACGGGGTCGGGGAACCACTGGGAAAGGATGTCGGTGCGCAGCTTGCGCAGGCCGGGCGCCTTCTTGTAACGCAGCAGGGCGAGATCCTGGTGCTCAGGCAGGCCGTCCAGCAGCCGATTCAACAGCAGGCCGCGGCTGGCGCCATCCGGCTCCACCACCACCAGGGGATCCTGGCCAAAATGCAGCAGGTGACGGATGCGGGTAAGCAGGGCCTCTAGGGCGTTCGACATAGCTCCACTCAGTGGTTGGCCTGAACGGCGCGGATTGCCTCGAGGATCTCGGTGTCCAGGGCGTCGCTAACCACCACGGCCTGGCCCAACCCCTGAGGCAGCACCAGTCGCAACTTACCGGCCAACACCTTCTTGTCGCGCTGCATCAGCGGCAGGTAGTCTTCCGGCTCCATGTCCAGCGGCCCTTTGGTAGGCAAGCCCGCGGCCTGAGTCAGGCGATACAGGCGCGATAATTCACCATCTTCCAGCATACCCCTGGCCTTGGCAAGCTCGGCCGCCATCAGCATGCCGGCCGCCACGGCCTCACCGTGCAGCCAGTTGCCATAGCCCTGGTGGGCCTCTATGGCATGGCCGAAGGTGTGGCCCAGGTTGAGGTGGGCCCTTACGC
Source organism: Gallaecimonas kandeliae (assembly GCF_030450055.1). Taxonomy (NCBI): domain Bacteria; kingdom Pseudomonadati; phylum Pseudomonadota; class Gammaproteobacteria; order Enterobacterales; family Gallaecimonadaceae; genus Gallaecimonas; species Gallaecimonas kandeliae. The sequence continues at coordinate 3,389,730 of NZ_CP118480.1, forward strand.
CCTGCTCGCGTTCGTCGGCGGCGACGATACGGGCCTTGATGGCCAGGGACCTCTCTATGGCGTGGGCCAGCAGGGTCTTGTCCCTGGCCAGCAGCCCCGTCATGTTGGCTTCCAGCCAGGCGAAGAAGGCGGCGTCTTCGATGACGCCATACTTGATGACTTCGGCAAGACCAGCGGAAAGCTGGTTGCCCGGCAATGTATCCAGCCAGTCCAGATCCACATAGACGGCCTTGGGCTGGTGGAAGGCACCGATCAGGTTCTTGCCAAGGGGATGGTTGACGGCCGTCTTGCCGCCGACGGCGGAGTCCACCTGCGACAGCAGGGTGGTGGGCAACTGGATGAAGTCCATGCCGCGCTGGAAGCAGGCGGCGGCAAAGCCGGTGATATCCCCTACCACGCCGCCGCCCAGGGCCAGCAGCAGGCCGTCACGGCCGAGGCCGGCCTCTATCAGGCAGCCAATCAGCCGTTCCAGCTCTTGGAGGTTCTTGGCGCCTTCGCCGTCAGGCAAGGAGTGGCAGTGGACGGATTTTGGGGCGTCCCCCAGGTAGGCCAACAGTTTGGTCAGGTGCCGAGCCAGGGGCGCCTGGCTGACGATGACAACCTGGCGCCCCCTGATCCTTTGCAGCAAGTCTGGACCCAGGCCGGTTCCTATCCAGATGGGATAGCTTCTTTCCCCGAGCCCGACGTCCAGCCTTTTTGCCATTTAGAAACCCAGTTGGTCGATGATCTGGCTGGCGACGCTGCGGGCACTCTGGTCGTCGGTGCGCACTACTATGTCGGCCACTTCCTCGTAGAGGGGGTTGCGTTCCTCGGCCAGGCGCACCAGTACGTCACGGGGCTCATCCACCTGCAGCAGGGGGCGGCGCTTGTCCTTCTGGGTGCGGGCCAGCTGCTTCTCGATGGTGGTCTCCAGGTACACCACTATGCCACGGGCAGAAATGCGGTTGCGCACATCCTTGTTGATCACGGCGCCGCCGCCTGTGGCCAGTACTATGCCTTGCAGCTCGGTCAATTCGTCGATGACCCTGCTCTCCCGCACGCGGAAACCATCTTCGCCTTCGACGTCAAAGACCCAGTTGATATCGGCGCCGGTACGGCGTTCGATTTCCTGGTCAGAGTCGAAAAACTCGAGATGCAGATCCTGGGCGAGCTGGCGGCCAATGGTGCTTTTGCCGGCCCCCATGGGGCCAATAAGAATGATATTGCGTTTTTCTGCCATATTGGTGATACGTCTTCGCTGTCCGAAACAGGGGCGGAACGCCCTGGTGAAAAAATCCCCACAAGGTCGTTTGGTGACGGCGGATTATCGCAATTGTGCAGCCTTCAGGCAACTGGCCCGGTGAGACGGGCGGGCAACAAATAACAAAAGGCCACCTCAGCGGTGGCCTTTTCAGCGTCGGCACTTAGGCCTTTTCTCACAAATCAGGATTCTTCGTTGACAACCCTTGGGGTCACGAAGATCAGCAATTCCTGCTTGATATTGGAATTGTTGGTGTTACGGAACAGCCAGCCCAAGCCAGGGATATCACCCAGCAACGGCACCTTGGACACCACCCTTTTCTTCTCCTGCTGGAAGATACCGCCCAGCACTATGGTTTCACCGTTGTCCACCAGCACCTGGGTGCCGATCTCCTTGGTGTCGATGGCCACAGCAGTACCGGTCGGAGTTTGCACCACATCGCCCTTGGTATCCTCGGTGATCACCAGATCCAGGATGATCTTGTTGTCCGGGGTGATCTGCGGGGTCACCCGCAGGCTCAGCACGGCCTTCTTGAAGGTGACGGAGGTAGCGCCGGAAGAGGTGCTCTGCACATAGGGGATCTCTGTGCCCTGCTCTATGTAGGCTGCCTTCTGGTTGGCGGTGGTGAGGCGCGGGCTGGAGATGACTTCACCCTTGTTTTCCTGTTCCAGAGCGGAAAGTTCCAGGTCCAGGAGCTGTCCATTGGCCAGCTTGGCGACATGGAAGCCGATAGAGGCGGCGTTCTCCACGGCGGCCGGCAGGTTGACGTTGAGGCGGTCGGCCAGGGCAGGAGTAGCACCGCCGGCAGCTGTCTCGGCACCTTCCAGGCTGCCCGAGGTCCCGTTGTTGGCATTCTGGTCGGTGAAGCCCAGACGAACCCCCAAATCTTCCACTACGTTGTCACGCACTGTGACGATCCTGGACTCGATAAGCACCTGCTTGACAGGCACATCAAGGACCTTTATCAGCCCCTTGATTTCATTAAGCTTTTCCTCAGTATCCTGGACCAAAAGGGTATTAGTCCGCTCATCGACAGTGACATTGCCACGGTCGGACAACAGGCTGGCCTGGCTGCTCTTGAGCAGTTCCGCCAAATCCTTGGCCTTGGCGTAGTTGACCTGCAGGAACTCGGAGTAAAGAGGTACCAAGGTCTTGACCTTGTTCTTGGCCTCCAGCTCCTGGGCCTCGCGGGCGTTGAGCTCGTCGGTTGGGGCCACCATCAGGATATTGCCATCCACACGTTTGCCGAGGCCCTTGACCTTAAGCACGATATCCAGGGCCTGGTCCCAGGGTACGCCGTCGAGACGCAGGGTGATGTTGCCCTTGACGGTGTCGGAGGTCACCAGGTTGAAGTTGTTATAGTCGGCGATGATCTGCAGCACTGTCCTGACTGGAATATCCTGGAAGTTCAGTGAGATGCGTTTGCCGTCATAGGCCACCTTGTCCTTCTCCTCCTTGGTCTGCTTCTTGGGGAAGACTTCCAGGGTGAAGAGGTTGTTGGCCTGCTGGTAACGGAAGGTGAAGGCGCCTTTGGGCTTGATCACCATCCGGGTCTTGTCCCCTTCGCGGAAGGTTTCGACGCTCTGCACCGGGGTGCCGAAGTCGGTGACGTCCAACTGGTAGATGAGGTCGTCGGGAATGGCGGTATTGAGGAACTCCGCCACTATGCTGGCCCCCTGCTGCCGTACGTCCACGGCAGCGGAGGTATTCTGCATGAACACCAGCATCCGGCCTTCGTCGTCCTTGCCACGACGGAAGTCGATAGCCTTGATGGCGTTGATCTGGCCACCCTGGCCTTCCTCACCACCGCCGGCGATGGCCTGTCCCAGAGACACCACGTAGCGGTTGTCGATACGCTTGGTCTGGTAGGAAGTGAGTTTGTCCAGGTGCAACACGGCGCGGACGCCGTCGTTGATGCTGGTGGTGGTGATCTTGTCCAGACCACCGGCCTTGACCTCCAGCTCCGACATGGCCAGCTTGGAATCCACGCCCCGGAAGTCGATGTAGAGCTCGGCCGGGTTGTAGGAGATGCGGGTGCGGGGTTCGATGAAATCCCCGTCCATCACGAACTCCAGTTCGATGCCCTGTTTACCCAGGGTGTTTTCCCGCACGTCGGTCAAGGACGTCGCCAGGGCCTGGCCTACCGGCAGTAGCAGCAAGATGCCCAGGGCGCTGTGTTTAACCCGCTGCCAGAAGGACTGGGCCGGGTTTCTCAGGGAGTTGCAAGCATTCATCACGTCTGTCCCTTAAAGAATCTCGTTGTTATTCACTGACCAGTTCGAGCGTGGCGGCACGCTCCTGCCAGCACCCTGCCCCATCTGGCACCAATTCTCGTATCTTGATGCCACTGCGCGAAATCTCTTGGATAAGGCCGTTGTAGAGACCCAGGTAGTTGCCTGTGGTCACCCGGTACAGGTTGCCGTCGCCGGCCTGGATCAGGGCCCAGAGCTCGCCGGTGCTACCCATGGTGCCCTTCATGGAGAGGGTATCCAGGGGGAACTGTTCCAGCGGTTCCTTGACCCTGTTGCTGTCAGGTTGCAAGCAGTCAGGGTTCTTGGCTGCAGCGCTTTCCGCCAACAGCTCGGGGCTGGGCGGCTCAAAAGGACTGCGCCTGTCACCCGGCTCGTAGCGGAAGTGTTCAAAAGTCTTGAGCTCCGGCATGGGTTCGATGCCGGGAACGGGGCGCTGTTTGACCTCGGCCACGAAGGCCTGCAGGTCACTGGTGTCGTCGTTGCAGCCGCCAAGGCCAAGCACCGACAACAGCAACAGCAATTCAGCCTTTCTTCTTCTTGGCATTGCCATCCTCCTTATACCGGTACGTCTTGGCCTGCAGCTTCATGATCAGCTTGCCGTTGTCTGTGGCCTTGATGTCGAAGTTGTGGAGGGTGACGATCCGCGGCAGGGCCGCCACGTCACTGACGAAGGTGCCAAGCTGGTGATAATCCCCTATCACCTCGATGTCGATGGGCAGCTCTATGTAGAATTCCTTCTCCTGGGGCTGCTGCCATTGGATGACCCTGAAGTCCAGGCCGCTGGCGGTACCCACGAAGTTGATGTCGTCCAGCAGGCCGGCCGTTTCGTCCTCGGTGGGCAGCTGTTTGAGGAATTGCGAGAAGGTAGCTTCCAGCTGCAGCATCTGGGCGCGATAAGCCTCCAGGTTGGCAGCCAGCCGCTGTTTGCCTTCGAAGGTGTGCTTGAGCTCCTCTTCTTTCTTCTGCTCCGCGAAGAGGGTGCTCAGGTTGCCGCTGATCTCCACGTAGTAGAAGACAGCGGCCACCACCAGGCAAATGAAACCGATGAAAACGGCCTTGGCCGCCTTGGGCCAACTGCCGATCTCCGAGAAGTCCAGTTCATTGAGTTTCATTTCTTACCTCCCTGGGCGGCCTGCTTGGGCTGCACTACCCCTTCCAGGTGGACCTGGACGCCGAGGTCGAAATCGGACAAGGCACTGGACTTGTTGCTGGACTGGATCCGCCTGGGCTCGGGGTTGGCCAGCCACTCGGAGTCCTTGATGTAGCGGATCAGGGTGGAGACGCGGTTGTTGGACTCGGTCTTACCCTTGATGCTCAAGTCGTCGTTGTTGCGGCTGACCTCGGTCAGATACATGCCGGGAGGGACGGCGTCCGCTATGGTGTCGAAGATATGGGCCGTCACGTTACGGCTGGCCCGCAGGCGGGCGATCAGGCCCATGCGCTGCTCCAGATCCGCCTTGCGTTTCTTGAGCAGTTCTATCTCGGAGATCGCCTGCTCCAGTTCATGGATCTGGCCTTGGAGGTAGGCATTACGCTGGCGCTGACCATCGATGTACTGGCCCACTATCCAGTTGGCCACCAACATCAGCAGCACCGTCAGCACCACCATGGCCACCAGGGTGGCTGTAAATTCCTTCTTCTCCCTCTCCCTAGCCTCTTCCCGCCAGGGCAACAGGTTGATGTGCGCCATCAGCTGAAACTCCTCATGGCCAGGCCGGATGCGATGGCCAATGCCGGGCCATGGCGTTCCATGTCGCGCTTGTTGACGTCGGGCCCCATCTTCATCCCGGCAAAGACATCGGCCACCAGCACCGGGAAGCCCAGTTCTTCGTGCAGCATGTCGGCAAGGCCTTCAATGGCGGCGCTGCCACCGGTCAGCACCAGGCCGTCCAGGCTGTCGTGGCCCTCAGATGTGTAGAAGAGTTGCAGCGAGCGGCGCAGCAGTTGCAGCAGCTCGGTCTGGAAGGGCGCCAGCACCTCAAGGGCAGCGGTCGCTGGCAATTCGCCACGTAGCTTGACGCGCTCCGCTTCGTCAGCGCTCATGTCGTAAGCCGACTGGATCAGTTGGTTGAGCTGCTCGCCACCGAAGGCTTCTTCGCGGCTGTAGGCGACTTCGCCGTCTTCGATGATGGACAGGGTAGTGGTGCGGGCACCTATGTCCAGCACCCCCAGCAGCTTGGCATCGGCCAACTCGGGCTGGCGGGCGGCAATGGTGCCGACCGCGCGCCCAAGGGCGTAGGCTTCGATGTCCATGATGTGGGTGTCGAGACCGGCGATCTCCATGGCACTGACCCTGGCCTGCACCGACTCGGAACGGGCCGCTGATAGCAGCACGTCGACTCGGGAGGGGTCGTTGGCATGGGGACGCAACCGTTCGAAGTCGAGGTTGACCTCATCGAGAGGATGGGGAATAAGGTTCTCCGCTTCCACCTCGATCTGGCTCATCATTTCATCGTCGCTTAAGGAAGCGTCCATGAAAATGACCTTGGTCATAACGGACGAGCCCGCCACGGCCATGGCCGATGCCTTGATCTTGGAGGGCAGGCGACGTACCAGCCGCCGGAGCGCTTCCCCTACCGGTTCGATGTCCTGAATTTCATGGTCGACAACAGCCCCTCTGGGAGTGGGTTCAACGGCCACCGCTTCAACTTTGAACGTGTTACCATTTTTCGCCAGCAACACGGCCTTGATTGAGTGGGAACCGATATCAACCCCAATCATGATGGGCTCTTGGCGACGGAAGAGTTTTGCAAGCATATCCGTCGTAAATTTTTTGTTATGTGGTGACTTAGAATAGTGGGCTTTTTGCAGTCGGTCTAGTTGACCGTTTATAGTTTTGCCGCCTAATCAAGCAGATAATAGGGTAAGGACAGGGGCAATTGCGAGGTGTTTAGTGAAGTGGCTGGTTAGAATTCTGTTCGCCCTGGGACTGATGGCGTTGCTGGGCGTGGCTTCGGTGGTGGGTATGTACTACTACGTCAAGCCAGAGCTGCCAAGCGTTGCGGTGCTCAAGGACGTGCGGTTGCAGACTCCAATGCGGGTCTATTCCGCCGACGGCGAACTGATCTCCCAGTTCGGTGAAAAGCGCCGTATTCCCCTTGCCATCAAGGACATGCCGCCACAGCTGGTGCAGGCCTTCCTGGCCACCGAAGACAGCCGCTTCTACGAGCATTCCGGTATCGACTTCGTCGGCCTGGCCAGGGCCGCCGTCAACCTGGTATTGACCGGCCACAAGAGCCAGGGCGCCAGCACTATCACCATGCAGCTGGCCCGTAACTTCTTCCTGACGCGGGAAAAAACCTACATCCGCAAGATCAAGGAAATGTTCATCGCCTGGCACATAGAGCAACTGCTCACCAAGGACGAGATCCTCGAGCTCTACCTCAACAAGATTGAGTTGGGGCACCGCGCCTTCGGGGTGGGGGCCGCTGCCCAGGTCTACTACGGCAAGGACGTCAAGGACCTGACGTTGCCGGAAATGGCAGTGCTGGCTGGCCTGCCCAAGGCCCCCTCCACCCTCAACCCCCTGTCCAACCCCGAAAGGGCCATGGCGAGGCGCAACGTGGTGCTGGGCCGGATGCTGGACGTGGGCGCCGTCACCCAAGCCCAATACGACCAGGCAATCAAGGCCCCCAACACCGCCAGTTACCACGGTGCCGAGATCACCCTGTCCGCCCATTACGTGGCAGAGATGGTCCGCCAGCAGATGATCGATCTCTTCGGTGAAGACGCCGCCTATGGCGAGGGTTACCAGGTCTACACCACCCTCAACGCCAAGGACCAGCGTGCGGCCCAGCAGGCCCTGATCAACAACGTCTTGAACTACGACCGCCGCCACGGCTGGCGCGGCCCGGCCCAGAAGCTGGAAGGCTGGCCCTGGGACCAGGCCAAGATAGACCAGTTCCTCAAGGGCCAGGACAGCTACCAACCGCTGATCCCGGCCGTGGTGACGGCCGTGGGCGAACAAAGCGCCACGGTACAAGTGAAAGGCAAAGGCCAACTGGAACTGCCCTGGGAGGCCCTGTCCTGGGCCAGGGCCTATATCGACGAGAACAAGCAGGGCCCTGCTCCCAAGAGCGCCGGTGAGATACTGGCACCAGGAGACTTGGTTTATGTGCGCCCCAATGGCGAAGGCTGGCTGCTGGCCCAGATCCCCATGGTCAACTCGGCCCTGGTAGCCCTGGATCCCCATGACGGCGCCATCCGCGCCCTGGTGGGGGGCTTCAACTTCGAACTGAGCAAGTACAACAGGGTCACCCAGGCCAAACGCCAGGTGGGCTCCAACATCAAGCCCTTTATCTACTCGGCCGCCCTGGACAACGGCTTCACCCTGGCCTCCCTGGTCAACGACGCCCCCATCAACCAATGGGACAGGTCCCAGGGTTATGCCTGGCGGCCCAAGAACTCGCCCCCCGTCTACCTGGGCCCGACCCGGGTCCGCATCGGCCTCGGCCAGTCCAAGAACGTGATGTCGGTGCGGCTGCTAAGGGCCGTGGGCATCGATAAGGTCATCAACCGCCTCACCGACTTCGGTTTCGACCGCGACGACCTGCCCCGCAACGAATCCCTGGCTTTGGGCTCGGCGTCCCTGACCCCCATGGACGTAGCCAGGGGGTTCAGCGCCATCGCCAACGGCGGCTTCCTGGTCGAACCCTACCTTGTCGACAGGGTAGAAGACGGCTACGGCAAGCTCGTCTGGATGGCCTCTCCCAAGGTTGCCTGCAGCGAATGTGAGCAGTTGCTTGCCCAAGGCGCGGCTGACCAGCCGGTCACCCTGGGCGCCCCAACCCAGGCACTAGCGGCGGCACCTGCCGACCAGGAAGAAGCCCTCAGCGCCGCCTTTGCCAGCCTCCAGGGCCAGCCTGAGGTGCAGGACCAGGGCAACTGGCAGCAGCAATGCGAGGTGGCTCCGGTAGGGGCCAACCGCCTGGCCAAGCGCGCCATCAGCGCCCAGACCGCCTTCCTGGTGACCCAAGCCATGGAAAGCGTGATCTGGGGCGGCGGCAACTGGAGCCACGGCACCGGCTGGACAGGCACCGGCTGGCGCGCCGCCCGCGAGCTCAAGCGCCACGACATCGCCGGCAAGACGGGAACCACCAACGAATCCAAGGACGCCTGGTTCTCCGGCTTCATACCCGGCCTGGAAGCTACCACCTGGATCGGTTTCGACGACCACCAGCACGAGCTGGGCGGCAGCACCAACTTCCCGCCCCTGGCCGATGACCCCATCTCCGGCAAGGAAGCGGGGGCCAAGAGCGCCCAGCCAGGCTGGAATGCCTTCATGAAGGTGGCCCTGGCGAAGATACCCGAAGGCAGCTTCGCCGTGCCCCCTGGTATCGTATCGGTGCGTATCGACAGGGCCACCGGAAAGCTGACCCGCGCCACCGATTTCAGCAGCCGCTTCGAGTACTTCAAGGCCGGCACTGAACCGACGGAATTTGCCCGCGACAGCCTGGCCAATCCCTTCGACGCGCCGCCCGCACAAGACAAGCAGAACCCGGACGATCCCGATCTCTTCTGAACAGGGGCCAGATTGAAATAATAACGGTTCGCATTTATAATCCGGTCCAGTCTCCACTCTGGGCCGGATTATGTACGTTTGCCTCTGCCATGGCGTATCCGACAAGGCAATCAGGAAAGCAGCCCACGCCGGCTGCCACAGCCTGGCCCAGTTGCGTGCCGAGCTGAAGGTCGCCAGCCAGTGCGGCAAATGTGCCCGCCAGGCCAAGGCGGTCCTGAGCGAGGCTCTGCCGCCCCCCTCCGCAGCCCCAAAACAAACGCTTATCATTACCCAAATCGCTGTTTGACTTAGCTTTTCCTCAATACCATGCTTCCTTATTGACCATAAGGAGGCCGGCATGAAAGGGGATAAGAAAGTCATACAGCTGCTGAACCAGGTGCTGGGCAACGAACTGGTGGCCATCAACCAGTATTTCCTCCACGCCCGCATGTTCAAGAACTGGGGCCTGCAACGGCTGGCGGACCACGAGTACCACGAATCCATCGACGAGATGAACCACGCCGACTGGCTGACCGAACGGATCCTCTTCCTGGACGGCCTGCCCAACCTCCAGGATCTTGGCAAACTCAATATCGGTGAAGACGTACCCGAGGCCCTGCAGAGTGACCTCAACCATGAGCTCAAGGGCATTCCCGACCTGCGGGACGGCATAGAGTATTGCGAGAAGGTCCGGGACTACATCAGCCGCGACCTCTTGAAACGCATTCTCGATTCCGAGGAGGAGCACATCGACTGGCTGGAGACCCAGCTGCAACTGATCGGCACCGTCGGCCTGCAAAACTACCTGCAATCGCAGATGTACAAGGAAGAGTGAGCTGTATCCCAGCTTCGATTTAACAAATGTCGCAATTTGTCTGAGACGGGCGACGACAAAAGACGCAATGTTTACACTGTCGTAACCATTGCGCCTGACGTTGTTTATTGGCCGTGCCCATACTTGTACTGATCATCGCCCTCTGTCTCTGCCAGTTCCCGGCCAAAGCCCAGGATCTGCAGACCATTCCTGCCAACCAGTGGGAGCTGGGGCTCGCCCTGGGTTACGGCCACTTCGACAATCCCCTCGTGAACAAGGACGACAGCACCTATTACGCCATCCCCCAGGTCGCCTATTACGGCGACTGGGGCTATTTCGACAACGGCGACCTGGCCTTCAGCCTCTATGACGACGGCGACAACCAGTTGTACCTGACCACAGGCTTCTCCGACGACCCTCTCTACTTCGGATCCTGGGGCCGGCTGGGCATCAAGCCCCCAAGCCGGGAGCAGCCCTGCAGCAACAGGCCCATCTGTCCCAGCCGCCAGCCACTCTACGTGGACCACGACCCCAGCTGGACCTGGCTGGGCGGTTTCTCCTACAGCCGCTACCAGGGTGACCGCTTCCTGCGCATTAGGGTGCTGCACGACCTGCTGGGCAAGCATCATGGTCTGTTGGCCAGCATCAGGGTGGGCCAAAGTTTTGAGGGCTTCGGACAATGGCAGTTCAGCCTGGGGATGGACTGGAAAAGCGCCAAGCTGGTGGACTATTACTACGGCACCGACAGCCTTTTTCCCTGGCTTGTCCCCGACTACCAGGGCAGGGCTACACTGGATCTGGTGGCCAGAGGCCAGTGGTTCTACCCCCTGGGGGAACACTGGGGCCTGCTGGCCAACCTCAACGGCCGGCGGCTGGGCAAAGGGATAGGCGACAGCCCCCTGATCAACAAACGCAACCTGCTCGACAGCTTTGTCGGCATCACCTTCAGCTTCTAGCCCATGCGCAGCCTCGGCCTTCTCATCTTGCTTATCACAGGCACCGCCCAGGCCGGGCTGGACGTCACCCTCAACCCCCACTGGTGCGTGGCGGCGGCGGGGGCCAGCAGTTGCAAGGCCGAGCTGAGCCTGGACTGGCAACAGACCCAGGCGACTCCCCTATGCCTGTACCGGGAAGACAAACCCTTGACCTGCTGGCCCGCCCAGGAAAAAGGTCAATGGCAGGGTCAAGTGGAAGCCAGCGGCTCCATACTTTTTTGGCTGGGAACACCCGAAGGCGAACGGCTCTGGGAAGGCCAATGGCAGGTGCTTTTTACTCAACCTCTCAGACGTCGGAACCGCATGCCATGGAGCATTCACTGAGTACCCCCAAGGCCAGGCTGCTGCTGGCGGAGGACGACAGGCGCCTGGCCCAGCAGAGCAAGGCCTACCTCACAGGGCAGGGCTACCTCTTCGCCCCCGATCCCTGGCAATGAAGCGCCTCTTCTTCAGCCTCTACGGCCTCTTGCTGCTGGCGCTGTTACTGCTGGGTTACGGCCTGGACCAGCTCTGGCAACGCTTCAACGCCGAACCGGCCAGGGCCACCGCCAGCCAGCGCCAACTGGTGGCCTTGCTGGACGCCGAACTGGCGTCACGCCCCAGGGCGCAGTGGGCCCAGTATCTGGCCAAGCATCAGGTCAAGGGGCAGCTCATCGACCCCAAGGACATCGGTATCAACCAGCCCCTGGGGCCCGACGAGATACTGCCCCTGACCCAGGGCAACCAGGACTACCTGTTGACCCCCATAGGCCAAGGCTACCTGCTGCTGGGCCCCTACCAGCGCCCCCCTGAGCCCGGTTCCTATGGCTTTGCCGCCACCTTCTTCGTGCTGCTGGCGCTGCTGGTGCTGCTCTGGCTCTGGCCCCTGGTGCGGGAGTTGACGGCCCTCAAGGCCGCCACCCTGGAATTCGGCAAGGGCAACTGGCAGAAGCGGCTCGCCGTCAGGCCCAGGGATCGGCTCGGTGACTTGGCCCAGAGCTTCAACCTGATGGCCGCCCGTATCGAGGGGCTCTTGGCCGACCAGGCGCTGATGACCCGAGCCGTCAGCCACGATCTGCGCACCCCCCTGGCCAGGCTGCGTTTCGCCCTGGCCATGAACGGCCAGGGCCCCTACGACGGCCAGATCAAGGAAGATCTGGAATACCTGGAGCAGATCGTCAGCCACTGGAGCGAGTTCCACGAGCTGGAAACCGTCGAGGTCATCGACAAGGAGCCCCTGGCCCTGCTCCCCTTGCTGGAGCGGCTGGCCACCCGCCAGGTAGCGCTGCAAGGCCCCTTCCCCGAGGCCCTGAACGCCGACCCCCACCTGCTGACCCGCTGCCTGCAGAACCTCTTGGACAACGCCGGCCGCTACGCCAAGGCGCAGATCCGCGTGGGCTGGCGCGGTGACGCCCTCGTCGTTGAGGACGACGGCCCAGGCCTCAGCGACGAAGACAAGCAAAAGGCCACCCAGCTCTTTTACCGGGGCGACAAGGCCAGGGGCCAGGATCCGGTACCCCACCTGGGGCTGGGGCTGGCCATGTGCAGCCGCATCATGGTGCTCCACGGCGGCCGCCTGACCCTGGACGACTCCCCCCTGGGCGGTGCCCGCATCAGCCTGCATTTCCCCAGAGACCGCAAATAAAAAGCCCGCCAATCGGCGGGCTTTCCCTCGGGGCTTTTCAGAGCCGGTGTTCCATGGCGATCTCGTCGCAGTTGTCCTGGCGCGGGCAGAGCTTGCAGTCCTTCATCACCTTCTCGGGCAGGCTGTCCTTGAAGATGACCTTGAAGCCCTGCTTGTCGAAGAAGCCCGCCACCCGGGTCAGCACTATGACCCGCTTGAGCTTGAGCTCCCTCGCTTCGTCCATCAGCACCTGCACCATGGCCTGGCCCAGGCCCTTGCCGTGGGCGCTCTCGTTGATGCCAAGAGAGCGGATCTCGGCAAGGCCGGTGGAGTAGATGTAGAGGCTGGCGCAACCCGCCACCTGGCCGTCCACCTCCGTCACCACGAAGTCCTGGATCGAGTGGATGATGTCCTCGCGGGTACGGGGCAGGTTCTCCCCTTCCCCGGCCCAGTGGCCGATCAGCACCTGGATGGCGTCCACGTCTTCCAGGGTGGCGCGGCGCACCGCCTTGGCCGCCAGGCGGCCGTGCAGGGCCTTGAGGGCCTCCTGCTGGCGCGCCAGGGAGACGCCGCCGAGGGCGCAGCGCTTCTCCAGGGCCGCCGTCAGGTCCAGGGCCGGGTAGACGTCCTCGTCTATGACCTCGCTCACCTGCTGCATCTCGGCCAGGGTCAGGGCCTCCAGGGGCAGCTGCTGCTCCAGGGCGATGCGCACCAGCACTCCCACCAGGTGGTGGGCTTCCCGGAAGGGGATGCCCTTGGCCACCAGGTAATCGGCCAGTTCTGTGGCGTTGGAATAGCCGCCGGCGGCGGCCTTGGCGCAGGCCTCGCGGTTCACTTCCAGGGTACCCAGCACTTCCCGGGCCAGCAGCAGGCAGTCGCTCCAGCTGTCCAGGGCGTCGAAGAGGCCCTGCTTGTCTTCCTGCAGATCCTTGTTGTAGGAGAGCGGCAGCGCCTTCAAGGTCATGGAGAAACCGGCCATGGCGCCGAAGATGCGGCCGCTCTTGCCGCGGATCAGCTCCAGGGCGTCCGGGTTCTTCTTCTGGGGCATCAGGGAAGAGCCTGAGCTGACGGTGTCGGAGAACTTCACGAAGCCCGCCTCGCCGGTACCGAAGAAGATGAGGTCCTCGGCCAGGCGCGACAGGTGCAGGGCGGAGGTGCTGGCCAGCTGCAGCAGCTCCAGCACGAAGTCCCGGTCTGAGATGGCGTCCAGGCTGTTGCGGGCGGCGCGCTCGAACCCCAGGGCCTTGGCCAACCTTTCGCGGTCCATGGGGTAGGCGGTGCCGGCCAGGGCGCCGCAGCCCAGCGGGCAGACGTTGACCCTCTTGAGGGCGTCTTCCAGGCGCTCGAGATCCCGTTCCAGCATCTCGACGTAGGCCATCACCCAGTGGCCGAAGGTCACCGGCTGGGCCCGTTGCAGGTGGGTGTAACCGGGCATCAAGGTGCCCAGCTCGCCTTTGGCCAGCTCCGCCATTACTTCCAACGTCTGCTGGAGCTCGGCCAGCAGTTGCTTGCCGGTCTTGCGGCACCAGAGCCGAAAGTCGGTGGCCACCTGGTCGTTACGGGAACGGCCTGTGTGCAGCTTCTTGCCGAGATCCCCCACTTCACCGATCAGCCAGGCCTCCACGAAACTGTGGATGTCCTCCTCGCTGCTCTCGAAAAGCGGGGCCGGATCGGCCGCCAATTGCTCGGCAAGGGACTGCAGGGTCACCTGCAGTCGTTCGGCTTCGCTCTGGGTCAGCACCCCTACCTCGGCCAGGGCGCCAGCCCAGGCCAGGGAGCCTTGGATGTCCTCGGCCCAGAAACGCCAGTCGACGGGTAATGAGGCATTGAACCGCGCAAAGGCCTCGCTGGCACCCTGCTCAAAACGACCTCCCCAGAGCGCTGCCATCTTAGTTGCCCTCTTCTTGCAGCGCTTTGATCCGCGCCGGCAGGCTGTAGAGGCGGATGAAGCCCGCCGCGTCCTTCTGGTTGTAGACCTCGTCGGCACCGAAGGTGGCGAAGGCCTCGGAGAACAGGCTGTGGGGCGACTGGCTGCCCAGCACCCTGGCCTGGCCCTTGTAGAGCTCGACCCGCACCTGGCCGGTCAGTTCCTTGTTGAGGCTCTCGACGCCGGCGACGATGGCTTCCCGCAGGGGGGTGAACCAGCGCCCGTCATAGAGCAGCTGGGCGAACTGCTGGCCCAGGAATTTCAGGTGTTGGGAGCAGACCTTGTCCAGCACCAGGTGCGCCAGGGCCTGGTGGGCCGCCAGCAGCACTGTGCCGGCCGGGGTCTCGTAGCAGCCGCGGGACTTCATGCCCACCAGGCGGTTCTCGACGATGTCGACCCGGCCGACGCCGTGGGCGCTAGCCACGCCGTTGAGGCGCTCGATGAGGTTGGCGCCGCTCAGCACTTCGCCGTTCAGGGCCACGGGCACACCGGCTTCGAAGTCGATGTCCAGCACTTCGGCCTCATTGGGGGCGTCCTTGGGATCGACGGTCCAGGCCCAGCAGTTGGGGCCGGCCGGGGTCCAGGTATCTTCCAGCTCGCCGCCCTCGGTGGAGATGTGCCAGAGGTTGGCGTCGCGGCTGTAGATCTTGGTCAGGCTGGCGGTGGTGGGGATCTTGCGCTCGGCCAGGTAGTTGAGCAGATCCTCACGGCTGCGCATCGTCCATTCCCGCCAGGGGGCTATGACCTTCAACTCGGGAGCCAGGGCGGCAAAGCAGGACTCGAAACGGACCTGGTCGTTGCCCTTGCCGGTGCAGCCGTGGGCCAGGGCGTCGGCGCCCACCTTGCGGGCCACCATCACCTGGGCCTTGGCGATCACCGGGCGGGCCACAGAGGTGCCCAGCAGGTAGCTGTCCTCGTAGACCGACTCGGCCTTGAGCATGGGCCAGATGTATTCGGCGGCCAGCTCTTCTTTGAGGTCGACGATATGGCACTCGGAGGCGCCGCTGGCCAGGGCCTTGGCTTCCACCCCTTCCAACTCCTCGGCGCCCTGGCCAACGTCGGCCACGAAGGCCACCACTTCACAGCCGTAGTTTTCCTTCAGCCAAGGCACTATGGCCGAGGTGTCCAGACCGCCGGAATAGGCCAAAACCACTTTGGATACAGACATTGGTATTAATCCTCTTTAAGAAGCTTCAGGAATACGGCTTTCTGCACATGCAGGCGGTTCTCGGCCTGGCGCAGCACTATGGATTGGGGCCCCTCCAGCACCTCGGCCGTCACTTCCTTGCCGCGGTAGGCGGGCAGGCAGTGCATGAAGGCCTTGGCGCCGGACTTTTTCATGACGTCGCCATTGATCTGGTAGGGCAGGAAGGTCTTGAGTACCGCTTCCGGATCCTTGTCGTCACCCATGGAGATCCAGGTGTCGGTATAGATGGCGTCCACCCCTTCCAGGGCCGCCATGTCGTCGGTGACCTGGATGCCGGTGGCCTGGATGATGTCGGCGGCCGGCTCGCAGCCTTTGGGGGTGACCACCAGCATCTCAACGCCCAAGAGCTTCGACAGTATCATCAGGGAGTGGGTGACATTATTACCGTCCCCCACGTAGGCCAGTTTGACCCCTTCCAGTTTGCCGAACACCTCGTAGAGGCTCAGCATGTCGGCCAGGCCCTGGCAAGGGTGGAAGCGGTCGGACAAGGCGTTGATCACCGGCACAGAGCCCTTGGCGGCCAGCTCGTCCAGGGTGGCCTGGCTGTAGGTGCGGGCCACTATGGCGTTGACCCAGCAGGACAGGTTCTGGGCGAAGTCCCCCACCGGCTCGCGCTTGCCCAGCGCCCCGTGGCTCTGGTCCAGGTAGACCACCAGGGCGCCCAACTGCTGGGCACCCAGCTCGAAGGTGACGCGGGTGCGCAGGGAAGGCTTTTCGAACAGCAGGGCCACGGACTTGCCGGCCAGGGCCTGGGCATAGTCGGCCGGGTGGGCCTTGAGGGTGGCGGCCTGTTGCAGCAGGGCCTTGAGCTCTGCGGCGTTCCAATCAAAATCGGTCAATAAATGCTTCATCTTTACCTCAGGGTGCGATGGCGGTGCCGAGGGCGGGGTTGGCCAGGGCCTGGCTGTCCTTCCAGGAGGCCAGGCGCACTGCCCGGCCCAGGGCCTGGGCGGCGTGAAGGGCGGCGTCCACCTTCACCACCATGCCGCCGGTGATGACGCTGTCGGCCTTGAGCCGGGCGATGTCGGCGCCATTCAGTTCAGGCAGCAGCTGGCCCTTTGCATCCAGCACCCCTGAAACGTCGCTCAGCAGCAGCAGTTCGGCGTCCAGCAAAGAGGCCACCATGGCGGCCGCCTCGTCGGCGTTGACGTTGAGCAGCTCCCCTTCCCGGCTGGCGGCGATGCTGCTCACCACCGGCAAGAAGCCCCCCTGCAGCAGCAACGACAGCAAGGTGCTGGAGCCCTGGGTGAGCACGCCCACGGCGCCCCATTCCTCGCCCGCCGGCTCGGCCAGGGCTATGCCGTCGGCCAGGGCCAGGCCCACGGGCTCGCCGTCCAAGGCGCGCAGCCGCGCCACCAGTTTCTTGTTGATCTCTCCGGCCAGGGTGCCCACCACCAGCGGCAGGCTGGCCTCACAGGTGATGCGCTTGCCGTTGTGCTTGCGGGGCTCTATGCCGGCCTGCTTCAGCACCTGGTCGACGCGGTCGCCGCCGCCATGCACCAGCACCACGGGGCGCTCCATGGCCACCAGGGCCTTCAGCAGCTGGTCCAATACCGGGCCCGCCTCCAGGGCGGCACCGCCAATCTTGATCACCAATGGGGTCATAACGCCTCCCAGCCATAGCCCGGCAGGGGCTTCAGCCTGAATCCAAAGTGGATATTTATGCATTCCACCGCCTGGCTGGCGGCGCCCTTGAGCAGGTTGTCGATGGCGCTGGCCAGCACCAGCAGGTCACGCGTTTCATCCAGGGCCCAGCCGATCTGGGCGTAGGGGGTATGGGCCACGTTCTTGATGGCAGGAGCTTTGACCCGCAGATCGCCCGACAGCATGACGGAGGGGTGCTCGCCGTAGCAGTCTAGGTAGAGGGCATCGATATCGGCCTGGACAGTGCCGCTCTGCACCGGCACCGTGATGGTGGCCAGGATGCCGCGGTCGAAGGCCCCCAGGTGCGGGGTGAACACCAGGTCGTGGCCCAGGTGCTGGGCGATCTCCGGCTGGTGGCGGTGGCCCAGCACCCCGTAGGGGCTGAGGCTGACCTCGCAGAATTGGGTATGGGGCTTGTTGGCCTTGCCGGCGCCACTGACGCCGCTCACGGCGTTGATGATGGGCAGGCCCTTGATCAGCCCGGCCTTCATCAGGGGCTTCAAGGCCAACAGGCTGGCGGTGGGGTAGCAACCGGGGGCGGCGATCAGCTTGCTGGCCTTGATGGCTTCGTCGTTCCAGCCCACCAGGCCGTAGACGGCCCTGTTCAGCAGCTCGGCAGCAGGGTGCTCAAAGCCGTACCACTGGGGATAGGCGTCGGCCGCCAGCCGGAAGCCGCCGGAGAGATCGACGATCAGAGCGTCGCTGTGCTTGATGAGTTCCGGCACCAGCTCGGCGGAGGCCTCGTGGGGGGTGGCCAGCAGTATCACCTGGGCGTCACGGGCGGCGGCGATAATGGCAGCCGGGCTGCCGTCTTCGATGGTGCCGGCTATGCCCAAAGGCAGGGGTTCGCCGGCGTTCTTGGAGCCGGCGGAGGCGAACACATGGGCCAGCTTGAGCTGGGGATGGCTGGCTACCAGCTTGCACAGTTCCTGGCCTGTGTAACCGGCGCCACCGATAATGAGGGTATTCAACATGCAACGGCTCTCTGTCTGTGTGACTTCTAGTCTAGATGAGCAGTCTTGATGCCTGACGCAACGCGGCCTGCTCCCGGGCAGGCAAGCCTCCCGGACTAACGGAAAGTGCAGCTGTGTCGTCGCATCGCATGTGACATTTTTATTCCCAAAGCGTGGATTTTAATTCAATGTTCGCTAGACTAACCGCGCTTGATTTTTAATGCAATACCAATAGGAAATTATTCATGAGCAGACTGCCGTCCCTGGATCAGATGTTCAACCGGCTCTTGAGCCTGCCGTCGGTGTCCGCCACGGATCCGGCCCTGGATACGGGCAACAAGGCGGTGATAGAACAGCTGGCCCAGTGGTGCGAGACCCTGGGTTTCAAGGTGACGCTGCAGCCTGTGGGCCCCAACAAGCTCAACCTCTGGGCAGAACTGGGCAGCGGCCCCGGCGGCCTGCTGCTGACAGGCCACGCCGACACAGTGCCCTTCGACGAAGGCCGCTGGCAGAAGAACCCCCTTGGCCTCACCGAGCGGGACGGCCGTTGGTATGGCCTCGGCGCCACCGACATGAAGGGCTTCTTCGCCCTGGTGCTGGGCGCCCTGGAAACCATGGATCTCAGCCAACTCAAGGCGCCGCTGCGCATCGCCGCCACCGCCGACGAGGAGACCACCATGGACGGCGCTCGGCTGCTGGCCGAGGCCAACCCCTTCAGCCCGGCCCTGACCCTGGTGGGCGAGCCCACCGAACTCAAGCCCATAGGCCGCCACAAGGGCCATATCAGCGCCGGCATCCGCATCACAGGCCGGAGCGGCCATTCCTCGGATCCGGCCGCCGGCCTCAACGCCATGGAACTGATGCACGGCGTCATGGGGGACCTCATCGCCCTCAAGGGCAAACTGGCCGAGCGTTACCAGGACAACCACTTCGCCGTGCCCTACCCCACCCTAAACCTCGGTCATATCCACGGCGGCGACAACGCCAACCGCATCTGCGGCTGCTGCGAGCTGCACATCGACATCAGGCCGCTGCCGGGCATGAGCATCCCCGAATTGGAAGGCCTGCTTAAGGAAAGCCTGTCAAATGTAGAAAAAGCACATCCCGGCGCCCTGGCCTGGGAGCACCTGCATGCTCCCTGCCCGGCCTTCGTCAGCCCGCCCGGCCCCTTCCAGGACGAGATCGGCAGGCTTCTGCAAAGCCCGGTGGAAGCGGCCAACTACGCCACCGAAGCGCCCTTCTTCGCCAGTCTGGGCGGGGAAGTGCTGGTACTGGGCCCGGGTTCCATCCGCCAGGCCCACCAGCCGGACGAGTACCTGGCCATGGACCAGCTGCGGCCGGCCATGGAGCTGATACAAAGCATGGTCAAGCGGCTTTGCCTCGCGTAACATCGGGAAAGCGTTGTCATTTAACAACAGGTTTACAGAATGGAATGGCTGGCAGATCCCAGCGCCTGGGTCGCACTGGCGACATTGACGGCGCTGGAAATCGTCCTCGGCGTCGACAACATCATCTTCATCTCAGTGCTGGTGGGGCGCCTGCCCGAACAGCAACGTCAGAAGGCGCGGCTGCTCGGCCTGGCCCTGGCCATGGGTACCCGCATCTTGCTGCTGCTATCGCTGGCCTGGGTCATGGGCCTGACCAGCCCCTGGTTCAGCCTGGCCGGCTTCGCCATCTCGGGCCGTGACAGCATCCTTATCCTCGGTGGCCTCTTCCTTATCTGGAAGAGCACCCATGAGATCCACAACAGCCTGGAAGGGGCAGAGGAAAGCCAAGCCGCGCCCCGCTCCGTGACCCTGGCCGCCACCCTGGTGCAGATCGCCCTCATCGACATCGTCTTCTCCCTGGATTCGGTGATCACCGCCGTGGGCCTGGCCAACCATGTGCAGGTGATGATCATCGCCATAGTGCTGTCGGTACTGGTGATGATGGCGGCCGCCAAGGCCATAGGGGACTTCGTGGACCGCCACCCCAGCATCAAGATGCTGGCCCTGTCCTTCCTGATCCTGGTGGGCTTCACCCTCACCGGCGAGGGCTTCGGCCTGCACATTCCCAAGGGCTACGTCTACTTCGCCATGGCCTTCTCCCTGGCCGTGGAAACCCTCAACCTGCGGGCCCGCAAGAAGCGCCAGCAGGCGGTCAAACTGCACAAGCAGCTGCCGGGAGAGCCTTCATGAGCCTCGCCATCATCATGCCGGGCCGCAACGGCGAAGGCCTGGCCGAGCGCCTCAAGGCCCTGGACGGCGGCCTGGACATCCAGATCTGGCCCGACATAGAGCGGCCGGAGGCGGTGGAATTCGCCCTCTGCTGGCAGCCGCCCCAAGGGGTGTTGGGGGACTTTCCCGCCCTCAAGGTGGTGCAGAGCCTGGGCGCCGGAGTGGACGGCCTGACCGAGGCTATCCCCCTGGGCGTGACCCTCTGCCGCACCGTCAGCCCCAGCCTCAAGACCGACATGCGCGACTATGTGCTGCTGGCCATCCTCGCCGAACAGCGCCAGTGGGACGCCATGGCCGCCGACCAGGCCCAGGGCCACTGGCAACCCCGCCATTACCGGCGCGGCGGCGTGGTGGGCATCATGGGCCTGGGGGAACTGGGCCAGGCGGTGGCGGCTGGCCTGGCCGGGCTCGGCTTCCAATTGAAGGGCTGGAGCCGCACCCTCAAGCGTCTGCCGGCCATGGAAACCTTCCACGGCCCCGAGCAGCTTGAGGATTTCCTGGCGGATCTGGACTACCTGATCTGCCTGCTACCCCTGACCGACCAGACCCGCGGCCTGATGGACAGCGGCTTCTTCGCCAAGCTCGGCAAGCCCTGCTACCTCATCCAGGCCGGGCGCGGCCCCCAACTGGTGGAAGCCGACCTGCGCTCGGCCCTTGACCAGGGCCTGCTGCGCGGCGCCTGCCTGGACGTCTTCGATGTCGAGCCCCTGCCGCCGTCCAGCCCGCTCTGGCAGCACCCCAGGGTGCGCATCACCCCCCACTGCGCCAGCGTCACCAGCGGCAAGGAGCTGGCCAAGGCCGTCTACCACAACTACCTGGCCATGTGCCAAGGGCTGGCCCTGGACCAGGTCGTCGACCCTGAACAAGGTTACTGAAACTGACTTAAAGGAAGGAGCAACCATGGCAGATCAATACGGCGCCCTGAAGCGGCAGGTACACATGCTTGGCGACATGCTGGGCCAGACCATAGCCCACGACCAGGGCGAGGCCTGCCTGGACCGTATTGAGGCCATCCGTCAGCTGGCCAAGGCCGCCCGCTTCGGCGACCGCACCCGCCGCGACGAGCTGCTGGAGATGCTCACCAGCCTGCCGGACGACGAGCTGGTGCCGGTGGCCCGCGCCTTCAACCAGTTCCTCAACCTCGCCAACATCGCCGAGCAGCATTTCTCCATCGCCAACAACCTCGACAGCGCCGGCAAGCACCTGGACGCCCTGCTGGAAGGCCTGAGCGCCGACCAGAAGGCCAGGCTGCCCCAGGTACTGAAGGAGCTGGACATAGAGCTGGTGCTCACCGCCCACCCCACCGAGGTGACCCGCCGCACCAACATCGTCAAGTACGACGAGATAGCCCACTGCCTGGAAGCCCTGGACAACCCCGCCATCGGCAAGGCCGAACAGCAGCATTGGCAGGACAGGCTGCGCCAGCTCATCGCCCAGGCCTGGCACACCAACGAGATCCGCGGCAACAGGCCCACCCCTGTTGACGAGGCCAAGTGGGGCTTCGCCACAGTGGAGAACGCCCTTTGGGAGGCGGTGCCCGAGTTCATCCGCCAGTTCAACGCCAAGCTCGGCCAGCTGGGCCTGGAACTGCCCTGGGACAAGAGCCCGGTGCGCTTCGCCTCCTGGATGGGCGGCGACCGCGACGGCAACCCCAACGTCACCGCCAAGATCACGGAAAAGGTGATGTTGCTGTCCCGCTGGACGGCGGTGGATCTCTTCCTGCGCGACTTGAGCCCCCTCATCTCGGAGCTGTCCATGAGCCAGGCCAACGCCGAGGTGATGGCCATGGGCGAGCACAGCGACGAGCCTTACCGGGTGGCCCTGCGCAAGGTGCGCAACCGGCTGCGCAAGACCCTGGCCCATATCGAGGCCGTGCTCAGGGGCGAGCCGGGCAATGACGAAGGCCTGCTCTGGGACGACGCCGAATTCCTGGCGCCGCTGCTGGCCATCCACAAGAGCCTCTGCGAATGCCGCATGGAGCGTATCGCCGACGGCCCCCTGCTGGACATGATCATCCGGGTGCGCTGTTTCGGGTTGCACCTCATCCGCCTCGACATCCGCCAAGACTCGGGCCGCCACGCCCAGGCCTTGGACGAAGTGACCCATTACCTCGGCCTCGGCTCCTACCTGGAGTGGGACGAGGCCCAGCGCCAGGCCTTCCTGCTGGCCGAGCTGCAGAGCAAGAGGCCGCTGATCCCCCACCACTGGCAGGCCAGCCCCGACACCCAGGAGGTGCTGGACACCTTCGCCGTGGTGGCCCGCCAGCCCAAGCAGGCCCTCGGCATCTACATCATCTCCATGGCCTCCCAGCCCTCGGACGTGCTGGCCGTGGCGCTCTTCTTCAAGGAAGCGGGCAT
Organism: Gallaecimonas kandeliae; assembly: GCF_030450055.1. Taxonomy (NCBI): domain Bacteria; kingdom Pseudomonadati; phylum Pseudomonadota; class Gammaproteobacteria; order Enterobacterales; family Gallaecimonadaceae; genus Gallaecimonas; species Gallaecimonas kandeliae. The sequence goes on from NZ_CP118480.1 coordinate 3,412,438, forward strand.
GGAGTGGGCCATGCCCATAGCGCCGCTGTTCGAGACATTGGACGACCTCAACAACGCCGCCGACGTCATCTCGGCGCTGCTGGACATCCCCTGGTACCGGGACTACATCCAGGGCCACCAGGAGGTGATGATCGGCTACTCGGACTCGGCCAAGGACGCCGGCGTCATGGCCGCCGCCTGGGCCCAGTACCAGGCACAGGAGGCCCTGGTGCGCATCGGCCAGCAACAGGGCATAGGGCTGCGCCTCTTCCACGGCCGCGGCGGCACCATAGGCCGCGGCGGCGGCCCGGCCCAGGGCGCCATCCTCTCCCAGCCCCCAGGCTCGGTGGACGGCGGCCTGAGGGTCACGGAGCAGGGCGAGATGATCCGCTTCAAGTTCGGGCTGCCGGCCATCGCCGTCAACAGCCTGATGATCTACACCAGCGCCATACTGGAGGCGCGGCTGGCGCCGCCACCCGAGCCAGAGCCTTCCTGGCGGGCCCTGATGGACCGTCTCGCCGGTGACGCCTGCAGCGCCTACCGCGCCGTGGTAAGGGGCAACCCCGACTTCGTGCCCTATTTCCGCGCCGCCACCCCAGAGCAGGAGCTGGCCTCATTGCCGCTCGGCAGCAGGCCGTCCAAGCGCCGCCAGGGCGGCGGCATCGAGTCCCTGCGCGCCATTCCCTGGATCTTCTCCTGGACCCAGAACCGGCTGATGCTGCCGGCCTGGCTGGGGGCGGCCCAGGCCCTGCGCAAGGCCATAGAGGCGGGGGACCAGCAGCAGCTGGAGACCCTCTACCGGGATTGGCCCTTCTTCAAGGCCCGCCTGGACATGCTGGAGATGGTCTACATGAAGACCGACAGCGAGCTGTCGGCCTACTACGACCAGCGCCTGGTGCCCCAGGACCTCTGGCCGCTGGGCAAGCAGCTGCGCTCCCAGCTTTTTGAGGGGATCCACACCCTGCTGACCCTCTCCAAGGAAGAGGATCTGATGGACCAGGATCCCTGGCTGCAGGAGTCGATCCGGCTGCGCAACCCCTACACGGATCCCCTGAACATACTGCAGGTGGAGTTGCTGCGCCGGGCCCGCAAGGGCGGCGAGGTGCCGGAGCCGGTCAAACAGGCGCTGATGGTGACCATGGCCGGCATAGCGGCGGGAATGCGCAACACCGGCTAAAGGGAAGCCGGCCTGGCCTGCGCCTAGCCGGTCGCCAAACCTAACGCCAGCTGAAGGACGGTGCGGCCCAGGCTACCCTTGGCCGCCGCTGTAAGAGACAATGCGCGAACCTGGGTGCCAGTCAATGGACGGCTGGCCCCAAAAGATGGAGCGTTCGGGCCCTGGCCCTGCCGCCCATGCACACCGGGAACCGCCAAGGCCTGGCCCGGCCTTGGCAAGACAGAGCCCCTGTTCAGGCAGGCGCCGACGCCCTCAAGGATGATGGGCCGCATTAACCACAAGGACGAAAGACAAGGAATGTTTCGCAAGACCCGCAACCGCCGGCCTGAGCCAGGCCAACCCTCCTACTGGATCACCTTGCTGCTGGGCGCCAGCCTCTTCGGCGGCTTCGGCTTCTTCCTCTACCTGCTGGCCTGAAGGGCCTGCTTGCCTAGTGGCCGCCCTGGCTGGCCAGGGCGCTATCGGTCATGTCGTAGATCAGCATCGCCATATGGGTCACCTCTCCCGACAAGCCGGTGAGGGGAAAGAGGGTGACGTTCTGGAACATGTGCTCTGCGGTGCCTGTGATGGGCCTGTAGTTGTTGAACCTCAAGAGGTAGGGCTTTTGCTGCCAGGTCATGAAGGCGCGGCTCTTGAGGGTGAAGACCATGGCCGCCTTGCGGTCGAACCAGGCCTTGTCCAGCTCGGGGAAGCACTCCAGCAGGCTCTTGCCCTTGACCTGGCTCGGCAGCAGGCCGCTGTGGTTTTCCATGAAACCGTTCCAGATCTGCACCTTGTAGTCTCTGTCCAGCACCACCATGCCCACATCCACGTTCTGCAGCAGCTCCACCAGCCAGTGGATCTCGTTCAGTTCGGCTATCGAGTTCATGGCTTACTCCAGCAGGTGGGCGATCTTGTAGTTGAGGGTGGGGATGGCGCTTTCCGCCAGCAGCAGCAGCAGATCGAAGGTCAGGTGGTAGCCCTCCAGGCCGTAGCTCAGCTCCACGGCCAGGATCCGCTGCCAGGGCTTGCCGTGGGCCAGCAGTTCCCCTATGTCCCGGTGCAGCCCCAGCACCACGGGGTGGCCCTGGCAGAAGCGCACGTCCAGCTGTTCGCCCAGGCCCGCCAGGCAGGCGCTGACCAGGACGTTGGCGATGTCGGACAGCAGTTCCACCTGCACCGACTCGGTCAGTTCCCCCTCGAAGCGCAGCAGCCTGGCCAGATCCGCCATATCGGCGTCGTCCAGCAGCAGCAGCGCCTCACCGGCCAGGCCCGGGCCTATGAAGCCCTGGCAGATGGCGGAGACCCGCGACGAGTTGGCCGACGCCAGGGCCATGCGCAGCTCGCTCAGCTCCAGCAGATCCACCTTGGGAATGGGCAGCTTCACGAAGATGCCCAGCATCTGGGCCAGCAGGGCCCCGGCCCTGCCCATGGCCACGTTCACCACTTCCTGGTAGCCGTCGCGGATGTCCACGGCCAGGCCCGGCTCTTCCCTGGCCGCTGACACCTCGCCCTGGTGGTAGAGGCCGGTGGCGGCCAGCACCTCCTTGAGGCGCTCGGCGGCCATGGGTTTCTGGATGAAGGCCAGGGCCCCCAGGGCCATGACCCTGCGATGGGCCTCGGCCTGGATGTCGCCGGAGACGACGATCACCGGCAGGTCCATCTTGGCCAGGCGCAGGAATTCCAGGACCTGGTAGCCGTCCACGTCGGGCATGTTCAGGTCGAGGAACAGCAGTTGGGGTTGCTGGGCACGGATCAGTTGCAGGCCTTCGCGGCCATCCTTGGCGAAGAGGATCTCGATATCCCAATCCTTGGGCAGGGAGCGGGCCATCTGCTTGCGTGCCATGGCAGAGTCGTCGCAGATCAGGACTTTGGTCATGGCATATTCCAGGGCGCTTTTACCGCGAAGCCTAGATATTTTAGGAAGTTATTGCAAAGGGCGGCATGCCGTCTTCTGAGCGCCGTCACTGAAGTGGTGCCGCTCAGCTTGAGGTATCAGCCCAGCAGCCGGTAGATCTCCCACTTGCTGGTGCCGGACACCACCAGGGGCTCCAGCTCCTTGCCCCAGCGGCGGTGGGCATCGAGGCTGGCCAGCTTGGCCCAGACGGCGTCGAGCTCGGCCAGGTCCGCCACCAAGTGTTCCGCCACCAGGGTCGCCTCCAGGGCGCCGACCGAGCCGGTCAAGAGCCGCATCTTGCCGGCCTCCAACCCCACTTGCGGGGCGACTTCTTCCATCCAGCGCTTGAGCAGCGCTATGGCGTCTTCCTTGTAGCCGAATTTGGCGTCGATACTCCACCTTGCGATCATCATGATGGGTCTCCTCAAGGACTATCCAAGGCCCCGCCCCAGTGGCGGGGAACTTTCACTATAGTCCCGGGCGGCGCGGGCCGCGGCCCTGCCCCGGCACCGCCGCTAATACCGATAACCCTGTTCGGAAAAGCTTCATGGATTGGCGCCCGCCATCTTGCTAGAGTGCCAGCGGACTTCGTTAGTTATCAGGAACTTGAACATGGACGCCTTTGAAGCCATCCAGGCCCGCCGGGCCGTGAAGCATTACGACCCCACCCACAGGCTCAGCGCCGAGGAAGAAGAAAAGCTGCTGTCGGCAGCGTTGCTCTCCCCCACCGCCTTCAACATCCAGAACTGGCGCTTCGTGCTGGCCAAGGATCCCGAGCTGCGCAAACAGCTGCGCGCCGCCGCCTGGGACCAGGCCCAGGTCACCGACGCCTCCCTGCTGGTGGTGCTCTGCGCCGACCTCAAGGCCTGGGAGAAGGAGCCCCAGCGCTACTGGGCCAAGGCCGACGGCGCCGTTCAGGACTTCATGGCCACCGCCATCGACCAGTACTACAGGAACCGCGAGCAGGTGCAGCGGGACGAGGCCCTGCGCTCCTGCGGCATGGCCGCCCAGACGCTGATGCTGGCCGCCAAGGCCATGGGCTATGACAGCTGCCCCATGGACGGCTTCGACTTCGAGGAAGTGGGCCGGCTGCTCAAGCTGCCACAAGACCACCTGGTGACCATGTTCGTGGTCATCGGCAAGGCCGCCAAGCCGGCCCATCCCAGGGGCGGCCAGCTGCCCCTGGCCGAGGTGGTGCTGACCGACGGCTTCTAAAAAGCCACATGAAAAAGAAGGGGCCCTTAGGCCCCTTCTTTTTTGCCCTCAGACCAGGGCCGGTTCCTGCTGCGTCGGCGCCGGTACCGTGCTCTCGTCCAGGGCCTTGAGGGCCCGCAACAGGTTCTCCCGGCCCAGCTCCCGGTAGGCGTCCAGGTGCCGTTCGTCGAAGAACTGATCGGCAGTACTGTCGTTGGGGAAGCTGGGATCCTGCTTGGCAAAGCAGCTGACCTGGGCCGAGGACTGGGGGGTCAGCAGCGCCTTGATGAACAGCAGCCGGCCGCGCTTGCCCGAGGCGTAGCGGATCTCCCCCAGCGCATGGCTGCTCTGATGGACCCCGTCCTCCACCGTCGTCAGCGGGCGGGGATCCAGATTGATATGGCAGCCGAAATCCGCCTCGGTCCGCTGCAGCAGCAGCCCCAGGCTGAGCAGGCGGGCATCGGGATCGGCGCCGGCGTCGCTGGCGATGATGACATCACACTCGCGGCGCAACAGTTCATAGATCCCGAGGTTCTCGAAATGGCCGCCATCGGACAGGTGCAGGTTGGCGGCATGCTCGTGCAGGCCCCGGCCCAGCAGCTCCTTGAAGATCAGCCAGAAGGGCATGTGGCCGAAGCGCACCCCGGCCCGCCGGGGATGGTGCACCCAGAAGCCGAGGCGGAAGTTGAGCAGCGTCATCAGGAAGCTCAGGCCCTTGTTGGCGGTCTGGGCCTGGTCAGGGTCGACGGCGGCGCCGCTGGTGGTTACCGCCTCCCCCAGGCTGAGGCGGCCGGCCTGGAACTGGGCCGTTTGGGCATAACCTGTGGCGGGGTTGCCGCAGTAAAGGGGGCTCAAGGTGAAGCTGTCGCCCTTACGGGCATGGGCCAGGGGCCGCCTGGAATTGGCCGTGGCCAGGGTGGTGTTGAACAGCGGCAGGGGGGCGCCATTGCCTGGGGTCAGCTCCGACAGGGGCATGTCCTTGATCTGCGGCTTGCCGGTGTAGAAGAAGGCCTGGGCCAGCTGTGCCAGATAATAGCTGTGCATGGAGGTGCGGTTGACACTGGCCAGGCTCGCCAGCATCACGGCCAGGGCCAGCCAGCCCCAGTACCAGAGGTGGTGGGTGATGCCGGCGTGGAACACCAGGTGGTAGGCGAAGGCGGCCATGCCGAACAACAGCATGGCCAGGCCGAACAGGGCCAGCTTGGGCTTCATGGCGGCCCTGGTCATGGCCCAGGCGCCGGTGGCGAAGGGCAGCAGATAATTGAAGTGGCCACTGAGCTGGCCCAGGGTCTCGGAGCCCACCAGGGCCACCAGGCTGTCGTCGAACTGGGCCACCAGCGGCAGGCCGCCGGCCAGGGCCAACACCAGGGCCCACTTGAGCAGCTTGCCCATGAAGAGCCTGGGTTTGAAGATGTGGCTGAGGTCGCCGCGCCGCCCTGCCCGCCAAAGGGCCATGGTGGGAATGCTGAGCAGGTAGAAGGCGAAGCAGGCCGCCGCCGCCATCAGCATCAGCAGGTAACCGGCATGGCCGTGGATGGCACCGGTTTCCGGCATGTGCAACCAGGCCGGCCAGGGCAGCTTGGAATGGGGCAGCCCCGCCGCCCAGAGGAAGAACAGCAGCATGGGCAGCAACACCAGCAGGCTGAACAGGCTGGAGGCCAGCATGGCCGCCCCCAGGGTGGCCCCGCCCACGCCCTTGCCGGCGGTCAGGTAGCTGGCGTGACCCCGCAGCCAGTTCAGCACACCGGCGTCGAAGAGCCTGTGGTCGTCTTTTTGTTGCCGCTTCAGCCACTGGTAGCCGCCGGCCAGGTAGCCGCCGCCGGACACCGACGACAGGTAGTCCACCTGCCTGAGCCTGTCCCTGTGGATCAGGCCCTGCATCAGCCCCAGTTGGAAACAGGCGGAGCGGATACCGCCGCCGGAAAAGGCCAGCCCCACCCTGGGCTGGTTGGCGTCCACACCGGCCGCCTGGCGCCGGGCCGCCAGCCAGGCCGCTTCGTCCTGGCTGACTTTCGCGAAATCAAACGCCTCTTGCTTTTGGCCCATGGTTCCCTCCTCAGTGCGTCTCGGCCAGGCAGGCCGGCCCCGGCTGGTAAGGCTCGCCGCTGGGGTTGTCGGTGTGGATCTTGAGGTATTCCAGCAGCGCCATGCGCTCCTGCTCGCTGAGCCTGGGCCCTATCACCCCTTTTGGTAAAGGATGGCCCTTGGGATCGGCCTCGAAGGCCTGCCACTGGGCGGGGCTGGCCTCGAAGCTGTGGCCGCTGTTGTGGTTGCCGGGCTCTCTGGTGTCGAACCAGAAACCGTCCGGCTCGCCACCGGGCAGCGGCTTGGTGATGTACCCCAGGTGCACAGGATCGTATTCCCTGGGACCCAGGAAGAAGCGCTGGTCGCGCTCGGCGGCCGGCACCAGCATCTGGTAGAGGTTGGGCACTGAGCCGTTGTGCAGGAAGGGCGGTGTGGCCCAGACCCCGCCCAGGGGCCGCGGCTTGTAGCCCGCTATCTGCTGGGGCAGATCCAGGGCGCCGAAGCCTTCCAGGCAGCGCTGCTGCTCGGCCGTCACGTCGTGGTCCTGGTAGTAACGCTGCTTGACCAGCAGCCCCACCAGGTTGAGGCCCAGGCCCTCGGTAAGGTGCTTGGGATCCAGGGCCTTGAGGCTGGTGTCGATATGATCAAGGGCCAGATCCAGGTCGAACCAGAGGGCGTCGAGCTGGCACTGGTGGTCGCAATAGAGCTGGGGCGTCTGGAAGTCAGGGCTCAGGGCGGCGCTGGCCTTGAGGTCGTAGCGATTCAGCACCGCCTTGATGGCCGGGGCCTGGTCCGGCTGGAAACCGGCGTCGGCCAGGGCGTCCGGGGCAGGGAAAGCCTTGGCCAGGGCCGCGAAATCGCCTCTGGCCGCTTCCGTCAGGGCCTGGTCGGCGGCCAGCTCCTGCAGGCGCATCAGCATGTCGCGGGCCAGTTGGCGCTTGAGGCGCGGCGCCAGCAGGGCGCTGATCCCGGCCTGGTCCAGGCCGGTGGCGGAGAGATCATAGGTCTTGGTCATGAAATTGTCGGCGGCGCTGGGGTCTGTGCCGATATGGTCCAGCCCTATCACCTCGATCAGCCACTGGTCGGCCGGGCTCTTCTTGAGCGGGGCCTCCGCCTGTTGGCGGGGGCCGCTGGCCAGATGAGGGCCGTGGCACTGGCTGCAATGCTGGGCGAACAGCGCCCTGCCCTGCTCGGCCTTGGCCCTGTCCACCTTGCCGAGGATGTCCTCCGGCCACTGGGGCTGGGGCAGCTGCTGCAGGGCCCGCTCAATCTTCTCCAGGCCCTGCACCTGCACCGAGCTGTGGAAGCGTTGGTCCGGGGGCAGCGCCTTGCCGTCCTTGTCCAGCAGCTGGATGTCGGCACCGACCCCCAGGGCCTCGCCGACATTGCGGGCCAGGGGCTGGGCGACGGAGCCGTTGTACTGCACCCAGTTGAATTTCCACATGTTCCACAGGTAGGGGTAGCTCACCGGCGCCGCCGAGGGCTGGAGGTTGGCAGGGTCCAGGTGGTCGCCGAAGAGGGTGTTGGCGATGCGCCCCAGGGCGTCGGTACGGCCGAAGCCCTCCCGGGTGGGGTAGAGGTGGGCCAGGGGGTTGTTCTGCTTGATGGCAAGGAAGGCCTTGAGGGTGTCGCCCAGCTGGGCGTGCAGCTGGGCCCTGGAGCCGCCCTTCTTGAGCACCTTCTCGGCGAAGCGCTCGAACTTCAGGGGGTTGGCCCAGGTCTCCGCCAGGGCGCTGATGAGGGTGGGGCCGAAGCTGCCCATCTCGAGATCGGTGAAGGCGTGCATGGCCTGGCCACCGTCCACCCGCAGCGCGTAGCGGCGGCCGTCCTTGCTGTAATTGAGCTGGCCTGTGTGGCAGGCGCTGCAGTTGATGTCGAGGACGTCGTCCCTCAGGCTCGCCACATGGCGGCGGGTGAAGCCCACCGGCAGGCCGTCGGGGTCCACCGGGTCGGCCAGGAAGCGGAAGCGGCGCAGGAAGAGCGGGTCGGCGAAGCTGGACCTGGACATGGGCTGTTCCAAGGCCAGGAACCAGTCGTAGCGCAAGGCAGCGTCACCGGCGCCCTGGGGCAGCACCGTGCCCTGGGGGGTGCGGTAGTAGAGCTGGCGCTGGTCCGGGTCCCAGTCACTCAGGTAGCGGTACTGGTCCACCTGCTCCAACTGGGGGATATGGGACTTGGAGGACTGTACATACCAGGCGAAGGCCGCCACCAGCACCAGCAGTGCCAGGGCCGCCAATATCAGCAGCCGCCATAACCAGCGCAGGGCGCTTCCCTTGCTCATCGTCTTTCCTCTACAGGGTTTTCAGGTATTCCAGCAAGGCCGCCTTGTCGGCGTCGCTGAGGCTGGTGCCATAGTCGTGGCCGCCGTTGCCGTTGCCGGGCTCGCTGGTGTCGAAGAAGCTGACCTGCCTGCTGTCCAGCACCTGGCTGCTCAGGCCCACGCTCTTGGGGTCGAACTCCACCTTGCCAACAGGGAAACGGGCCGGCCGCGTCTTGGACAGCAGCGTCGCCAAGGTCGGTACAGAGCCGTTATGCAGGTAAGGCGCCGAGGCCCAGATCCCGGACAGGGGCCTTGCCTTGTAATCAAAAGGCCGCTGGTTGAGGGGGGTCTTGTCCACTTTATGGAGGCTCTCCAGCTGCTGCTGCATCGCCTCCAGGGGATGGTGGGCCAGGGCGCCGACGGCGGCATGGAGCACCAGCTCTATGCTGGGAGCCGTTTCCCCCAGGGTGGGGCCGGCCAGGAACAGCATCTTCTGGCCGGCGAAGGCGCCGCTCTTGGCGCTGGCATTGACGAAATTGCTGGCCATCTTGGGATCGGTACCTAGCTGCTCCACCGGCACCGGCACGGCCCTGAGCTCCCGCTTGGCGTCGGACTCATCGGCCAGGGCATGGCAGCTTTGGCAGTTGGCCTGGTAGAGGGCGCGGCCCTTCTCCGCCAGGGGCCTGTCTATGGCGCCCAGTACCGCCTCCGGCCAAGCAGGGGCCTTGAGCTGGTACCAGAGGTCCTGGATCTTGCCGAGGTTCTCCAGCTCCATGCTGGAGTCGTAACCCTGGCCAGGGCTGTGGATGTTCAGTTCACCGAACACCGCCAGGGTGGTGGTGGCGTTCTGCACCAGGGGCCCTGGGCCGGCATTGGGGGCCGAGGCGTTCCACTGCACCAGGTCCAGATGGGGCGCATCCCAGAGCACGGGGTAACTGACGGGGGCATCCGGCTCACGGCGGTTTTCCGGGATACCGAGGAAATCGGCGGTGACGGCGTTGAAGATCTGCCCGAAGGCATCGAGCCGGCCCCGGCCATAGGGGAAATGGGTGGCGTTGAGGGCGGCGCGGGCCTTGAGCCATTCGAGCCTGGCCTCAAGGGCCGGGCGCAGCGCCGCCGGCGCCTCGCCTGTGGCCTTGGCGAAACGCTGGAAGCGGGCATCGTCATCGAGGGTGGCCTCGAGGGCCTTGAGCAGCGCCTTCTCGAAGCCCTGGAAGTCCAGCAGCGACTGGCCGCCGTCGATGTGCAGGGTATGGCCGCCATGGTAGACCTGGCCCGAATGGCAGGCCGAACAGCCCAGCCCGACCCATTGCCGGCCTTGGTGTTCGGGGGTGACGGTCATCCCTATGGGCAGCCCGTCGGGGTTACGCGGTGAGACGCCGGCACTGGCGAAGCCAAAGCGGGCCAGGTTGGCGCTGAATAGGCGCTTGCTGCCGGCCTGTTCCAAGGCCAGGAACCAGTTGATGGGCAGGATGCGGGAGCCGAAACTCAGGGTCCAGGCCGCCTGCCTGTCCTGGTCATCCCAATTCTGATCGAGCAGTTCCAGACCCGTGGTCGTCTGCTGGCTGGTCACAGCCTTGGGTTTGTCGCCACAAGCGGCAAGCAACGCCACCAGGGCCAATAACAGGCCCCTAATCCCCCCTTTCACCCCGGACTCCTTCTTGATCTTTTTTGTCCTTGTCTTGGCCTGGTCCGGCACCCTGTTGCTGGCGCCGACCGCCCTGTCTTTTAACACGAGCGACGACGTAAATTACAGCCTGCTTAACCACTTACGCAGCATAGCTCACAGGATTGTTAAAAGATTCGGTCCCGATGGCGGCTTTAGGGTTTAAGGCGAGGAATGACTCGGGGTGCTGTGGAGTGACAATGGGATCGGGTTGGATTTGGGGGCTAGGCGCGCTGCGCCATTATTGGGTAGGCTGTAGGCAAGGACGACCCGCGAGCCCAAGGATCATGAGCCAAGCCCCTCCAGAGACCATCACCAGCGCCGAGGGCTACTTTGCCCGCCTGAAGTCGGACAGCCAGGCGCTGTGGCGCTTTGCCGGCAAACACCCCACCCTGGCCATTTCTTTTTGCTACCTCTGCGCCAGTATCGTCGGCCTGGTCCACAGCCTCTACCTGCTGGGCGCCTTCAAGGTGGATGCCCTGACACAAATGGAGCTGCTGGACTTCATCCTGGGCGCCGTGCATCAACCCATCGCCTTCGCCTACATCGCCGGCGGCGTCCTGGGATTCTACCTGGCCTTCCTGCTGAACAGAGGACTGAGGCGGCGTTTCCCCCGCTATGCCAGGGCCAGTGACAAGCACAACAAGACCCTGTTCCGGATAAACCCCTGGCTGGCAGTGGCCTTCCTGGCCCTGCTCTATCTCAGCGCTTTCATCAAGATGTCCGCCCTGGACAGGGCCAAGGCCATCCGTGAAGACCAGACCCCCCACTACCAGGTCACCGCCATCTATCCCATAGCCGGAGGCCCCCATACCCTGACCCTGCCCAGGGTCCAGCTGGTGGCGGCCACCAGCCGCTACCTCTGGCTCTACGCCGACCACAAGATCCTGATGCTGCCCTACAACAACATCGCCAGCCTCATCCCCCTGGAGTCGGAGGTGAAAGCCGCACCAGAGAAGGCAGCCCAGGGCAAGGCGATACAGCCGAAGACGCCGCCGGCACAGCAGGCCAAAACGCCCTGAGGGTTTAAGCGAAGTCCAGTTGCACCTGCTCGAACTGGATACCGACGTAGAGGCGCTCTTCCTCCAGCTTGGAGTTGCGCACCAGGCCCGGGATCTGGCGCCGCAGGCCAGGTTCCTGGCCCAGGAGGTTGACCAGCACCGGCAGCAGGGCGACCTTGCGGCCCTGGTGCCCTTCGTCGAAACGGAAGCGGCAACCGCTCTGGGAGATGTCGGTGACAGCGCCACCATAGGCCCTGGCGGCCAGGGCCTTGTCGCTGTGCAGCTGGATGGAGGCGGGGATCTCGATGCGTTGGCGCTTGATGGCCCGCAGGGGGCGGCGCTGTATCTCGTCGGGGAAGGAGAGGAACAGCAGCTTGTCAGGCAGGCGCACCAGGCTGAGGATCTGCGCCTTGAAGGCGTAGCACTCGCCGACGCTGTCCTCCACCAGGAAGCGGCAGACCGCCACCAGGCCGTTGACGCTGAGCTTGGCCGGCAACACCTGCTCGTCGAAGCGCACTATCAGGAAGCGGCCCAGGCGGTAGCCCACCAGTTCGCTCTGGAAACGGCTGCGGCGATGGTCGAGCAGCTCTATGTCGAGGCGCATGCCGACTCGGGTGTGTTCAAGCCAGCGGCTTTCCTGCTCTGACGACCGCTCTACGATGACGCTCTGCAATTCCATTCCCTACTTTCTTATTCCTGGCAATGGGGAGAAAGGATTCCCCGGCCCTAAAGCTATAACAAGGCATTTACCTGAACAAGCCATTCACCCCTGCCTTCTCTCCGAACCGTGACGGCGGCCCCATGGCCAGCTCCCCGGCAAGAAGTAGCTGATGTCGATGTAGTTTTTATATCGGCCAGGGCAGGCGGCTGACCATAAAAAACCGGCCCCAAGGGCCGGCTTTTTGCAGCGGGAACGGCTTAATGCCAGGGCCATTCCTTGAGCTGGTAAGGGGCCGGGGTGGCGCCCAGCAGGTGCTGGACGAAGTAGTCCCAGCGCCGTTTGGTGATGTAGGGCGTGGCGTAGCCATAGGCATGGTGGGCGTTGGGCACCGCTATCATGTCGAAGGGCTTGTCGGCCTTGATCAGCGCCTGGACCAGCAACTCGGTGTTCTGGGGCGGCACGTTGTCGTCCAGGGTGCCGTAGGTCAGCATCAGCTTGCCCTGGAGGTGCGCCACCAGATCCTGGTTGGCCTGGTTGTCGTAGTTGCTGGTGCCGTCCGCATTGTCCTTCACCAGGCCCTGGTACTTCTCGCCCCAGTCGGCCTCGTAGTTGCGGTTGTCATGGTTGCCGGACTCGGCCCAGCCCACCTTGAAGAGTTCCGGGTAGCGGAACATGGCATCGGCCGTGGTGTTGCCGCCACCGGAATGGCCCCAGATCCCGACCCGCTTGAAGTCGATCCAGGGGTAGCGGTTGGCCAGCTCGCGGATGGCCTTTACCTGGTCAGGCAAGGTGTTGTCGCCCATGTTGCCGTACCAGGTGTCGTGGAAGGACTTGGAACGCCAGGGGGTGCCCATGCCGTCGATGGCCACTACGATGAAGCCCAATTCCGCCATGGCCTGGTGGTCGCTGCGCGCCGCCAGGAAGCTGCGGCCACGCACCGAGCCGGTCTGGGGGCCGGGGTAGACGTAGTCGATGATGGGGTAGCGTTTCTTGGGGTCGAAGTTGCTGGGCTTGAACATCAAGCCATAGAGGGGGGTCTTGCCGTCCCGGCCCGTGACTATGATGGGCTCGGGCGCCACCCAGCCGGCGGCCTTGAGGCGGGAGATGTCGGCCTTGGCGACGGTGCTGATGACATGGCCGTCTTTGGCCGCGCGCAGCACAGTCACCGGCGGTGTGGTAGGGGTGGAATAGCTGTCCACGAAGTAGCTGCCGTCCTTGGACAGGCTGATGCTGTGGTCGGCGTTTTCCGGGGTCAGCAGCACAGGCTCGCCGCCGTCCAGGGAAGCCTTCCACAGCTGGCGGTAGTAGGGGTCGTTGCCTTTGACCTTGCCGACGGCGGTATACCAGACCTCACGGCTCTTGGGGTCCAGGTGCAGCACGTTGGAGACGGCCCCTTCGCCGCTGGTGACGGGATGCAACACCTTGCCGGTCTTGGTGCTGTAGAGGTAGAGCTGGCCCCAGTCGCTGCGCTCCGAGTACCACAAGGCCTGGTCGCTGCCGGGCAGGTAGCGCCAGCTCACGCCTTCTATGCCGCTCTCGAAATAGCTGGGCACGGACTCTTCAAAGGCGGTGCGCACCTTGCCGCTCTTGGGGTCGGCGATGCGCAGCCACTCGTGCTTGTGGTCGCGGGAGGTGGAGACAAAGGCCAGGCTCTGGCTGTCCGGCGCCCATTTGACGTCGTCCCAGGCGCCGTGGCCGCTGCAGCTGATGTCGTCGCAGAGGGTGGAACGGTGGAAGTCCGGCTTCATCTTCAGGGGCACCACCTTGGCGGCGGCCACGTCGATGACGACCCTGTGGATCATGAAGACGTGCTTGTCACCGGCCAGGGGGTATTTCCAGACGTCTATCTTGGGGTTGCCGAGGGCGGTGCTGACCAGGGCCATGTCGGCCACCTTGCGCTGGTCCTGCTGGAAGGTGGCGATCCGCTTCGAGTCAGGGGACCATTCCAGCACCGCCTGCTCTGAATGGACCCAGCCGGCGTTATCGGTGGCGTAGCCGAAGTCCTTGACCCCGTCCTTGGTCAGCTGGCGTTCTTTGCCCGAGGCGATGTCGCGCACCCAGAGGTTCCAGTCGCGGATAAAGGCGACTTGCTTGCCGTCCGGGGAGATGACACCGTGCAGCTTGGCGATGTCGGCCTTCTTGCCGTTGCCGGCCAGCACGGCACTCAGCACGCCCTTCACGCACTCTTGCAGGCCGGGGTAGTCACAGCTGTAGTCGCTGCCTTTGACGGTCAGCTGGATATGGCCGTTCTTGGGCAGCTTGATGTCGCTGATGGGCAGCTTGCCCGCTTCCAGGGGTTTGGCCTTGTCGTCTTTCTTGTGCTGCTTGTCCTTGCCGGCCTCGGCCGCCATGGCCGCGTTCAGGGCCGCCGCCAGCTTGGCCTGGTCGAAGAGGGGCTCGGCCTTACCGCTTGCCGCATCCATGCGCATGTAGCGCTGGGCCTCGTGGTCGGTGTCGACAAACCAGAACTGGCTGTCGTCGAACCAGTGGGCCTTGCGCACATCATGGTCCACCAGCGGATCCGTCTTGTAACTGAGGAAGCGCTCGGCGTTCTGGTAGTCCGCCTTGGTCAGCGCCGCGGAGCCTCCTGCCGGCGCCGCTGCCGCATTGGCCGCCATCAGTGCCAGCGCCAATCCCACCCCTGTCTTCAAGCTGTTGTTCCCCATGCCTTTCCCTTTTTTATGCGGCAGGCCGCCCCCCAGCCCTGGCCGGCGGCGTACCTTGAGCATCATTTTTTCATAGTCCAGACGATGTTATGCCTTTGCGGCCGCCGCGTCTTGCGGCTCAGCCAGCGAGCCAGGCCGCTTGTCGAGACTGAGGGATAGAGCGGCAACGGAGGTGCCCTTGGCTAGGCAGGGGGCGGCATGGCGGCAAAAGAAGGAGCTGGCGCCGATGTCAGCATCGCCGCCAGTCCCACACCAACCTCAAGAGCACAGGCGCAAAACGGCGCGCCAGGGGAGTCCGGGCCAGTGCCGTCACCCCGATACGGCCGACGACGAAGCCGCCGACCAGGGCGGCGGCCATCACAGGCCAGGGGTGCCGGCCAACCCACAGGCCCAGGCTGGCCTGATCCGCCGCCTGGCGAAGCCGGGCCTTGGCCTCGTCCGGGGTCAGCGGGTGAGGGCTCTTGCCAGCCATAGCAGCAGTCCAGCCAGGAGCATGGCCAGGGCACCGATCAAGACGGCGGCGCCACTGGCCCCCATGGGCACCAGCGCCAGCAGGTAGAGCCCCCAAAGGCAGAGGGCCAGGCCCGCAAACACCAGCAAGGCGGCAAGGAGCAGCAGCCCCAGGCCGACACCGGTGCGCATGACAGAGCGGCGCAGCGACCGGCCTTCGGCCTCAAGGAGGTCGGTGAAGGCGATGACATAGTCGGTCAGCCGGTTCAGTGCCGATCTCCCCTGTCGAGCAGCTTGGCGATGACAAAGCCCAGGCCAAAGGCCGCCAGCACGCTGCCGGTGGGATGTTCGGCCACCCTGTGCTCAGCCTTGTTGTAGGCCGTCTTGCCCTCGTTGAGCATGGTTTCGAAGCGTTTCTCGATGTCTTCCCAGGCCTTATGCATCCCGTCCTGGGCATCGGCCTTGGCGTTCCTGACGTTTTCCTTGGCGGCGTTCTTGACCGCCCCCGTCAGGTTGCCGATATCTTCCCGCAGCTTGGCCATGTCCGCCTTGAGGGTATCCAGTTCCTTGCGTATCTCTTCAGCCATTCCACACCTCCTTTCTTCCACCGGGTTAAAGGAACCAAGTCAGAGCGAATGTTTCCTAATACTAGCGGAAATTCCTTTGCATCAAGGGCGTTAAGGGAAGGCACCCACCTTGGCCATGGCCCGGCATTTTGGGAACTGGGAGCAGCCCCAGAACTGGCCCCCTGCGTTGGCGCCCCTTTTGGCGGTGCGCTGCACCATGGGCTGGCCACACTTGGGGCAGAGGCGTTCGGCTTCCAAGAGAGCCGCTTCAGGCCTGGCCTTGGAGCCGACAACCAAGGGGTCGCCCTGCCCTTGTACCTTGCCTTCATGGCGCCGGCGAAGGCCTGCAACATGTTCGAAATGGGTCCTGAGGCCAGGGGCCAGCCGGCCCGACTGGATCCTGGTCACCAGTTCCGAGACCTCCGCCTCGCTCAGCACCGATTCTTTGAAGGAGCGGATATATCGGCAATAGCCGCCGCCGAGGGTGACGTTGGCCGGCATGGCCGTCTTGAAGCTGCACTCCCCCATGAAGGCCACCACCGAGTGCAATGTCTCAGGTGGCACGTCCAGGGCCGCCTCCAGGGCCTTGAGGTGCCGGTAGTTCTGCCGCAAGGGATTCTGGAACTTGAAGCTGCTGCGAAAGATCTTCTGGGTCCACTGCGCCTGCCGCTCGCTGCCGAAGATCCAGCCCTTCATGTTCTTGGTTTCCACCACGAAGATGCCGTAAACGGATACGAAGATATGGTCTATCTGGGTGCTGCCGTCATCCATGGGCAAGGTGACGTTATGGATGGGGTGGTAGATGTCCTTAGGCAGCCGCAGCTTGGCAATGGAGCGCACCCACCACTCGCCGGTGAGGCCTTTGAACCAAGGGGTTTTCAGTATTCCCGTCAGGATGATGAGGGCAAGCATGTAGCCGTAGTATGGCAGGAGGGGCTTGAGTAGTGTGGTGAAGTCCATTTGCCTGTTCCTTGAGGGCGTTGGTGGGGTGGGCCCCCACTATCCCTTCAATCTACTTTTAGCTGAGAGTGCCTTTTTTTGCCGGGTCCCGCCCCGGCGGGCGGGTCACTTTCTCTCTTTGCAAGAGAAAGTAACCAAAGAGTGCACCCCCGGTTTCGCCGCGCTGCGCGTCCCCTCGCTTCTGGTCGCTTGCCGTAGACCGCTTCATACGCGGGTCCAACCACGTACTCAGCTTCCTCGGCGTCCATGCCTCGGATCTGCTCCCACTCCCGACAACTCGGCGGCTCCAAGGGGGGATCTACGGCAGCTTCGTTCAGACTTGGGGACTGGAGATAGGTTCCTCTTAAATTATTTAGACCCTTACATTACAGCGTTAATTTAAAATTAGCGCAATTTTCAAAATTTAATCCTCTTTATTAAAATCTGCTGGACATAGATTGCTATTCTCACTGTCACCTGGTAAAAACTCTTTCATGACAAGGCCATGTTTATTCTTACTTACATATTGAGGCTCGCAAATTTTCCCATCAAGCTTATACTTCCCGTTCCCTATAGATTTGTAGTCATCTTTACAGTTCATGCCAACTTTCTCGCTCACAACACTGCTTTCAAACCATGGTTGATAACAAACTCCCGGCTTAGCTTCGAAAGTAACAGATGCGAACTTATCTGCTGCTTGGTTCCAATATCCCCACTTATATAAGATAGTATATTTACCGGGAGGGACTCTAATTCCACTTCCTGAAGTTGGCAATCCATGTTCCCAATCAAGACCATTTATAGACTGAATGAAATAGATCCTTTTTTGGCCTGCATACGCACTTTGCCCAACAAGTCCAAATTCTATTTTCTTATTTTCATATCCCGGTAAAACAGGTGGCTTAGATGATAAAAATGCGCAGGAGGAAACAGTTAGCGCAACGCTTACAACGATGATGGACCTAAAATCACCCATTTGAAAACTCCAATACTATCTATTCATTGATATCCAATGTGGCATTTATAAAAGACCTTACTTGTCGCAACATTTTTACTCGAAAAATCACCATGACATCCGTAAATAAAGAGCTGATTCCTGGCTTCGCCCATTGATATTATCTCGGATGTGCATGGGCGGACAATCGCTCTCATTCGCCAGCTAAAGTTCAGTCTAAAAAACCTCGTATCGGCGCCGCACTTAGCAGTACCGAAAAGCAGGCAATTTCGTTTGGTTTTAGGAGGCGGGTGTGGATGTCCCCTTCAACTCTTACACTTCAGCCCTTAAAACCTCACGTAACTAAAGGAGAAAATAAAATCCGTCAGTAGGTTTTTATCCATTTATCGTGAAGCTGGTCAGTCATATATAAGTACTGTTTCCTAAAACTTAAAGAATCTACACTATCAATGTTTTCAAACAACGCAACTCTAACCTTAGAGACTGTATTGCCAGCTAGCGTATTATCACTATCACCACTGTTAATAGCCAAGGAAAAACTAATTACTCCGCTATCGTTATCCTTGCATTCATAAAGAAAAGTCCTTTCATCTTTATCGCTGTATA
Source organism: Gallaecimonas kandeliae (assembly GCF_030450055.1). Lineage (NCBI taxonomy): Bacteria > Pseudomonadati > Pseudomonadota > Gammaproteobacteria > Enterobacterales > Gallaecimonadaceae > Gallaecimonas > Gallaecimonas kandeliae. The sequence continues at coordinate 3,430,459 of NZ_CP118480.1, forward strand.
CAAGAAATGCTTTTTGGCCAAAGGCGTATAACTCGTCAGCAAAAACCTTTATCTTACCTTTAGTGTCGTACTTTAAATATTTACCATTATGGCTTTGACAGTAATCTCCAATATCTCTTTGAAAGCTGTCATAAGAACTATCACCTAAGTTAGATGTAACAAACCAGAAATCGGTAAGAGAAATTTTTGGATCATCAAAGCTCTGCTTATGAACCCTACCATCGATCCTCATTTTACCGATAAGGTTTGTTTGGTTCTTAGCAGATTCAACCACATAAGATGACAATGGCTCATTGTAATCCATATTTTGGTTATTGCTAGCACAGCCAGAAATAACAACAGAAGCCATCGTCAATGATAAAATTGATCTTTCCATAAAATCTCTTCAATAACTATTGAAAATAAAAGTCGCTTAAAGCGCAGGCTATAATATATTTCATATGAGTTGTCTAGATCAGTAATTCATCAATCAATAATTATACTATCTTGGCAACATTCGAAGTTTATGATATCAACTATTACCGCACAGGAAAATGCGGCACACGCAGCAGATGAAATGAAAATAAGAGGCACTCCGCTCCGACACCTGCTAAAATCAGGACAACCACAGCACTATGTTAACTAAAAATTACTCACACCTGTAGTAATTCATCACATCTTCAACTGAATTTCTTTCTAGTTAGACATTCCTATATGCTTGCTGAGCCAAAGACTCCAAATGTCCGTCAAGTGACTTTTTCATTTTTCGTACTCGTGGCATTTTAGTTAACAGCTTATAAATAACAAATCCTACGAAAGAAATAGTCTCGATACTCAAGAGTACTGCGGAGTTTTGATTTAGAAAGATCAAAAACAACCATAGAGCACCAGCAAGTAAAACTGAGTTGCCAGTCACCAAGTCGATCTTCAGCTTTTGATTCAATGAGTCAGCATCGTTTATAAACCAGTGTTTATTTGCATTGTGGTTTACTAGAACAGAATGATAGCTGGAATTCTCTCCTTTAACTCCAGCAGATATTAATGTGACTCGCTGCCCTTCACGGAGAGGTATATCTTGCCCTACCAGTTTTACATTTTTCTCCTTACCATCGTCTTTTTTTATCCAGATCTCATGATTTATTACAGTGGTTGATTTAATCTTCGGTGCCCTAACATGTCCACCATTTCTTCCTACATGTCCACCACCACCACTTGATGACACATGAGTTTCAGAATACTTATTCTGGCTTAACACTTCTCCTGTTTCGCTCCAAAATACAATTTCTTTATCATTGTGATTGAAACCGTCCATGAATTACCCCTTGATTAAATAAAATTAAACAGAACTCAGTGAACTCAGCGGGAAACCCACTTTGTGTAATCTTTAAAATCAGACACATACATATTACTCAACGAAGCTGCGGAGCGTCTTACCACCTCCGGAGCCTGCCGATGAGGACCAGGGGTCCCTTTTAAGTGGAGCGCCTTACTGTCGGGAGCGTGAGCTGGCGCGAGACAGGGATGTCGAGCGAGCGGAGGACGCGTCGGGAACCGTACGCAGCGGTCAGCGGCAAGCGACCAGAGGTAAGGACATCGCGTAACGCCAGGGGCGGTGCCTTTGGATACTTTGTGCGAAAACAAAGTATCACGCCCGCCGGTGCGGGAACCGGCATACAAAAAGCTGTGCCGCTGGGGCTCGCCTCTAGAAGGGCGAGCCAGACTGAACCGCCATGGACGGCTTCCAACTCGGGACTCGCTTATGGCAGCAAACTAACCGGCCAGACCAAAACCCACGCTACCGCCCCTGGGTCACAGCTCCCACAGTGCTGATAGCATCCCTGTCATCAACCAAAACAACCTAATCCAGCTGGTCCCCCCCTTGGGAAACCCTCCCTGGCGGTCCTCAGCTCACAGGCAAGCTGTTCGCGTTCGCCAGCTAAAAATGGTTCACAGGACCGTTTTTTAACGCGCTCACCCCGGCTCGTACATCCTGTGTACTCGCGTTCGGGTGCGCGAAAGCGGCGCTTTCGCTTCGCCCCTCACCCGCCCTTGGAATCCGGTTATCCAATGCCCCCCTACAATCCCTGTTGTGCTATCTCCCTACGCAAGGCTTATGTCCAAGCTAGCGCCAACTGAATGAAAGGTAAACAAAAAAGCCCCACCTGATGGCGGGGCTTGGGCGGCACCCTGGATGTTGCCATGGGGCCCATGGCTCCAAAGCGATGCCTAACGCGCACTCATCAGGTCGGCGCTACGTTAGTCTTGATGACGTCTCCAACTGTCTTGCCGCCAAGATCAGCACAGCTCTGCCCCTCTTTGAATTGCACTTTCACGGCAGTGCCCCTTACAACGGGCCGGACGATGCGCCACGGCCAGAAGCCAAAGCGCTGAGACCCCATATAATGAACTACACCGTTCGCGCCCATTGACTGGGCCTTGGCCGCCAGCTCAGGCAGGATTTGGCTGACGCTGCCGTAGCTCCCCTTGGCGACTTTAATCCTTTTCACTTCTTCAAAAACGGCCCCTTGTGAAGGAACGCCAGCAAACAAGCACACTTGTGAAGGCAACTGTTTATCCGCTTGCCCTTCGCCTGCAAAAGCGCATGCGGCAAAAGATAATGTGGAAATAAGTGTAATGACGTACTTCATGGCTTCCTCTACTACTAGGTTGATTGTTTTTTACACATATTTTGCCGAACGCCAGGCTTAGCGGCATTGGGTGACCGCGAAGCTTTGGCGGAAACGAGGTGCACTCTTGGGCTTGGGTGGACCCGCCCTGTCGTTTGCAGAGAAAGAAAGTGGACTGCCCGCCGGAACGGCAGATCTGTCAGGAGGGGATTTGAACACCGGAGTCTGGCGGCAGCGGTTCTCCAGGGCGAGGGCCTCGGACGGCCCAGGCATGCCCAGCAGGCAACAAGCCTGTGGCCGTAGGGCACATTCGAGACAGGCTAACATCCTTGAGCTCACCGGCCCCAGACTCCATTGCTTTCCATCGCTGTCCTTCCTAGACACATTCCTTAGCTCCGTTTCCTCATTGGCCTTTCAGTAAAGCGACCAAATTCAGCCGCAGCTTAACCTAACCTCTTGCCGGCCATAAAAAAAGCCCCACCTAAGGCGGGGCTTTTCCCAGCTCTGCGCATCGACACCTCGACAGCTATTCAGGCCTGTCCACCAACTGGCACTCCGGCTCACCTATGGCCTTGTCGCTGAAGGTCAAGGAGCACTTTTGGAGGAAGGCGTCGGGGCGGCGCAGGCTGACGTCCAGGGTGTAGCTCAGGCGATGGCCCACAATCGCCGCGTCCCGGATCGCGTTGAAGGACACGTCCTTGCGCAGGTCGAAGGGGCTGTGGTCCCTGGCCTTGTAGAGACAGAGTTCTTTGGTGGCCAGCACCTTGGTACCCGCCTTGAGGCTGACCAGGGGGCAGGGAAAATCCACTTCGGCATCGAACTGCTGGTAGACAAAGGTTGCACTGCCCAAGGGCTGGCTGAGGGTCAGGGTCGGCTCCATGTCGTAGCCGTTGCCGGCATCGGCCTGGCAGCAAGGAAACAGGGCCCCTAAGACGCCAATAAGGGCCAATCTCCCAAGAGACACTTTCAATTAGTTACCAAGAGGCTCCATCTGCCCCAGCTCGGACTTGGCATCCGTCCAGACCCTCTGCTCCTTGTCGAAGGCGACGCTGAACAGGCGGGGAGAGACATCGGGATCGCCGGGGCACTGCTCGTTGTGCAACTCCCTGACATCCACCACCGCCAGATAGTCGGCGTCGCCACCGATATCTTCAAAGGCCAGGCAGGCCAGGGGAGTGTTGGTCAGGGCATATTGCCGAACCAGCTGTTTGGCCTTGTCGATGTAGGAATGCGCCTCTGCCACAGGGGCAGCAGCTTTGCCACCGGCCTGGACATGCTCCCCCGGCACGGCACTACAGCTGGCCGATAAAAGCGCCGAAGCCAAGGCCAGGGCGGTAAAGACGCGGGAAAAAACCTGGGTCATGGTAAGCCCTTATTTGTCGTAATCATCCAAGTGATAGGTGGTAATGACCGTCTTAAGCTTCTTTGCATACTGAGGGTCCGTGGCATAACCGGCCGCCTGCAACTGATCTGCAAATTTCAAAGGGTCATTCTTATAGAGGAAGGCGGTTTTATATCTTGGGTTTTCCGTCAGGAATTTCCCGTAGTCGAGTGCCGACTCCCTGAAGTCGGTATATGCCCGGAACTGATCGGATATCGAGATTTGCTTACCGTTGACGAATTCTGTCGTCTTGAAAGTGGTAGTGGCGCCCGCCGTCTTGTGAGCCTTGATGCCGAAGTAGGCGTTGTCTTTCACATGCCGCCCCCAGCCCGACTCCAAGGCGGCTTGTGCCATCAGCACCGAAATGGGTACGCCATACCTATCCTTGACGGCCTTGGCAGCGGGCAGCGTCTTGTCGATAAAGGCGGACACGTTGGCTGGCCTGGCCTTCACCCCGCTAGCCTTATTCAAGAGGGAGAGCGTCTTACCTTGCGGGTCCACCCTGCCGTCGGGACGGACCATTTTCATGACCCTCGTCTGAAAGGCCTTGATGGCCTGTACCGTAAGGCCGCCAGCAACGCCATCCTCGGCCAGCTTCCTGATGCCGGGCATTTCCTTGAGATGTCGGTTCAGCAACTGCTGGACCGCCTTCACATCACCTTTCTGATTCTTGCCCTGATATCCCACAGAGCCATTGATCTTGACCATTCCTTGTCTCCTCCTGCATTCCTTGCCATCACAAAGGCATGCGGCCTTCGATGATTGAGATCCCGGCCTGAAAGACTACTGGAGGGCCAATGCAGCAGGAAAGGCGATAAAGTCACCATCAAGACCTAAAACGCCTAACGCTGCATCTGCTGGCCACGGCCTGCAGATGCCCCCCTTAATGGCAGTGAGCAGCATCCATAAAAAAGCCCGGCATCGGCCGGGCTTTCACACTTGGCAAGAAACCTTAGCGGGCCTTCAGCACCTGGCTGAGGTAGTCCTTCTTGCCCTTGATCCGCACCAGGTGCGGGTACTTGAGGCCACCGTGGTAGTCGATGGTCACCGTCTTGTACTGGTTGAAGTCCTTGACCAGCAGCTCGATGGGGGCCTTGTCGGTCTTGGCTTTGGTCACGGCGTCCTTGAGGACGTCGCCGTCGAACTGCTCACCGTTGACGGCGAGGATGGTCATGCTGGGGGAGAGGCCGGCGTTGAAGGCCGGGCTGTCCCAGAGCACGTCACCCAGGGTGCCGTCCTTGCCGGCCATGAAGCCCAGGGAGTAGACGAAGTCGGTGCCCTTGTAGCGGCCTTCGACGGCCTTGGTGGCTTCGCTGGGCTTGTCGTCGTAGACCAGCTTCCAGCCCTGGTCGTTCATGGACTGGGAGAGGTTGACGTGGCCCTTGAGGCGACTGTTGAGGAAATCGCTCCAGTCGTAGTGCTCTATGCCGTCCAGGGTCTTGACCACTTCCTCGAACTCGTAGGTGTTGATGTCCCAGGCGCCGGGGTGGACGCCAAAGAAGGCCTTGCCGAAGTCGTCGAGGCTGTGTTTGTCGTGGGACAGTTCACGGAGCTTGGCGTCCACCGCCAGCCAGATCAGCTGGCCGCCGGAGTAGTAGTCCTCGCTCATCTGGTAGCTGCGGAACGGCAGGGGCGAACGCTGGGCTATGGTCGGGTCGTTGGTGGTGTCGAGGATGTTGCGCCACTGCATGCCGGGGCGGCCCTTGTCGTAGGTGGCGGCCAGCAGGGCCATCCTGTCCATGGCCTGGTCGTGGCTCCAGAGGCCGGAACGGGCGGAGAAGACGAAGCCCCAGTACTGGGTCTGGCCTTCGTACACCCAAAGGCCGTGGTCACGCTTGACCTCGTTGTAGTTGGGGGTCCAGACGCCGGCGGGGCGGCGGTACTTGCCGTTCCAGGAGTGGTTGAACTCGTGGGCCAGCAGGTCACGGCCCAGCCAGGACTTGTCCCACTCGGTGAAGTAGTTTTCCTTGGCGCTGTTCTCGCTGGACCTGTGGTGCTCCAGGCCGATGCCGCCCAGCTTGTCGGTCAGGGCCAGCAGGAAGTCGTAATGGTTGTAGTGCTGGGTGCCGTAGACCTTGTAGACCTGCTTGATAAGCGCCTGGTGGATCTTCAGGGCCTCGTCGCTCACCTCCAGGTCCTTGGCCTTGTCGGCGAAGACGTTGAGGTGCACCGGCACCTTGGCGCCGGGAGCGAGATCCAGGCGCTTGTAATGGCTGCCGGCGAAGATGGGGCTGTCCACCAGGTTTTCGAAGTCGATGGCCTTGAAGCTGTAGCTGTTGCCGCTGTGGTCCTGCTGTTCCAGGGCCGTGGCCAGCTGCCAGCCTTCAGGGATAGTGACGCTGGGCTGCACCTGGATCTGGCGGCTGAAGTGGCCGGCCGGGTAGAGGGCGACGGTGTTCCACTGCAGGTTGAGCATTTCGGGGGTCATTACCACCCGGCCCTGATGGGGGTTCTGGGGGCTCAGGAAGTCGAAATCGACGCTGATGCTGTCCACGCCCTGGGGCACCGTCAGGTGGAAAGCGTAGACGTTGCCCTGGTCACGCTCCCAGGGAATGGCCTGGCCCTTGGCGCTGATCTTGATGCCGGCCACCTTGTCGATGGGGCCAGTGGGGCTGTGGTGGCCGGGGATCCAGGCAGGATAGAGCAGGGTCAGGGGGCCCGCCTGGACCGGCACTTCCTCGTGAACCTTGAAGATGCGGTGGGCGAGATCGGTGGCGTCCACTTTCAGGCTGATGGTGCCAGGGTAGGCGACATCCTGGGGGGGCTGTACCTCGGCCAGGGCCGGCAGGCCCAGCAAGGTACCCAGTACGGCAGCCGCTACGGCGGTTCTTTTCATTTTCGACTTCTCCCGATGTGGTGACGCCGGGCGCCCTGTCCCGGGGCCGGCAAAAAGCAAAACCTTAAGGACCTTAACCCACAATGCCAAGGTAAAACCTTAAGCCCGCCGACCCTGGTCTTGGGTCGGCGGCGTTTCATCGATAAAGAGGCATTAAAAAGCCGGCAACAGCCGGCTTTTCAAATCGGAACTATCAGCCTTGGCCTCATATAGGCGCCCTCTGCCAAGAGATTGTTTTAACCGGCCTTAGCCAGTTGGGGCCTGACCCTGGAAGGTATGAGAGGCGGATGGCCGCCATCTGCAAGGAATTAACTTAGCTGGCTTTTGCCAACTGGGGACGAACGCCGGAAGGTAAGGCGGCGGATGGCCGCCATCTGCCAAGGCTTTGTTTTAGCTGGCCTTAGCCAGCTGGGGACGCACCCCCAGGGTATGGCAGATGGCGTAGCTCTGCTCGGCACGGTTGAGGGTGTAGAAGTGGAACTCCTTGACCCCCTCACGGCGCAGCACCCGTACCTGGTCGATGGCGATGGAGGCGCCGACCAGGGAGCGGGTGGTGGGGTCGTTCTCCAGGCCGGCAAAGCGCTGGGCCAGCCATTGGGGCAGGCCGACGTTGGTCAGGGCCGCGAAACGCTGCAGGGTCTCGAAGTTGGAGACCGGCAGGATGCCCGGCACTATCTCGACGTCGATGCCGGCGCTGACGCAGCGGTCACGGAAGCGCAGGTAGCTTTCCACGTCGAAGAAGAACTGGGTGATGGCGCGGCTGGCGCCGGCCTCGACTTTTTGCTTCAAGGCCAGCAGGTCGGCCTGGGCGCTCTTGGCTTGTGGGTGCACCTCGGGGTAGGCGGCCACCGAGATGTCGAAGTCCCCTTCCTCGCGCAGTATGCGCACCAGGTCGGCGGCATAGAGGTCGGTGTACTGGCGGCCAGGCTGGCGGTCGCCGCGCAGGGCCACTAGGTGGCGGATGCCGCTCTGCCAGTAGTCGCGGGCGATGGTGCGCAGCTCGGCTTCGGGGGTGTCGATGCAGGTCAGGTGCGGCGCCGCGGTGAGGCCGGTGCGCTCGCGGATGGATTTCACCACCTTATGGGTGCGCTCCCGCCCTTCCTCGCTGTGGCCGTAGGTGACGGACACGAAGCGGGGGGCCAGGGGCGCCAGGCGATCCAGGGCCTCCCAGAGGCTCTGCTCGGCCTTCTGGGTGCCGGGGGGGAAGAACTCGAAGGAGACCTGGATGTCGTCCTTGAGATCGCTGACGCTCTGGTTCAGCAGTTCCAGGTGTTGGGCATGTGACAGGGACATGGTGGCTCCTTCGCGCACTTGGATGTTTATACGTTTAGACGTCTAAAGCTGCATGTTAGCCGTTTAGACGGCTAAATCAAGCGGAAAAACAAAAAAGCCGCCAAAAAGGCGGCTTGGATCGGAAGGGATGGGTTCGCGGCAACTCGGTGAGGGCGTCGCGAGCGCCCCCGAGAAAGCGCAGTTTAGATGCCGGTAAATGCGCATTTCGCAGGGGGTGCCCAACGCCAGATCACCGAGCGCAGCCATTCGGTGAGGGCGTCGCGAGCGAAGGTGAGACAAGGCGGGCGCCCCCGAGAAAGCGCAGTTTACATGCCAGTAAATGAGCATTTCGCAGAGGGCGCCCAACGCCAGATCACCGAGCGCAGCCGCCCTCACGCAGTTGCTTGGCGGCGGCCACCATATTGCTCAGCGCCGGCCGCACTTCCTCCCAGCGGCGGGTCTTGAGGCCGCAGTCGGGGTTCACCCAGAGCCGCTCGGCGGGAATATAGGCCTGGGCCCGCTCGATCAGCGCCGCCATCTCGTCCACAGAGGGGATGCGGGGGCTGTGGATGTCGTAGACGCCCGGCCCTATCTCGTTGGGGTAGTTGTAGTGGCGGAACACCTCCAGCAGCTCGTTGGCGCTGCGGGACGTCTCTATGGTGATGACGTCGGCGTCCAGGGCCGCTATGGCGTCGATGATGGCGTTGAACTCCGAGTAGCACATGTGGGTGTGGATCTGGGTGCCGTCCGCCACCCCGGCCGCCGAGAGCCGGAAAGCCTCCACCGCCCAGTCGAAGTAGGGGCCCTGGTCGGCCAGCTTCAGGGGCAGCAGCTCGCGAAAGGCCGGCTCGTCTATCTGGATCACCTTGATGCCGGCCGCTTCCAAGTCCGCCACTTCGTCACGCAGGGCCAGGGCTATCTGCCGGGCGATGCTGGGCAGATCCAGGTCGTCCCGGGGGAAGGACCAGCCGAGGATGGTGACGGGGCCTGTGAGCATGCCCTTGACCGGTTTGTCGGTCAGCCCCTGGGCGAAGGCGGTCCATTCCACCGTCAGCGGCTGGGCGCGGCTGACGTCGCCGAAGATGATGGGCGGCTTGACGCAGCGCGAGCCGTAGCTCTGCACCCAGCCGAAGCGGGTGAAGGCGAAGCCCGCCAGCAGCTCGCCGAAGTACTCCACCATGTCGTTGCGCTCCGCCTCGCCGTGCACCAGCAGGTCCAGCCCCAAGGCCTCCTGCTCGCGCACCACGGCTTCTATCTCCCTGGCAATGGCGGTGCGGTAGTCGGCCTCGGCCAGGCGGCCGGCCCGCCAGTCGCGGCGCAGGCCGCGGATGGCCGGGGTCTGGGGGAAGGAGCCGATAGTGGTGGTGGGGTAGGCGGGCAGCCGCAGGGCCTGACGCTGGATCTTGATGCGCTCGGCGAAGGGGCGCTGGCGGCGGCTGTGCTCGCCGGTAATAGAAGCCAGGCGCTCGGCCACGGCCGGGTTGTGGATGCGGCCGGACTGGCGGCGGGCCAGGGCGGCGGCGTCGGAGGCGGCCAGGGCCTCCTGGATGGCGCCCTTGCCCTCGTTGAGCGCCTTGGCGATGAGCCGCACCTCCTCCACCTTCTGCACGGCGAAGGCCAGCCAGGACTTGAGTTCGTCGTCCAGTTGGTCTTCCTGGTCGAGATCGACGGGGCTGTGCAGCAGCGAGCAGCTGGGGGCCACCCAGAGGTTGTCGCCGCGGCGCTGGGCCAGGGGGGCGAGCAGTTCTATGGCGGCATTGAGGTCGGTGCGCCAGACGTTGCGGCCGTTGACGATGCCCACGGACAGCACCTTGTCCTTGGGCCAGGCGCCGTCCACCACCGCCAGTTGGGCCTTGCCGGCCACGGCGTCGATGTGCAGGCCGGCCACCGGCAGGCCGGTGGCCAGGGCCAGGTTGTTGCCCAGGGTGCCGAAGTAGCTGGCCAGCAGGATCCGCACAGGCTCCCGGCTCAGTTCGCCATAGGCGGCCTCGACGGCGCCCTGCCAGTCGGCGCCGAGATCCTGGACCAGGATAGGCTCGTCCAGCTGCACCCAGTCGATGCCCTCGGCGGCCAGGGCGGCCAGCCACTGGCGGTAGGCGGCCAGCAGGGCCGGCAGCAGGGCCAGGCGGCCGTCTTGCCCCTGGCGCTGCTTGGCCAGGTACAGGAAGGTGACGGGCCCCAGCAGCACCGGCTTGACGGCATGGCCCAGGGCCTTGGCCTCGCGGATCTGCGCGAGCTGGTCGTGGATGTCGAGGCAAAAGCCCTGGTCGGCCTCCAGCTCGGGCACCAGGTAGTGGTAGTTGGTGTTGAACCACTTGGTCATCTCCAGGGCCGGCACGTCCTCGCCGCCCGGGGCCCGGCCACGGGCCTGGCGGAAGTAACGGGTGAGGCGGGGCTCGTCGGCTTCGAAGCGCTGGGGCAGCACCCCCAGGCGCACCGCCGTGTCCAGCACCTGGTCGTAAAGGCTGAAGTCGCCGGCGGGCACCAGGTCCAGCTGCTGCTGCGCCTGCCAGTTGTATCGGCGGACGCCTCGGGCGACGGCCTGCAGCTCGGCTTCGCCGCTGTCGCCGGCCCAAAAGGATTCGAGGGCGAATTTCAGTTCGCGGCGGCGGCCGATACGGGGGAAACCAAGGGAATGGGTTAAAGCCATGGTGGAAGTTCCTCTATTAAATGGATCTCTAGATGTTTAGACGTCTAAATGGCCATGCTAACGATCTTTGTCCGAAGGTCAAGGCGAAGGCATAAAAAAACCCGCCAAAAGGCGGGTATTAACAATGACTTATATTCAGGCCAGCCAGGCCAGCAGCTGCAGCACGTCAGACTGCACCCCGGCCGCCGTGACGTGGGGGCCGGCCCCGGGGCCGCGGATGATCAGCGGGTTCTCCCGGTAGTAGCGGCTCTGGATGGCGAAGATGTTGTCTCCCGGCGTCAGGCTGGCGAAGGGGTGACTGGGGTCCAGTGCCTCCAGGCCGACGGTGGCGCGAAAGCCGTCCGCCTCCTGGCGCAGGTTGCCGACGTAGCGCAGCACCTTGCCCTGGGCGCGGGCTGCGTTGAGGGCCGCCAGCAGCGGGGCGTCCAGCTCCTCCAGGCGATCGAAGAACTCCTCCCGCCCTATGGCGCGTAGGTGCTCCGGCACCAGGTTGTCTATCCGCAGCTGGCTGAGCTCCAGGCGCCAGCCCGCTTCCCTGGCCAGGATCAACAGCTTCCTGGCCGCGTCCAAGCCGTTGAGATCGTCCCGCGGATCCGGCTCCGTGAAGCCCTTGGCGTGGGCCTCGCGCACCAGGGCCGAGAAGGGCTTGGTGCCGTCGAAGTTCTGGAACAGCCAGCAGAGGGTGCCGGAGAAGATGCCCCCTACCCCTTCGAGGTCGTCGCCGCAGCCCAGCAGGTCGCGGATCGCCGCCTGCACCGGCAGGCCGGCGCCGACCGTGGTGTTGTAGAACCAGCGGCGGCCACTTTGGCGCAGGGTGACGTGCAGCCGGTCGTAGTCGTCCAGGCTGGCCGAACCCGCCTGCTTGTTGGCGCTGACCAGGTGGATGCCGGCGTTGAGCCATTGGGGATACTGCTTGGCCACCTGTGGCGAGGCGGTGAGATCCAGCAGCAGCAGGTGGGCGAAGGGCGCCTTCTGGAAGGCGGCCAGCAGGTCGCCGTCCTGGCGGGGCTGGGCCCGGGCCGCAAATTCGTCCCGCCAATGGGCGGGGTCGATGCCGTGCAGGTCGAACAACTGGGCCTTGGAGTTGGCCAGGCCATAGAGGCGCAGGCGGTCCTTGAGGCGGGGCGCGAAACCGTCCAGCCAGCAGCCGCCGATATTGCCGAGGCCCAGCACCACCACGCCCACGGCGAAGAGCTGGTCGTGCAGCCGGGCCAGCAGCCTTTTTTCAGGCAGCGCCCTGATGAAGGCGATAAGGGAGAGGCCGTCCGGCCCCTTGGCCTGGTGCACCAGGCCGCCCTGCTGGGCGACGTTGGCCAGGGCGGCGCCAGCCGGGCTCTGCCATTCCAGCCCCTGGCCCACCAGGGCCAGCAGGGTCAGCGCCTCGGCGTCCTCGCCGTGGGGGAAAGGCAGGTAGGCGACCCGGCCGCCGGGCTCGACGGCATAGGCCTGGGCCTTAAGTGCTTCATCGCTTGCCGCCAGCTGGCAGCGGTAGACCCCTTGGCGCCAGGTAAGGCTGGACAGGGCCTTGTTGCCGCGCTCGGCGCTGATGCGGGTGCCCCCTTCGTCGGGGGCGAAGGTACAGCGGATGATCAGCTGCTGGCGGCTGAGATCCAGGGCGGTGAGGGTGCGGGGGTGCAACACCGGCGAGCCGAGGCGGGCCAGCTCGGTGGCGACGTTGCCTGCCAGCAGGCTCTGGGTGTAGGCCCCTTCCAGCTTGCGCGGATCGGCGGTGTAGATGCCGGTGACGTCTGTCCAGATGGTGACGGAAGCGGCTTCCAGGAAACCGGCCACCAGGGTGGCGCTGTAGTCGGAGCCGTTACGGCCCAGGGTTCGGGCCTGGCCCTTGCTGTCGGCGCCGATGAAACCGGTGACCACCGTCAGCTCCTGGGATGCCAGGGCCTGGAGGCGTTGGGCGCTCTGGGGCTGCACCAGGCCGCCTTCGATGACCAGGAAGTCGCGGGCGTCCAGGTAGGCAACGTCCAGCAGCGCCGCCAGCAGCCGGGCCGACCAGAGCTCGCCGAAGGCCAGCAGCCAGTCGGGGTTGTCGATGCCTTCGGCCAGGGCCTGGGCTATGGCATCCAGATCCGCGTCCAGGGCGGCACAAAGGCGCGCCACCTGGTCGAGATCCTCCAAGGCGGCGAAGAGGCCGCGCTGGTGCTGCGCCAGGGCCGGCAGGCTCTCGATGGTCAGCGCCAGCAGCAGGTCTGTGGTGTCGCCTGAGGCGGAGACCACCACCAGGTCGCCTTTCTGGCAATGGCGGCGCACCAGGGCCGCCACCTGTTTATAACAGTGGGCGTCGGCCAGGCTGGAGCCGCCGAATTTATGGATATGGCGCATCATTCCCCCTCGCAGCCAGTGGCTCCAGCCAGGCTGGCACCCCGCAATTCATCGATGTGGCGCATCATTCACCCCGCAGCGCAGGCCAGGCCTGGGCCAGGTCGGCAATCAGATCCTCGGCACCCTCGATGCCGACCGAGAAGCGCAGCAGGCCGTCGTTGATGCCGGCGGCGGCACGGGCATCAACGCTCATGGCGGCGTGGGTCATGCCGTGACAGCAGGCACCTGCCCGCCCGCCGCCGCGCAACTTATGAAGCTGTCCCATCATTCCCCCCGCAGCGCAGGCCAGGCCTGGGCCAGATCGGCAATCAGATCCTCGGCACCTTCGATGCCGACCGAGAAGCGCAGCAGGCCGTCGTTGATGCCGGCGGCGGCACGGGCCTCAGGGCTCATGGCGGCGTGGGTCATAGTGGCGGGCACCGCCACCAGGCTCTCGACACCGCCCAGGGATTCGGCCAGGGAGAACAGCCTCAAGCGGGACACGAAGCGGCCCAGGGCCTCGACGGGGGCCGCAAACTCGACGCTGAACATGGCGCCGAAGCTCTTCTGCTGGCGCTTGGCGAGGTCATGGTTGGGGTGGCTCTTGAGGCCGGGGTAGTTGATGACTTTCACTTCCGGCTGGGCGTCCAGCCAGGCCACCAGCGCCTGGGCGTTCTCCTCGTGGGCGCGGTAGCGGGCCGCCAGGGTGCGCAGGCCGCGCAGGGTCAGGAAGGCATCGAAAGGCGCACCCGTGATGCCGATGCAGTTGGCCCACCAGGCCAGTTCGTCACCCAGGGCCTGCTCCTTGGCCACCAGGGCACCGCCCACCACGTCGGAGTGGCCGTTGAGGTACTTGGTGGTGGAGTGCAGCACCAGATCGGCGCCAAGCGCCAGGGGCTGCTGGCCCAGGGGGGACAGGAAGGTGTTGTCCACCAGCACCAGGCTGCCCACGGCATGGGCCTGCTCGCAGATGGCCTGGACATCCACCACCCGCAGCAGAGGGTTGGAGGGGGTCTCCACCCACACCAGCCTGGGCTTCTTTGCCAGGGCCGCGGCCAGGGCCTGGGCGTCGCCCTGGTCCACCGTCAGCAGCTCGAAGGCGCCCTTCTTGGCCAGGGCGTTGAAGAGGCGCCAGGAGCCGCCGTAGCAGTCGTGGGGCACCACCAGCACCTCGCCGGGGCTCAGCAGCTGCAAGGCCAGGGTGACGGCGCCCATGCCGGTGGCGGTAATGACGCCTCTGGCGCCTCCTTCCAGCTCGGCGATGGCCTGGCCCAGCAGGTCCCTGGTGGGGTTGCCGGAGCGGCTGTAGTCGTACTGGGCCGGGGTGTGGATGTCGTGGAAGCGGTAGTTGCTAGACAGGTACAGGGGCGGGACCACGGCGTTGAACTGGTGGTCGGTGTCGATGCCGGCCCGGACGGCGCTGGTGCTCTGCTGAATGCTCATCCACGAAATCCTCTTGATGCCTGGCAGCCCATAAAAAGAAAGGTCGGCGGGGGCGGCCAAAATGTCGGCATAGGTTAGCCGCATACATTTCTAGGCGTCAAGACGCTTGGACGTCTAAATGTGACGAGATTGACTGTCATGGCCAAGGGCGTACAATTTCTGCCAATAAAAGAAAGGTTAAAGGCAACCCTCATGGCTCAGTGGAACGGCGACTACATCAGCCCTTATGCAGAACACGGCAAGAAAAGCGAACAAGTCAAAAAGATCACCGTCTCCATCCCCCTCAAGGTCTTGAAGATCCTCACCGACGAGCGGACCCGCCGCCAGGTCAACAACCTGCGCCATGCCACCAACTCAGAGCTGCTCTGCGAGGCCTTCCTGCACGCCTTCACCGGCCAGCCGTTGCCCGGCGACGAGGACCTGCGCAAAGACAGGCCCGACGACATCCCGGAAGGCGCCAAGGCGGTGATGAAGGAACTTGGCCTGGAGATCCCGGACCTCTACGAGGACTGAGCGCCAGCCAAAGAAAAAGGGCCCCTAGGGGCCCTTTTTTCATGCCATGTAATTGTCAGGCATGGGGATCTGGGCGACGCCGCTGTCCACCGCCGCCTGGGCCACGGCCCTGGCCACCCGGGGCAGCAGGCGCGGATCCATGGGTTTGGGAATGATGTACTGGCGGCCGAACTCCAGGCCGTCCACGCCGGAGGCGGCCAGCACCTCGGCCGGTACCGGCTCCCTGGCCAGTTGGCGGATGGCCTCGACGGCCGCCACCTTCATGGCGTCGTTGATGGCGGTGGCCCGCACGTCCAGGGCGCCCCTGAAGATGAAGGGGAAGCAGAGCACGTTGTTGACCTGGTTGGGGTAGTCGGAACGGCCGGTGGCCATGATGAGGTCATTGCGGGTGGCGTGGGCCAGTTGTGGCTTGATCTCCGGATCCGGGTTGGAGCAGGCGAAGACCACGGGGTTCTCGGCCATCAGCGCCAGGGCCTCGGCGGGCAACACGTCAGGGCCTGAGACGCCGACGAAGACGTCGGCACCATTGATGACGTCTTCCAAGGTGCGCTTGTCGGTGTTGTTGGCGAAGAGGCGCTTGTATTCGTTGAGGTCGTCGCGGCGGCTGTGGATCACGCCCTTGCGGTCCAGCATGTAGATGTTCTCACGCTGGGCGCCGCACTTGATCAGCAGCTCCATGCAGGCCACGGCGGCAGCGCCGGCGCCCATGCACACCACCTTGGCCGTCTCCAGTTCCTTGCCCTGCACTTCCAGGGCGTTGATGAGGCCGGCGGCTGTGACGATGGCGGTGCCGTGCTGGTCGTCATGGAAAACGGGGACGGCGCAGCGCTCGATCAGGGCCTTCTCTATCTCGAAGCACTCTGGGGCCTTGATGTCTTCGAGGTTGATGCCGCCGAAGGTGTCGGCGATGGCCGCCACCGTATTGATGAATTCCTCGGTGGTGCGGTGCTTGACCTCGATGTCGATGGCGTCGAGGTCCGCGAAGCGCTTGAACAGCAGGGCCTTGCCTTCCATCACCGGCTTGGAGGCCAGGGGGCCCAGGTTGCCGAGGCCGAGGATGGCGGTGCCGTTGGAGATCACGGCCACCAGGTTGCCCTTGGCGGTGTACTTGTAGGCGTTGTCCGGATCGGCGGCGATCTCCCGCACCGGCTCTGCCACGCCGGGGGAATAGGCCAGGGCCAGGTCACGGACGGTATCGGCCGGCTTGGTCAGGCTGATGGCGATTTTGCCGGGCGTAGGATGGGCATGGTACTCGAGGGCTTTTTCACGTAGGTCAGACATGATGGGTGCAACTTATGTGTAGGGTCGTAGTGGGTATAGTCGCTGAACTTTGTGAAGTGTCGCACGTTATGTGCAAAAGGGTACATCCGACCACAAAAAAGGGCGCCCTGAGGCGCCCTTTTTCCGGTTCGGTAGCTTGGCTTATTTCTTGCCCAGCACGCCGAAACGCTTGTTGAACTTGTCCACACGGCCACCGGTGTTAACTTCTTTCTGCTTACCGGTGTAGAAGGGGTGGCAGGCGCCACAGACGTCCAGGTTGATGTCTTTGCCCAGGGTGGATTTGGTGTTGATCACGTTACCGCAGGTGCAGGTAGCTTTGATTTCAACGTACTTAGGATGGATACCGTCTTTCATGGGATAACCTCGTCAGGCCGCGTCGCCATCTGGTCCAGTGCCAGATACCACGCGATGTGTTAACGTTCGGGAATTCGAAGCGGCGTATTCTAACGGACCCCTTGCTCAATAATCAATCCCAGCCCCGCCTGATCCGCGTGTTTTTAGCCACGCCGCTGCGCCGGGGGTTCGACTACCTCTTGCCTGCCGGCCTGGACGCCCAGCCCGGCATGCGGGTGCAGGTGCCATTCGGCCGCGGCCGGCGCCTGGGGGTAGTGGGTGAGCTGGACGTCACCCCCGATGTCGAAACCGACAAGCTCAAGGCGGTGGAGGAGGTGCTGGACGCCGCCCCCCTGCTGCCTGACAGCCTGCAACGGCTGGTGCGCTGGGCCGCCGACTACTACCTCCACAGTATGGGCGATGTCTGGCAACAGGCACTGCCGGTGCTGCTGCGCCAGGGGGCCCCGGCCGACGGCGAGGAGCAGTACTGGCAGCTCACCGCAGCCGGCCAGGAAGCGCCCGATCTCAAGAACGCCGCCAAGCAGCAGCTGGCCCTGGCAAGGCTGCGCCAGGGGGAGCTGTCCGACAACACCCTGGCAGGCGAGCCTTTCGAACGCGCCCAGCTGCGGGCCCTGGCCGACAAGGGCCTGGCCCAGTGCCACAGCCGCCACCATAAGGGCAGCCCCTTCTGGGAACGCGAGCTGACCGTCCACCCTGGCCCCAGGCCCAACCCCGAGCAGGCGGTGGCCATCACCGCCATCAACCAGGCCAGCGGCTTCCAGCCTTTCCTGCTGGAAGGGGTGACGGGTTCGGGCAAGACGGAGGTCTACCTTTCGGCCATGGCAGAGGTGCTCAAGGCCGGCAAGCAGGTGCTGGTGCTGGTGCCGGAGATCAGCCTCACCCCCCAGACGCTGCGCCGCTTCCAGAAGCGCTTCGACGTGCCCATGGCGCTGCTGCACTCCGGGCTCACCGACAACGAGCGGCTGGCCGTGTGGCGCCAGGCCAGGGACGGGGAACTGGGCATCGTCATCGGCACCCGCAGCGCCGTCTTCACCCCCCTGGCCCGGCCCGGCCTTATCGTCGTCGACGAAGAGCACGACGCCTCCTTCAAGCAGCAGGAAGGCTTTCGCTACCACGGCCGGGATCTGGCGGTGGTGCGGGCCCAACTGGAAAAAGTGCCGCTAGTGCTGGGCTCGGCCACACCGGCCCTGGAGAGCCTGGCCAACTGCGAGGCGGGCAAGTACCGCAAGCTGGTGCTGGGCCAGCGGGCCGGTGGCGCCAGCCAGGTGCGCTTCGACCTGCTGGACATCAAGCACCAGCCGCTGAAAGCCGGCTTGTGTCCCCAGGCCCTGGGCGCCATAGAGGCGCACCTCAAGAGGGGCGAGCAGGTGCTGGTGTTCCTCAACCGCCGCGGCTATGCCCCTACCCTGCTCTGCCACGAATGCGGCTGGCTGGCCGCCTGCCCGCGCTGCTCCGCCTACCCGACGGTGCACAAGGGCCGCCAGCGCCTCATCTGCCACCACTGCGGCACCGACAGGCCCCTGCCCCACCAGTGCCAGGAGTGCGGCTCCAGCCAGCTGGTGGGGGTGGGCCTGGGCACGGAGCAGCTGGAGACAGAGCTGGCCGCCCTTTTCCCCGACTATCCCCTGGTGCGCATCGACCGCGACGCCACCCGCCGCAAGGGCAGCCTGGAGTCGGCCCTGGACGGCATCCGCGAGGGCCGCTACAAGCTGCTGGTGGGCACCCAGATGCTGGCCAAGGGCCACCATTTCCCGGACGTGACCCTGGTGGTGCTCCTGGACGTGGACGGCGCCCTCTACTCGGCGGATTTTCGCGCCGCCGAGCGCCTGGCCCAGTTGGTGGTGCAGGTGGCGGGGCGGGCGGGGCGGGCCGACAAGCCGGGGCGCCTGCTGCTGCAAAGCCACCACCCCGAGCACCCGCTGCTGAGCCAGCTGCTGCTGAACGGCTACCAGGCCTTCGCGGCGGATGCCCTCATAGAGCGGCGCCAGACGATGCTGCCTCCCTACAGCGCCCAGGCCCTGTTCCGCGCCGAGAGCCTCAAGCAGGAGGACGGCCAGAGCCTGCTCGAAGCCCTGGCCCAGGCGTTGCAGCAAAGCGCCCCCGAGGGGGGCTGGGCCCTGGGGCCCCTGCCGGCGCCCTTGGAGCGGCGCGCCGGCAAGTTCCGCTTCCAGCTCTGGGTGCAGTGCCCGGACAAGAAACAGCTGCGCCGCTGGCTGTCCCCTGTGTTGTCCTGGCTGGAAACGGCGCCGCCTCACAGGCGCGCCAATTGGAGCCTGGACCTGGATCCCGTCGACAGCGCTTGATTTCCAGCCCCCCCTTGGCCAGCATAGGCCGACCATCAGAGACACCAGTTGCCCATGGCCCGCAAAGATTACGTCCGCAACAGCGCCCCCAAACGCCGCCCCGCCAACAAGAAGAGCGCCCCGGCCCGCCAGCCCCCCTGGGCCGCCATAGCGGTCTTTTGTGTCTGCGCCCTGGCCTTCGGTTTTCTGCTCTACAAGCTGGCCCAGCGCCCCGCCGCCCAGGCGCCTGCCAAGGCCGAGCCGGTGGCCGTCCAGCCCAAGGAAGAGCCCAAGACCCAGCCCAAGGCCAAAGACAGTATTCCCAAGCCCCCCAAGGAAGAGTGGCGCTACGTCGAAACCTTGAAGAACAAGGAAGTGGAAGTGGAGGTGCCGGACAGGCCCAAGGACAACACCCCCTACCAGATGCAGTGCGGCTCCTTCAAGGTCTATGACCAGGCCGAGGCCCAGAAGGCCAAGCTGGCCTTCGCCGGCATGGAGGCCCAGGTCCGCAAGACAGGGGACTGGTACCGGGTGATCCTCGGCCCCTACACCGGCAAACGCGCCGCCCAGAACGACCAGCACAAGGCCGAAAAAGCGGGCCTGCCGACCTGCGCCATCTGGCCCTGGCGCTGAACGGCGCCTGTTCCCCTCGGCTATCCTTGACCCTGGCCCCTTGAAAGGGGCCGCAGCAGTCCCCACCTAGTCGACATACCCAATGGGCGCCGTCGCGCCCTTGTCGTCAGGAGAGCCCATGACCACTATCGTATCCGTCCGCCGCAACGGCCAGGTCGCCCTCGGGGGCGATGGCCAGGTTTCCCTCGGCAACACGGTCATGAAGGGCAATGCCCGCAAGGTGCATCGTCTTCACAACGGCCAGGTGCTGGCCGGTTTCGCCGGCGGTACCGCCGACGCCTTCACCCTCTTGGAACGCTTCGAGGCCAAGCTGCAGGCCCACCAGGGCAACCTGGAGCGCGCCGCCGTGGCCCTGGCCAAGGACTGGCGCACCGACCGCATGCTGCGCCGCCTGGAAGCCATGCTGGCCGTGGCCGACAAGGAGAAATCCTTCATCATCACCGGCAACGGCGACGTGGTGCAGCCGGAGCAGGACATCATCGCCATAGGCTCAGGTGGCAACTATGCCCAGGCCGCCGCCAAGGCACTGCTCAACAACACCGAGCTCAGCGCCAAAGAGATAGTGGAGAAGAGCCTCACCATAGCCGGTGAGATCTGCGTCTTCACCAACACCAACCAAACCATCGAAGTCCTGGAGTAACGCATGTCGGCCATGACCCCCCGCGAAATCGTCCACGAGCTGGACCGCCACATCATCGGCCAGGCCGGTGCCAAGCGCGCCGTGGCCATAGCATTGCGCAACCGCTGGCGCCGCATGCAGCTGGACGAGGCCCTGCGCCACGAAGTCACCCCCAAGAACATCCTGATGATAGGCCCCACCGGCGTCGGCAAGACCGAGATCGCCCGCCGCCTGGCGCGCCTGGCCAATGCCCCCTTCATCAAGGTGGAAGCCACCAAGTTCACCGAGGTGGGCTATGTGGGCAAGGAAGTGGAGCAGATCATCCGCGATCTCGCCGACGCGGCCATGAAGATGACCCGCGAGCAGGAGATGAAGAAGGTCCGCACCCGCGCCGAGGAAGCGGCCGAGGAGCGCATCCTCGACGCCCTGCTGCCCCGCGCCCGCAACCAGTGGGGCGAAACCGAGAAGTCCGAGTCCGACAGCCACACCCGTCAGGTCTTCCGCAAGAAGCTGCGTGAAGGGGAGCTCGACGACAAGGAGATCGACATCGACATCGCCGCCCCGCAGATGGAGATGCAGATCATGGCCCCGCCCGGCATGGAGGAGATGACCAACCAACTCCAGTCCATGTTCCAGAACCTGGGCGGCCAGACCAAGCAGAGCAAGAAGCTCAAGGTCAAGGAAGCCCTCAAGCTGGCCGTGGACGAAGAGGCCGCCAAGCTGCTCAACCCAGAAGAGGTCAAGCAGAAGGCGCTCTGGGCCGTGGAGAACAACGGCATCGTCTTCCTCGACGAGATAGACAAGATCTGCAAGCGTGGCGAGAGCTCGGGCCCAGACGTGTCACGTGAAGGGGTGCAGCGGGACCTGCTGCCGCTGGTGGAAGGCTGCACCGTCAACACCAAGCACGGCATGGTCAAGACCGACCATATCCTCTTCATCGCCTCAGGCGCCTTCCAGATGGCCAAGCCCTCTGACCTCATCCCCGAGCTGCAGGGCCGCCTGCCGATCCGGGTCGAGCTGGACGCCCTGACCGCCGAAGACTTCGTGCGCATCCTCACCGAGCCCAAGGCCAGCCTCACCGAGCAGTACCAGGCGCTGATGGCCACAGAGGGTGTCACCATAGAATTCAGCGAGGACGGCATCGAGAAGCTGGCCGAGGCGGCTTGGCAGGTCAACGAGCGCACCGAGAACATCGGGGCGCGGCGCCTGCACACCGTCATGGAGCGGCTGATGGAGGAGATCAGCTTCGAGGCCGCCGACCACGAAGGCCAGACCATCCGCATCGACGCCGCCTATGTCCAGGATCACCTGGGCAAGCTGGTGGAAGACGAGGACCTGTCCCGCTTTATCCTCTAAAGGGCGACAGCTAAAGAAAAGGCCACCGACTGGTGGCCTTTTTTATGGCTATCTCACTCAGACCTTGAAGCGGCTGATGACGGCGGCCAGTTCCTCCGCCTGCTCGGCCACGTGGGCCGAGGTCTCGGCGTTGCCGTGGGAAGCACTGGCGGTCTGCTCGGCCACGTCACGGATCACCACCACGTTGCGGTTCACCTCAGTGGCCACCTGGCTCTGCTCCTCGATGGCGGCCGCTATCTGGGTGTTCATGTCGAGGATGCGGGTCACGTCGCGGGTGATGTGGCCCAGCAGCTCTCCAGCCTTCTGGGCCTCGCCGGCGCTCTCCAGGCCCTCACCGCGGCAGTCTTCCATCAGGCTGACGATGGACTGGGTCTTCTGCTGCAAGGTCTTGATGATCTGGGCGATTTCCTCGGTGGAAGTCTGGGTGCGCATGGCTAGGGTGCGCACTTCGTCGGCGACAACGGCGAAGCCGCGGCCCTGATCCCCGGCCCTGGCCGCCTCTATGGCGGCGTTGAGGGCCAGCAGGTTGGTCTGCTCGGCGATGCCGCGGATGACGTCCAGCACAGAGCCTATGGTGTGGGCGCTCTGCACCAGCTCGTCCACCACCAGGGTGCTGTTCTCCAACTGCCCGGCCAACTGCTCGATGCGGTTGATGGCCCCCTGGAGCTGGCGGTGGCCCAGCTGGGCATTTTCATTGGCTTCCTGGGCCTTGACCGCCGCCTGCTCGGTGTTACGGGCTATCTCCTCGATGGTGGAGCCCATTTGAGTGATGGCGGTGGCCACCAGGTCGGTCTGGCTGAGCTGCTCCTTGGAGCCCGCCGAGGTTTCCTCGGCATTGGCCGACAACTCGGAGGTCGCCCGGCTCAAATACTCCACCGCCTGCTTGCTCTGGCGGACCAGGGCCCGCACGCCTTCCATCATCTGGTTGAAGTGGCGGCCCATCTGGGTCAGCTCGTCCTTGCCGTCCTGGTCCAGGCCGTGGGTCAGGTCACAGTCGGTGGCGATGCGCTGCATGGTGTTGATGCTACGCTCCAACTGGCTGTTGAGCTGGCGCACTATCATCACCGCCAGCACCACCAGGGCCAAGGCTATGACCAGGGCGAAGAGCACCAGGTGCCAGAGGGTGCTGGCCTTCTCGTCGGCCAGTACCTGGGTCAGTTCCTTGTCGATGTTCTCAAACAGCTGCTCGGTGGCCTGTACCTGCTGGCGCAGCTCGCCGGTGAGGCCGTCGTTGGGGGTCAGGCCTATTTGCTGCTGGGCGGCCACCAGGTTGAGGAAGTCATGCTTGTAGGTGGCCAGGTCGTCGCCGACCTTCTTGCTGTCCACCAGGGCGTTGAGCTTGACGAAGTCGGTGTTGAACTCGTCCACGTACTTGGTCTGGAGGCGCAACATGAAGTCTTTTTCATGGCGGCGCTCCATCAGGATGGCGGCCAGGAGATCGTCCCTTTTCTCGGCCCTGACGCTGGCTTCGGCGGCATGGACGGCGTCACGCAGGCTGCCGTAGAGGCCGGACTCGGGGTCCAGGCCCACCGTCTGGTGTTGGCTGACCAGCTTATGGAAGGCGTCGCTGTAGTCCTGGATATGGCTTTCCAATTCCCCCAGGGAACGGCTTTCCACCCCCTGCTCGTCCAACAAGGTCTTGAGGGAGGTCAGATCGCCGTTGAAGGCCTTGATGGTGTCGTCAAACTCCTTGGGGTACTTCATGTCCAGGCGCAGCATGAAGTCCTTCTCGTGGCGGCGCAGCAGCAGCATCTGCTTGTCGAGGTTGAGGCTGAGCAGTTGGGCCGAGCCCAGCTTGTCGATGTCACGCCATGACCACCAGGTGCCGGCAAGCAATAACAGCAAGGCGGCAACAGCCAGGGCGGCCAGGCCATAGAGTTTGTGTTTTATTAGCATAAAGCCTCGCCTGAGCGGATGAGTAGACGGAGCCTTCCATGGAGGGTCTTGGCGCCGGACGCGCCCAATAAGTGATTGCTTATCGGCCGCTTTCGACAATGCCTTAAACAAATTTAGACAAAAATAAGATTGCGTTTTTATGACAGTCGACGTTCGTTGGCCAAGGCCTGGTCGCAGATCTGGTGGTAAAGGCGGAAGATGTGGCCGGCGAGGCCTTGCAGTTCGCGGCTTTGGTGCATCACGGAGCGGGCCTGCCAGCCCGCCGCCAGGGCATCTTTGAGAAAGCGCAGATCGTAGTCGTCCAAGGGCTGGCCGGCGTCCACCTTGGCTTTGAGCTTGAGCAGCCGGGGCAGCTGCTGGTGCTGGAGCTGCGCCTGCAGGGCCTGCACCACCCCTTGTTCGTCACCTCGCAAAAAGCCCCCCTAAAAACAAGGGGCGCCTTGCGCCCCTTCGTTATTCGTCTGAGCTGTCAGAAGCGCTCATATCGAAGTCGCCGCCACCGGACTTGGCCGGGGCATCACAGATAGTGTAGATGTGACGGCGCTGGGTGATGCGGTTGAGGTACTTGAGCCAGACCTTCTCTTCGTTGCTGGAGGCGGGCTGCTCGCCACGGCAGACGCTGATGAAACGCTGCTCGTCGGCGGTCATGGGTTCACGTTGACCGCTGGCCAGCTCATGCATGCCCATGCCTTTATCTGTGAGCAGGTTCGCTTCGGTAATGGTGAAGTCACCACTGCGCTGGAAGCCGCGCGGGAAGTTCAGATCGTCAAAAAACTTCTTGCCAGACATAAAGCTGTTCATTACACCTGTCCCCATGGTTCGTACTATACCGGCGGACCGGTACACGCGGCGGAGTATGGATAACCCCTTTATAGGGGTAAAATGAAAAATATTTATCGCCACAAGAAAAGTTTCTTGACGAGAGCCTGACTTGGATACGGAACTCCTGAAAACCTTTCTCGAGGTTCATCGCTGCCGCCACTTCGGCAAGGCAGCCGAAAACCTCTACCTCACCCAATCGGCGGTCAGCTTCCGTATTCGCCAGTTGGAAAGCCAGTTGGGGGTGGCCCTCTTCACCCGCCACCGCAACAACATCCAGCTCACCAATGCAGGTGAAAGGCTGCTACCCCACGCCGAGGCCATGCTGCTGTCCTGGCAAAGGGCCAGGCAGGACATAGCCCTGGCCAGCCACCAGTCGGTGCAGCTGGCGGTGTCGGCAAGCGCCAACATCTGGGACCCTTTCCTGCAGCGGCGCCTGCCCATCATCTACCAGAGCCTGGGCCAGGTGGCGCTGCGGGCCGACACGGCGCCGCCCGACGTGCTGGTGCGGATGCTGCTGGAGCGGCGCCTGGATCTGGCGCTGTTGTTCGACCCGCCCAAGGTGGAAGAACTGGAGGTGCGGGAGCTGGGCCAGCTGCGATTGCAACTGGTGTCCAGTCAAGAAGAGCTGGATCTGGAGGCGGCCCTCAAGGGGCCCTACGTCAAGGTGGATTGGGGAACCCAGTTCAGCATCCAGCACGCCAAGCTGGTCAAGGAGCAGGCCCCGCCCCTGCTGCACACCGGCATAGCCCGCATTGCCCTCGACTTCATCCTCGACCACGGCGGCAGCGCCTACCTGCCCCAGGGCCTGGCCGAAGAGGCCCTGGAAAAGGGCCGGTTGCACCCCGTGGCCGGCGCGCCGCAGATCGCCCGCGAGATCTACGGCGCCCACCTCAAGGACGCCGAGCGGGTCGGCCTTATCGACCACATCTGTCAGTTGCTGACAGGGCCCGCCGACAGCTTGCAGTAAGAGGGGTAGGCCACCTGCCGCCATAGCCCCTGGCAAAGCTCGCCGAAGTTGTCCCTGTTGCCCGCCAGCAGCCAATCCACCAGGCTGGCGGCCACGTCCGGGAAGGACACCGGCTGGGCCGGGGGCAGCTCCAGCCAGGCGTCCAGTTCGGACGCCGACAGCTCGTACATGGCCGAAGCCAGCCCCAGTTGGCGCAAGGTAAGCACGTTGGAAAGCTGCTCGAACTGGCCGTGCAGGGGCTTAAGCAGCAGCTTCTTACCCAGGCGCAGCGCCTCAGAGGGCAGTTCGAAGCCGCCGTTGGCGATCACCCCCACGGATTCCGCGAGATCCACCGGGAAGCCGCTGCGGGAAGGGGCTCGCAGGTGGATGTGGCCCCTGTCTTCGTCCTGCACCTGGGGGTGGTAGCAGTAGAACTCCACGTCAGGGAAGGGCTCCAGCAGCGCCAATATTTCCTCCACCGACTCGAAGGGCAGGTACACCAGCACCTTGTTGTGGCGCACCGGCTGGTCGTGGCTATGGCGCTCTATGATGGGGGGCAGCATGGCGTGGCCGAAGTGGTACCAGTGCACCCCCAGCTCCAGGCCGACCGGGGCAAAATGGCGGATCAGCAGCCGGGCGCTCCAGTCCTCGCCGTCCCGCGGCACCGGCTTCAAGAAAGAGGCCTGGTGGCTGACCCCTATGCTCGGCACCTTGGCCAGCTTGGCGGCCCAGGCGGTGATGGGCTCGAAGTCGTTGATCACCAGATCGTAGTCTTTGACCGGTAGGGCCTTGATGTCTTGGTAGAGCTCCCGCAGCTTGCTCTGGCGCAGCGTCTTGGTGAGGCTGACCCTACCCCGCTCAGTGGCAAAGGTCAGGCCGGAGCGGGTCTGGTAGTCGCCGAAGGGTTCCATGTCGAAGTAGTCGCTGGCGGGGCGGCCCGAGAACAGGAAATCCACCTGGACATCCCGCTTGGCCAGTTCGGCGGCCATGACCCGGGCGCGGGTGATATGGCCATTACCAGTGCCTTGCACACCGTACAGAATGCGCATTCGGTCTCCTTGGGTTGGTTCAGGACAGGACCAGGCAGGCGACACTGGCCCCCAGCAGGGCACCGGCCAGGATGTCGGAGGGGAAATGGACCCCCAGCAACACCCGGGAAAGGCCCACGGCCATGGCCCAGGGCAGGGCCAGCAGGCCCCAAAGCCCGAAGTGGCCTATGGCCGCCGTCACCATCACGAAGGCGGCGGCGGTATGGCCGGAAGGCAGGCTGAACTGGTCGGACGGTTGGATAAAGGCCTGGGCCCCGGGTAGGGCCACGGCCGGGCGGCGGCGCTTGAAGGTGTTCTTGAAGGCAAGGTAGAGGGGCAGTTCTATGGCGAAAGCCTGCAGCAGGTCGATGACATAGGCTTGCAGGGCCGGCCATTGGCTCATCCAGAAGGCCAGGGCGATGAGGCCGTACAGGGGGCCGTCACCGGTGCGGGACACCCAACGGGCCACGGCTGCCGACTGGCGCCAGTGACGGTGAGCCTGACTTTTCTGGAACAGCTGATGGTCCCAAGCGGTAAGGTTTGCCAAACGCATGAAAGTCCCTCCCTCTTTGCAGCGAAAGATAGGAAGGGGCCATGACAAAGCCATGACGGGGTCTTGAAGAAATGATTAAGGCAACGGCTGGTAGCTCAGCACCTGGCCCGACAGGGACGCCTCGTACATCAGGCCGCCCAGGGCCAGGGTGAAGACGGCGACGCCGTCGTCGTCGTCGACGCTGGTGCCGGCACCGGCGTCCAGGGCCACGGCCGAGGCCTGGGCACCAAACTCCAGGTCGCCCTTCTTGAAGCGGTCGAAGGCGGCGGCGGATTTGAAGAAGACGATCTGGCTATAGCTCTGGCCGCCGATCTGGAGGCCGACGGTCAGCTGCTTGAGGCGGCACTTGCCCACCAGCTTGCGTTTGACGAAGACCAGGCCCTCGCCGTAGGCGCCGCCGATGATGAGGCCACCCTTGGCCACCTTGGGGAAAACGGCATAGCCATGGGCGCGGTTGAAGAAGGCCTTGAGGCCGGGGTCGGTGCGCAGGAAAGCCTTGATGGTAGCGGCGGCCTGGGATTCGAGCTGCTGGGTGCCGGCATGGGCTTCCCTTGGCACCAGGCCGAAGGAAAAACACAGTGCAATCAACAGCCAAAGTCGCATGCCAGGCTCCACTTGTTAAAAAAACCGCCCTATTGTACCGACAAAGTCACACAATGCGACGGGGCATTTCCCAGCTTAGGGACATTTGATTGAACCCAGGCTGACCTCTGGTCAGAAAGGCGCCGCATTTGCCGTTTGCCGCCGCCCGTCCTTTGACGCTACCCTGTAGATGCATTAGCCAGCTCGGAACTTCGCCATGGAATACAACACTTCAGCCCTCTGTGACACCTACATCGACATGGTGGACGTAGTGGAACCCGTCTTCGCCTCCTTCGGCGGCCGGGCCTCCTTCGGCGGCAAGGTCAGCACCGTCAAGTGCTTCGAAGACAACGCCCTCATCCGCGAGATGCTGGAAGAGGACGGCGAAGGCCGGGTGCTGCTGGTGGACGGCGGCGGCTCCATGCGCCGCGCCCTGATCGACGCCGGGCTGGCCGAACTGGCCTTGGCCAACCACTGGGAAGGGCTGGTGGTGAACGGCGCCGTGCGCGAAGTGGACGCCCTGGAAGAGCTGGATATTGGTATCCAGGCCCTGGCCGCCATTCCCGTCGGCGCCGAAGACAAAGGCCACGGCGAAACCGAGGTGCCGGTCAACTTCGCCGGCGTCACCTTCCTGCCTGAAGACTGGCTCTATGCCGACTCCACCGGCATCATCCTCTCGCCAGAACAGCTGGACCTGGTCTGACAGAGCCGCCCAAGGGCGGCTTTTTGCTGCGGCAAAAACGATAACCCCGGCCGGAATTATCCCCTGGCCCCGCTGCCGTTCCTCGCGCATCATGGGGCCCCGGATAAGGAGCCCTCATGAGCCAACCTCTTAAAATCGACTTTGTTTCCGACGTGGTCTGCCCCTGGTGCGCCATAGGCCTCAGCGCCCTGGAACAGGCCCTGGCCAAGCTGCCCGAGATCCAGGCCGAACTGCGCTTCATGCCCTTCGAACTCAACCCCCAGATGGGGCCGGACGGCGAGGAGATAGTCCCCTACCTGGCCGGCAAGTACGGCATCAGCGCCGAACAGGTGGCCGCCAGCCAGCAGCAGATCCAGCAGCGCGGCGCCGAACTGGGCTTCCGCTTCGACATGGACAAGCGCACCCACACCTACAACACCTTCGACGCCCACCGGCTGCTGCACTGGGCCGGCCTGGAAGGCAAGCAACTGGCCCTGAAGAAGGCCTTGCTGGCCGCCCACTTCACCGACGGCCAGAACCCCGGCGATCACCTGCTGCTGGTCAGCCTGGCCGAGGCCGCTGGCCTGGACGGCGACCAGGCCCGCCAGGTGCTGGAGAGCGGCGCCTTCGCCGAGGAAGTGCGGGCCGAGGAAGCCTTCTACCAGCAGCGCGGCATCAGCTCGGTGCCGGCGGTGATCCTCAACGGCAAGTACCTCATCTCCGGCGGCCAGCCGGTGGAATATTTCGAGCAGGCCCTGCGTCAGGTGGCGGCCGAGAACGCCTGACCGCCAAGCCCGCCGCCCGGCGGGCTTTTTCTTATCCCCGGCAGCGCCCAAGGGCCGTTCCCAACCGACGAACGCCTGTTGCACTCGTGAGCCAAGGCCCTGAACATAAGGGGAAAACGGCCAAAAGCCGGCATTCCAACTCCAGCAGAGGGAGACCCCATGTCGAAGTGGCTCAGCCTTGCCGCCCTGTCCTTGTCCAGCCTGCCCGCCCTGGCGACCGGCTTCGATCCCCAGGCGTTGTTCGCGCCGCTCAGCCTGCCGACACCGGTCAACGCCTACCGCAGCGGCAGCGGCCAGCCCGGCCCGCTGTTCTGGCAGAACAGGGCCGACTACCGCATCCAGGCCAGCCTCGACACCGAGGCCAAGGTGCTGAGCGCCGAGGAGACCATCAGCTACACCAACAACAGCCCCGACGCCCTGGACCAGCTCTGGGTGCAGCTGGACCAGAACATCTACAGGGCCGACTCCCGCTCGGCCGTCACCGCCGCCAAGGCCCGCGACCACCACACGAATGGCTTCGTACTGGACGCCGCCTGGCTGGAAACCGGCGGCAAGCCCCAGGCCCTTGACTACCAGGTGGACGACACCCGGATGCGGGTCCAGCTGCCCAGGAGCCTGGCCGCCAGGGGCGGCAAGCTGCAGCTTCATATCCGCTACCATTACCAGATCCCCGGCTCCTGGGGCGGGCGCACCGCCGTCACCCCCAGCCAGAACGGCGACATCTTCGAAATGGCCCAGTGGTATCCGCGCTTGGCCGTCTATGACGACCTGCGGGGCTGGGACACCCAGCCCTTCCTGGGAGCCGAGTTCTACCTCGAATACGGCAACTTCGACTACGCCATCACCCTGCCCTGGGACTACCTGGTGGTGGGCTCGGGCAAGCTGATGAACCCCCAGGAAGTGCTGACCAAGACCCAGCAGCGGCGCCTGGCCAAGGCCGAGGGCAGCGACGCTACCGTCTATCTGCGCAGCCCAGCCGAAGTGACAGACCCCGCCAGCCGGCCCGTCCAGAGCGGCAACCTGACCTGGCGCTTCCACATGGAGCACAGCCGCGACGTGGCCTTCGCCGCCTCCAAGGCCTTCGTGCTGGACGCGGCCCGCATCAATCTGCCCAACAAGCAGCCGGCCCTGGCCATGTCCGCCTACCCGCTGGAAGCGGTGGGGCAGGACAAGTGGGACCAGTCCACCCAATACCTCAAGGGCGCCATAGAGCACTTCTCCCAGTGGTACCCCTACCCCTGGCCCGTGGCCGTCAATCTCGGCGGCCACGGCGCCGGCATGGAATACCCCGGCATCGTCTTCGACGGCATGGACGACGCCGGCAAGAAGCTGTTCTGGATCAGCGCCCACGAGATAGGCCACAGCTGGTTCCCGATGATCGTCGGCTCCAACGAACGCCGCCACGCCTTCATGGACGAGGCCTTCAACACCTTCATCGACATCTACGCCTCCGACGCCGTCGACGGCGGCCGCTTCGCCCCCAAGCGCGACAGCGAATACGCCCCCGGCGGCGGCAACCCGGTGGACGAGATCTTGCCGGTGCTGGCCGACCCGCAGGCCCCCAACCTGATGGCCCCGGCCGACTCGGTATCCGAGAAGTACCGCCACAGCGTCAGCTACTTCAAGGGCGCCCTGGGCCTGGTGCTGCTGCGCGAGCAGATCCTGGGCCCGGAACGCTTCGACCGCGCCTTCAAGCACTACATCCAGACCTGGGCCTACCACCACCCCACGCCGTCGGACTTCTTCCGCACCATGGAAGACCAGGCCGGTGAGGATCTGGGCTGGTGGTGGCGGGGCTGGTACCTCAACAACTGGCAGCTGGACATGGCCATCAGCGGCGCCAGCTATGTGGACGGCGACCCTGCCAAGGGCCTGGCCCTGACCCTGGCCAGCCACCAGCAGCTGGTGATGCCGGTATTGGTGCGCATCGCTTACCAGGACGGCAGCCACAAGGATCTGCGCCTGCCGGTGGAAACCTGGCGCCAGAGCGCCACCCCCACAGTCCAGCTGCCCGGCGGCAAGGCGGTGGCCAGCCTCACCCTGGATCCGGACCACAAGCTGCCGGACTGCGACCGCCACAACGACAGCTTCCGCTTCTGACAAAAACCCCGGCCAAGGCCGGGGTTTGTCATTTCTTGATGCCGGGCGGCAGCCGGTGGCAGCACCAGGGTTCGTGGGTGGCGTTGTCGCGGATATTCTGGTCCAGGAAGCGGTAGTAACCGAGCCTGAGGCCGGCCCAGCCCTTGTCCGCCAGGGCCAGATCCCAAGGGGTCAGCAATTCGGCCAGCCGCTCCAGCTGGAAGTTGACGGCGTCGTAGGCCAGCCAAAGCCGCTCTCCTTCGCACCTGGCTTCCTGCACCCCCGGCTCTTCGGCCAGGGCCGCCGCCAGGGCCTGGCAGTCGCCCTTTCCCCTGAGCTTGAGGCGGCGCCGCACCAGGTAGGGCTGGCGCACCCCGGGTTTCAACATCATAGGCGCTCCTTTAGAACCAGAAACGGACCCCGGCCAGCCAACGCCCTTCGCGGGTGGCTTGGCCTTCTTGCCTGGCAAGTGAGGCGCTCTTGCCGAACCTGCCCTGCCACTCGAAGCCGACATAAGGGGCGAACTGGCGGGAAAATTCATAGCGCAGCCTAATGCCGGCGCTGGCGTCGGACAAGCCCTTGGCGATGCCCCGCTCGGTATCGTCCTTGCCGTAGAAGTTGGCCTCTATCTTGGGTTGCAGCACCAGGCGCTGGGTCAGCAGCAGCTCGTAGTCGGCGTCGAGGCGCAGGGCGCTGCGGCCCTGTTCGCCCAGGTAGGCGGTGACGTCCAGTTCGAACCAATAGGGCGCCAGCCCCTGGAAGCCCAGGGCCAGCCAGCGCCGCTCCGGGCCTTCGCCGCCGTCGAAGCGGGCCCCCAGTTGGGCATCCCAGAAACCGCTGACGGCATGGCTCCACAAGAGTTCGGTTCTAGCCTCCTCCAGCTTGTCCTTGGCCCAGTCCCCTTCGGCCTTGAGCACCGCCTTGTCAAAGCTGTTGCCGTACCAGGCCTGACCGTCATAGGCGCTGTCGCCCTGGCCCCGCCATTCCAGCTGGTCCAGCAGCAGGTGGGCGAACTGGTGCTCGTCCCCCATGTGCAGCTGGCGTGGGCCCGGCAGGGCGTAGGGGCCGCTGTCCAGGGTGTAACCGTCCGCATAGGCGTTGGGGTCGCGGCTATCGCCCGCCGGGGGCGGCGCCTTGTCGTTTTTGTCCATGGCCGCCATGTCGTGCCCCATGGCGCCCGGGTCCATCTTCTTCATGTCATGCGGCTTTTGGCCCTGAGCCATGGCCGGCATGCCGTGACCCATGCCGCCATGCTTCATCTGCGCCATGCCCTTCTGGGCCTTCGCCGTGGCGGGGTCTTGCGGCGGCTCTGCGGCCTGGGCCAGCAGCGGCAGGGCCAAGAGCGCCAAAGATAATGTTTTCATCATGCCTCCTCAGGCCACCACGACTTCCCGGAACATGCCGGCGTCCATATGGAACAGCAGGTGGCAGTGCCAGGCCCAACGGCCAAGGGCATCGGCCGTCACCCGAAAGCTGATGCGCTGGGCCGGCTGCACCGGGATGGTGTGCTTGCGGGCCACGAAGTTGCCCTTGTCGTCCTCCAGCTCGCTCCACATGCCGTGCAGGTGCATGGGGTGGGTCATCATGGTGTCGTTCTGCAATATCACCCGCAGCCGCTCGCCGTGGCGGAAGTGCACAGGCGTGGACTTGCCGAACTCCAGGCCGTCGAAGGACCAGCTGTAGCGCTCCATGTTGCCGGTGAGGTGCAGCTCCAACTCCCGGCCGGGCTCGCGCTGGTCCAGGGGCCCGCCGATGGTGGCCAGATCGGCCAGGGTCAGCACCCGGCGGCCGTTGTTGCGCAGGCCCACACCGGGGTCGTCCAGGTTGGTGCGGGGGCTGTCGACCCGCATGTCGACGCTGGGGCCGTATTCGCTGCTGGCGTGGCGCACCTTTTTGGACGGCACCGCCAGGCCCATGCCCTGTCGGCCGTGGTCCATGGCGCCCATCTGCATGCCGGCCATGGTGTGGTCCATGGCCATCTTGCCGTGGCCCATGTCCATGCTGCCCATCATGTCGGTCATGGTCAGCCATTGGGGCGCTTCCAGGGCCGGCACCGGCGCCTTGAGCCCGGGGCGCACCGCCAGGGTGCCGGCGGCGTAGCCTGTCCTGTCCATGCTTTGGGCGAAGAGGCAGTAGGCGTCGTTTTTCGGGGTCACCAGCACATCCAGGGTCTCGCCGGCGCCGAAGCGGAACTCGTCCACCGTCACCGGCTCCACATCCTGGCCGTCGGCCTGGATCACCTGCAGCTTGAGGCCGGGGATGCGCACGTCGAAGAAGCTGTTGCTGGAGCCGTTGATGAAGCGCAGCCGCAGCTTCTCCCCTGGCTTGAAGAGCCCTGTCCAGTTGCCGGCCGGGTTGTTGCCGTTCAGCAAGTAGGTGAAGGTGTCGCCGCCGAGATCCGCGAGATCCGTGGGGTTCATGCGCATCTGGTTCCACATCCGGCGTTTGTCCATGGCCTTGCCGAGGCCGTAGCGGGACACGTCCTTGATGAAATCCCCGGCCGTGGGCCTGATGTAGTTGCCGTAGTCCGATTGCGCCTTGAGCTTGGAGAAGAGCGCCATGGGCTCTTCGTCCGTCCAGTCCGACAGCAGCACCAGGTGCTCGCGGTCGGCCTTGAAGCGCTCCCCGGCGGCGGGCTTGATGACGATGGCGCCATAGAGGCCGGTCATCTCCTGGAAGCCGCTGTGGCTGTGGTACCAGTAGGTGCCGCTCTGGCGCACCTTGAAGCGGTAGGTGAAGGTCTCCCCCGGGGCTATGCCGCGAAAGCTGATGCCCGGCACCCCGTCCATCTGGAAGGGCAGTATCATGCCGTGCCAGTGGATGGAGCTGGGCACCGCCAGCTGGTTGGTGACCTTGATGGTCACCTCCTGGCCCTCGCGCCAGACCAGGGTCGGTGCCGGCAGGGAGCCGTTGACGGTGGTGGCGGTACGGCTGCTGCCGGTGAAATTCACCCGCTGCTGGCCTATCACCAGGTGGAAGTCGGTGCCTTCCAGCACCGGTGCCTGGGTGGCGCTGGCCGGCGCCTTTTCCCTGGCGCTGCCCAGGGTCGGCAAGCCCAGCAGCAGGCCCCCGGCCGCCAGCCCCTGGATGAAACGCCGCCGCGGCAGCATGGTCTTGGCTGTCATCTGGCCCTCCGGCCTTTTCAGACTGATGGCGGCCAGCCTAAGGGGGCGCCTCTGTCAGGGCCATGACCCCTTCATTACAACTTTGTCATCTTCCGGTAATCTGGAGGACGGCGGCCCGGCCTTAGTCTGGGCAAGGCAACGAGAAGAGGACGGCATGCGCTTACTGGTGGTAGAGGATGAGCTCAAGACGGGGGACTACCTGCAAAAAGGCCTGACCGAGGCCGGTTTCCAGGTGGCCCTGGCCCGCACCGGCCTGGACGGCCACCACCTGGCCATGACCGAGGCCTTCGACTTGCTGATCCTGGACGTGATGCTGCCGGACCTGGACGGCTGGCGGCTGCTCAAGGCGCTGCGGGACGCCGGCCGCCAGGCGCCGGTGCTCTTCCTCACCGCCCGCGACAGCGTCGAAGACCGCGTCAAGGGCCTGGAGCTGGGGGCCGATGATTATCTGGTCAAACCCTTCGCCTTCGCCGAGCTGCTGGCCCGGGTCCGCACCCTGCTGCGCCGGGGCGGCGCCACGACCCAGGAAGACAGGCTCGGCATCGCCGACCTGGAGCTGGACCTGCCGCGGCGCCGGGCGGTGCGGGCCGGCCAGCGCATCAACCTCACCAACAAGGAATTCGCCCTGCTCGAGCTGCTGGTCCGGCGCCAGGGGGAGGTGCTGCCCCGCTCCCTCATCGCCTCCCAGGTCTGGGACATGAATTTCGACAGCGACACCAACGTCATAGACGTGGCCATCCGCCGGCTGCGGGCCAAGATAGACGAGCCCTTCGACCCCAAACTCATCCAGACGGTGCGGGGCATGGGCTACAAGCTGGACCTGCCCGATGAAGACTAGCCCCGCCTCCCTGGCCCGGCGGGTGCTGCTGCTGGTGGGCCTGGCCATAGTGCTGTGCCTGACG
Source organism: Gallaecimonas kandeliae (assembly GCF_030450055.1). NCBI lineage: Bacteria > Pseudomonadati > Pseudomonadota > Gammaproteobacteria > Enterobacterales > Gallaecimonadaceae > Gallaecimonas > Gallaecimonas kandeliae. The sequence continues at coordinate 3,465,401 of NZ_CP118480.1, forward strand.
CTGCTGGGCTGGCTGGTGCAACAGGCCATCGAAAAACACTTCGCCGACATGGACAGGATGGAGCTCAAGGCCGCAGCCCAGGCCCTGGAGCAAGCCGTGGCCCGCCAGCCCCAGGGCCAGCCGGACCTGACCCGGGCCCTGCGCGGCCTCAAGGGCATCAGCTTTGCCCTCTACGACGACCAGGGCCGGCTCCTCTACCAGAGCCCCGGGCCCGGGCTTACAGCCCTGCTCGATGACGCCGTCGCCACCATGGACGACGCCCGGCTCCAGCGCTGGCAGGACGGCGGCCATGCCTACCGAGGCGCCGCCCTTAAGCTGCCGGGGCCCTACCGGCTGGCCCTGGCCATGAACATCGACATCCACCAACGCTTCCTCGACCACTTCAGGGGCAGCCTCTGGGCCCTGATGGTGCTGGCCGCCCTGGCGATTCTTGCCGCCGCCTGGCTGGCGGTGCGCTGGGGCCACGCGCCACTGCGCCAGCTCAGCGCCCGTATCCGCAGCCTCAGCACCGACAGCCTGGCCGAACGGCTGGACCCTACCCAGGTGCCGGCCGAACTCCAGGAGCTGGTGGCGGCCTTCAACACCATGCTGGCCGGCATGGAGGAAGGTTTCGAGCGCCTGACCAACTTCAGCGCCGACATCGCCCACGAGCTGCGCACCCCGCTGACCAACCTGGTCACCCAGACCCAGGTGGCCCTGGGCAAGGCCAGGAGCCAGGACGAGTACAGGGAGATCCTCTACTCCAACCTGGAGGAATTCGAGCGGCTGGCGAAAATGGTCACCGACATGCTGTGGCTGGCCCAGACCGACAACGGCCGCCTGCACCCGGCCTTGCAGCCCTTGGCACTCAAGGCGGAGCTGGCCGAACTGCTGGACTACTTCGCCCTGCTGGCCGAAGACAAGGGCGTGCAGCTGCAGCTGAGCGGGGACGACCAGCAGCTGAAGGCCGACCGCCAACTGCTGCGCCGGGCACTCAGCAACCTATTGTCCAACGCCATCCGCCACACCCCGGCCGGGGAAAAGGTGCAGGTCCGCCTGGCAACCGAAGGGCAATGGGTGCAGATCCAGGTGGAAAACCCGGGGGAGACCATCCCGGCCCAGCACCTGCCGCATCTCTTCGACCGCTTCTACCGGGTCGACCCCGCCCGGGGCCGGGACGGTGTCGGCCTGGGCCTCGCCATCACCCAATCCATCATCCAGCTCCACGGCGGCCACCTGGCCGTCAGCTCAGAAGCCGGCCTGACCCGCTTCACCCTCAGCCTGCCGGCCTGAAAAAAGGTACAAAAAAGCCCCGCGTCAGCGGGGCTTTTTCACAGCATCAAGTCTTAGTTCATGCCGTACTTTTTCAGCTTCTTGCGCAGGGTGCCGCGGTTGATGCCCATCATGTTGGCGGCCTTGGTCTGGTTGCCACGGGTGTAGGTCATCACCACGTCCAGCAGGGGCGCTTCCACTTCGCTCAGGACCATCTCGTACAGTTCGGTCACTTCCTGGCCGTCCAGCTGGGAGAAGTAGTTCTGGAGCGCTTGACGTACGGAATCACGCAGAGGCTGCGGGTTGCCGGTCTTGGGGCTAACGGCGGTCAGGGCCTTGGAAACATCAGCAGTCGTATTGGAGTCGAACATAGTCTTAACGCTCTTGGTTGTTATCTTGGAAAACTACAGAGAACGGAAGTAACGCCCCAGCGCATCAAGCTGGGCTTGGGCATCCGTCAATGCATTGAAAGCCCGGCGAAACTCGCCATCTCTATCCTGGGTCGCCAGATACCAGCCCACATGCTTGCGGGCGATCTGGACCCCTTTGAACTCTCCGTAAAACCCATGCAGGGCCACTACATGGTCAAGCAGGAGTGACTCCTGCTCCTTGAGACTGGGTGGCGGCAAATGCCGGCCCGTTTCAAGGAAATGCGCAACTTCCCGGAACAGCCAGGGCCGCCCTTGGGCGCCCCTGCCGATCATGATGGCGTCGGCTCCCGTGTGCCTGAGGACCCACTGGGCCTTCTCGGCACTGGTGATGTCGCCATTGGCCACCACCGGCATGTCCACCGCCGCCTTGATGGCCTTGATGGTGTCGAACTCGGCCTCGCCCTTGAACAGGCAGGCACGGGTCCGGCCATGCACGGCCAGGGACTGGATGCCGCAACGCTCGGCAATCTTGGCGATGGCCACACCGTTGCGGTGGTCCGGGTCCCAGCCGGTGCGGATCTTCAGGGTCACGGGCACGTCCACGGCCGCCACCACCGCCTTGAGGATCGTTTCCACCTGGTCGGGGAACTGGAGCAGGGCCGAACCGGCCAGCTTCTTGTTCACCTTCTTGGCGGGGCAACCCATGTTGATGTCGATCAGCTGGGCGCCGTTATCCACGTTATGACGGGCGGCCTGGGCCATGAGTTCCGGCTCTGAGCCTGCGATCTGCACGGCGCGGATGCCGGCCTCGGCACTGTGTTCCATGCGCAGCCGGGATTTCTCCGACTGCCAGACCTCGGGGTTGGCCGACAGCATCTCGCCGACGGCCAAACCGGCCCCCATCCGCAGGCAGAGCTCACGGAAGGGTCTGTCGGTGACACCGGCCATGGGGGCCAGGATCAGCGGCACATCCAGTTTGTAGGAACCGATTTGCATGAACCCGGGAAGCCATATGCACAGGGCCGCGTAGTTTACGCATTTATGACCTGTCTGAAAAGGTCACAAATTGACCGAAAGCGGTTTTTTGTCGACCGCTTGGCAAAAGCCCGCCCCATGCAGTTTTCAGGCTAAATTTCAACCCTTGACGCCACTGATGCGGCACCATTCCTCGCGGCTCTTGATGGGATCGATTTTGCACAATTCGCCGTAGCGCTCGGCCAGGCCCTCGGCCTGGGAGTCGAGGATGCCGGACAGGGCGATGTCGCCGCCGCTCTTGAGGTAGCCGAGGATGATGTCGCGCAGCTCGCTGAGGGGGCCGGCCAGGATGTTGGCCACCACCAGGTCGGCCTCGAGGCCGATGGGCTGATCCTTAGGCAGGTAGAGCTCGAGACGGTCGGCGACGCCGTTACGCTCGGCGTTGTCGCGGCTGGCCTGAATGGCCTGGGGATCGATGTCGATGCCGATCACCCGGGCAGCGCCCAGCTTGAGGGCGGCGATGGCGAGGATGCCGGAGCCGCAGCCAAAATCCACCACCGTCTTGCCCTCGAGATCCTGGCCGTCCAGCCACTCCAGGCACAGGGCCGTGGTGGGGTGGGTGCCGGTACCGAAGGCAAGGCCGGGGTCGAGCATGACGTTGACGGCGTCCGGATCAGGCACGTCGCGCCAGGAGGGGCAGATCCAGAGGCGCTTGCCGAACTGCATGGGATGGAAGTTGTCCATCCAGGCCCGCTCCCAGTCCTTGTCTTCCAGGGCTTCGACCTTGAGGGGCGCCTCGTCGCCCAGCACGGAGCGGATCAGGGCCTGGGCCTGGCTGGTGTCGGTATCGGCGGTGAACAGGGCCATGACGTCGGTGTCGCCCCAGAGGCGGGTCTCGCCGGGCAGGGGTTCGAACACGGGGGTGTCCTTGGCGTCCATGAAGGTGATGGACAGGGCGCCCTGCTCCATCAGCATATCGCCCAGTTTTTCTGCCACTTGGGCCGTGGTGTTGGTGCGCACCTGGATCCAGGCCATGTCATTCTCCCAATTCGCGCGGAACGCATAAGTCTATCATGAGTCATACTCACAAAGGCTTTCGCCAAGGCTTCGCCACTTCATCCATGCCCCTCAGGAGGAACCTGAAGATGTCGGAAAACCACAGCCTCTATACCGAGTTCCCCAACCACATCGATCGCATCCAGGAACTCAAGTCCGCCAACCCCGATTTTGCCCGCGCCGCTGCCGAATATCACAAGCTCGACCATCAGATCCGAGGCCTCCACATGCGCAGCCAGCCGGTGGACGACCAGACCATGAAAGGCTTGAAACGCCAGCGGGCCCAACTGAAGGATGAACTCTACAACTGGCTCTGTAGCTGACCTGTTCCCACTGTCCCGGCCCTGGCGCCGGGACAGTCTCCAAAGCCCCCGTCCACCCTCACCAGACAAGCCTAAAATTACAGTCAGGTCCCGTTTTGCCTGACCCTGGCAAGCTCGGCTTGCACCGGGAGGATATGGCCATCAACGCAACCCCTTCACCAGAACAGGTCCTGAGCGACGACGAACTCGCCTATCTCGGCACCCTGTTCCGCCCCAGGCGCCGCCGTCTGCCCTGGCGGAAGCTGCTGGCCTGGCTGCTGCTGGCCTTGGCCGCCGTCGCCGTCTTCTGTTACGCCTTCTGGCGTTACAGCCTCAGCATCGACCACTTCTACCAGCAGCGCCAAGGCATCCTCTTCGCCCAGGCCCCCAGCCCGGCGATATTGGCCGCCGCCAAGGCCCTGCCCGAAGGCAGCCTGGTGGCCCGCTTCGACGAGCAATGGGTGGCTTGCAGCCCCCACGAGGAGGGCTGGCTATGCCAAAGCCTCGAACTTCCCTGATCTGGGCCCTGCTGTTGCTGGGGCTGGCCTACGGCAGCGGCCGGCTGCTGGCGCAATGGCGGCCGCTGTGGCTTATCGAAGGGGATTGGCAAGGGACCTACTACCAGCAGCTGGAGCAGGGGCTGGTGAAGATGGACTACCGGCTCCACACGGCGGGCAAGCGCATCAATGCCGAGGCCGACTACCAGGACGCCAAGGGCAAGGCCCTTGGCCAGCAGCAGTTGGTCCTGCTCTACCTCGGCAAGACCCCCGACACGGGCCGCAACCTCTTCAGCCTGGAGAACCCGCCGGCCGACATCGAGTACAGGGTGGATTCAAGCCTGCGCCTGCCCTACATACTGATGCTGGATAAGGACCATTACTTCGTGCTGCAGCACATGAACCAGGGCTTCATCGGCACCGTCTTCCACCGCGTCCCGCCCCCGGCCCTGCCGGCTGCCGCGCCGGCAACCTGACCCCATGAAAAAACCGCCCCGAGGGGCGGTCTTTGGTCAGCCTTTCTTGGCCAGGTACAAGAAGCAGGCCAGCAGGCCGGCACTGCCCAGCCAGGGCGCCAGGGCAAAGTCCTGCAGGTAAGGCACCTTGCCGGGCAGGGCCACGGCGAGGATGGCCACCACTACCCCCATCAGGGCCTCGCCTGTGATAAGGCCGGAGGCCAGCAGCAGGCCCTTGCCTTCGGCCTCATGGGTGCCGCGCTTCTTCTGCTGCCAGTGGGCCAGCAGGCCGCCCAGGAAGATGGGTATCGACAGCCCCAGGGGCAGGTAAACACCCACCGCCACGGCCAGCACCGGGAAGCGGAAGCTGGCGCCACGGCGCTTCTGGAACTCGTCGAGCACGATCAGCACCACCGCCAGGGCGAAGCCGATGTAGATGTAGCTCCATTCGATGCCGGCGCCGAAGATGCCGGTGGAGAGGTCGCGCATCAGCCCCGCCTGGGGCGCCGACAGCGGCGTGGCGTCGGGGTTGACCGGGCTGGGCCTGCCTATGCCGTAGCCCTGGTCGAGGATGTTGAGCACCCAGGGAATGGCCACGGCCGCCGCGACGACGCCGATGATCTGGAACAGCTGCTGGCGCCAGGGGGTGGCCCCCACCAGATGGCCGCACTTGAGATCCTGCATGTTGTCGCCGGCGATGGCCGCCGCCGAGCAGATCATGCCGGCCAGATAAATCACCGCTATGGGACCCAGGGTGGCGGCCAGGCCTTGGTTGCCCATCAGCTGCAGCAGGATCAGCGCCGAGACGATGACGGTGGCGATGGTGACGCCGCTGATGGGGTTGTTGCTGGAACCCACCAGCCCCGCCATGTAGCCGGCCACGGACGAGAAGATGAAGCCGAAGACCAGCATCAGCACCGTCATCACCCCTGCTATCCAGAGGCGCTCACCGTAACCCTCGAGGGCGCTGTAGAAGATGGCGTAGAGGGGGATGATGGACACCAGGATCAGGGTACCCACGTAGGGGATGGGCATGTCGAACTCGGTGCGCAGCACCTTGCCGCCGTTGTTCTTGGCGGTCTTGTAGACGTGCAGCGAGGCCTTGACCCCGTCCCACAGGGGCTTGGCCAGGGTAATGAGGGACCAGAGGCCGCCCACCATCATGGCGCCGACACCGATGCGCCGGCACTGCTGCCAGGAGGCCCCGGCGATGGCTTCCCAGTCCTGGGCGTTCCAGCTGCCCATGTCGCCATGGACGCCAGCCAGGTGCTGGATATCGTCGCCGTTGAGCAGCCAGTTCAGGGGCACGCCGATCAAGGTGCCGATGGCGCCGCCCATGAACACCAGGGTGGCGATGTTGAGGCCTACTATGTAGCCGACACCGAGCAGCGCCGGGCTCAGGGTGATGTCACCGGTGAAGAGCCACTTGCCTGCGAAGAAGCTCTTGGTGGCGGCCACGCCGCCGGACAGCACTCCCAGGCCCGCTTCCAGCAGCTTGATGCCGCCGCCGAGGCTGGCGGCCTGCAGCAGGTTGATAAAGCCCTGCTTGGCCTCTGGGCTGGGCTTCCACTCGGGGTGGTCCTTGTCGGTCTCGATACCGCCCGTTTTCAACACCTGTGCCGTTGCCACCCCCTCTGGGAAGGCGAGCTTGGCCTCGACGATCAAGGCCCGGCGCAGCGGTATGGTGAAGGCCACCCCCAGCACGCCGCCGAGGATGGCGATGGCGACCATGGGCCCCCATTCGTAGCCGCCCCAGGCCTTCATCATCACCAGGGCCGGCAATGTGAAGATGACGCCGGCGGCCAGAGATTCCCCGGCTGAGGCGGCCGTCTGCACCATGTTGTTCTCCAGGATACTGGAGCGGCGAAACAGCCGAAGCACGCCCATGGAGGTGGCGGCAGCGGGGATGGAAGCGGAAACGGTGAGGCCCACCAGCAAGCCGATATAGGCATTGGCGGCGGCCAGCAGGGCGGAAAGGAAGGCGCCCAGCAGCAGGGCCTTGAGGGTCATTTCTTGCAGGTTGCGCTCGGGCGCCACCAGCGGTTGGTCGGCCATAACATTCTCCTTGTTATAAGCCTCTACCTTATTCGGTTGTTAACGAAAAGAAAACGCCGGCTTGTGCCGGCGTTTTGCTTATTGGCCTTCGAGGCCTTTGAGCTTCTTCTCCAGGTAGTGGATGTTGGTCCCACCGTTGTAGAAGTTCTCGTCTTTCATGATCAGCTTGTGCAGCTCGACGTTGGTCTTGATGCCTTCGACCACCAGCTCGGACAGGGCGTTCTGCATCCGGGCTATGGCCACGTCGCGGTTCTCACCGTAGGTGATCAGCTTGCCCACCATGGAATCGTAGTTGGGCGGCACGCGGTAGTCGGTGTAGATATGGCTGTCCCAACGCACACCCAGGCCACCGGGCGGGTGGAAACGGGTGATCTTGCCGGGGCTGGGGATGAAGGTGCGGGGATCTTCGGCGTTGATCCGGCACTCCATGGCATGGCCACGGATCACCACGTCGGCCTGGCTGATGGACAGGGGCTGGCCGGCGGCGATGCGCAGCTGCTCCTTGATCAGATCCACGCCGGTCACCATCTCGGTCACAGGGTGTTCCACCTGGATACGGGTGTTCATCTCGATGAAGTAGAACTCGCCGTTCTCGTAGAGGAACTCGAAGGTACCGGCGCCGCGGTAGCCGATCTCCACGCAGGCACGGGCACAGCGCTCGCCTATGGTCTTGCGCATGGCCTCGGTGATGCCGGGAGCAGGGGCCTCTTCCACCACCTTCTGGTGGCGGCGCTGCATGGAGCAGTCACGCTCACCCAGGTGGATGGCGTTGCCCTGGCCGTCGGCCAGCACCTGGATCTCGATATGGCGCGGGTTCTCGAGGAACTTCTCCATATAGACTTCCGGGTTGCCGAAGGCGGCACCGGCTTCAGCCTGGGTGGTGGCGATGGCGTTGACCAGTTCGGCCTCGCTGCGCACCACGCGCATGCCGCGGCCACCGCCGCCGCCGGAGGCCTTGACGATCACCGGGTAGCCAATGCGCTTGGCGATGGCCTTGTTGCGGGCCTCGTCGTCGGTCAGGGAGCCGTCGGAGCCCGGCACGCAAGGCACGCCGGCCTTCTTCATGGCGGCGATGGCAGACACCTTGTCGCCCATCAGGCGGATGGTGTCGGCGCGGGGGCCTATGAAGATGAAGTCGCTCTTCTCTACCTGCTCGGCGAAGTCGGCGTTCTCGGCCAGGAAGCCGTAGCCGGGGTGGATGGCCACGGCATTGGTGACTTCGGCGGCGGCGATGATGGCCGGGATGTTCAGGTAGCTCTGGTTGGACGGCGCAGGCCCGATACAGATGCTCTCGTCGGCCAGCAGCACGTGCTTGAGCTCACGGTCGGCGGTGGAGTGCACGGCCACCGTCTTGATGCCCATCTCGCGGCAGGCGCGCAAAATGCGCAGCGCTATCTCGCCCCGGTTGGCAATAACCACTTTATCCAGCATGTTGCGTCCTTATTCGATGATGAACAGGGGCTCGTCGAATTCTACGGGCTCCCCGTTTTCCACCAGTATGGCCTTGATGGTGCCGGACACTTCGGCTTCGATCTGGTTCATCATCTTCATGGCTTCGATGATGCACAGGGTATCGCCCTTGCTGACGCTCTGGCCCACTTCGGCGAAGGGCTTGGCACCCGGGCTGGAGGAACGGTAGAAGGTGCCGACCATGGGGGACTTCTGCACCTGGCCGCTCACTTCCGCCTTGGCGGGGGCAGCGGCGGCAGCCGGAGCTGCTGCGGGAGCGGCGACAGGGGCCGGGGCAACCTGGGGCGCCACGCTGTAGTGCATCGGCATCATGGGGGCGCTGCCGCCACGGCTGATGCGGACAGACTCTTCACCCTCGGTGATTTCCAGCTCGTTGATGCCTGATTCTTCTACCAGCTCGATCAGCTTCTTGATTTTACGAATATCCATAGAAAGGCTTCTCTGATTTTCTGCTTAGTTGATATTGACCGAAAGCCGCCGGGCGGCCGCTTCCAGTGCGAATAGGTAGCCCTGTGCCCCCAGGCCACAGATCACCCCCACCGCCTTGTCGGACAGGTAGGAATGGTGGCGGAAGGGTTCGCGGGCATGGACGTTGGACAGGTGCACTTCGATGAAGGGGATGGCCACCCCCAGGAGGGCATCCCGCAGCGCCACTGACGTATGGGTGAAGGCCGCCGGGTTGATGATGATGAAATCCACCCGGCCCATGGCGTCATGGATGGCGCCCACCAGCTCATGTTCGGCATTGCTTTGGATATGTTCGAGGGAAATGCCTAGCTGGCTGGCCCGCTCCGTCACCCCTGCGACTATGTCGTCCAGGCTCTGGTGGCCGTAAACCTCGGGCTCGCGCTTGCCGAGCAGGTTGAGGTTGGGCCCATTGATGAGCAGTACTGTGGGTTTCGCCATGATCTTCCGGAATTTTGCTGTGAACTGTCCGGCAACAGGTCGGAAAGTTCGAGTCATCCGACCACCAGGGGCAAAATGGCCCGCTTTCAAGGCATTATATAGGGTCGATTGGAAAAGGCAGCAAAATACTGGTCTTATCTCAGCAAAGTACGGCAGGTTTGTGGGATCTGGGCGAAAGGGAAAGGCAAAAGAAAGCCCGGCGATGGCCGGGCTTGGGCGTCAGAGCAGTTCGTCTACTTGGGCAATCTTGCCAAGAACGGCGTTGATCCTGTCCTGAACCTGTTCCAGTTCGCCCTTAAGCCGGGTGTTTTCCTGGGTCAGGCTCTCCACCTGGCCGGCAAACTGGCCCTTCTGGGCCTTCACTTCTTCCAGTTCCATCTGCAGAAGGCCTATGGTGTCCACGGCAGCCTGCACTTTCGCTTCCAGCTTTTCCAACAATTCCAGCGACATGTTTTCCCCTAATGAAAATTGGCGCACTTCAGGCCTGTGACCTGCGCCGTCGATCTATTGTAACTTAACGCCTCTCACATGAAAGAAAGCAAAGGCCCTATGAAGTTGAAGGTCTACACCCATTCCGACGTGGCACGCCTCATCAGCCACAGGCCCCTGGAAACCAAGGTGGGCGAAGCCCTGACCTTGCTGCCCCAGGGCGAGGATCTCTCTGACCGCCTGGCCAAAGCCAAGAGCCTGGGTGCCCGCTTCGCCCTGCTGGGGGTGCCCGAGGATCTGGGGCCCAGGGCCAACCTCGGCAAAGGTGGCGCCGAACTGGGCTGGCCGGCCTTCCTGCAGCGCTTCTTGAACCTGCAAAGCCAGCCCGGCTTTCCTACCCAGAGTCTGCTGCTGCTGGGCGAACTCGAGCTGAATGACCTGATGGCCCAGGGCCAGGAACTCTCGGCCCAGCGCCCCGAACAGCTGGCAAAGCTGCGGGAACTGGTCGGCGAGGTGGACAAGCGCCTGGCACCGGTGATCAAGGCCATAGCCAAGGCCGGACTCATCCCCATCGTCATCGGCGGTGGCCACAACAATGCCTTCCCCATCATCCAGGGCATGCATCAGGCCCTTGGCGACCCCATGGCCGTGCTCAACATCGATCCCCATGCCGATTTTCGGCCCATGGAAGGCCGCCACTCCGGCAACGGCTTCCGCTACGCCCACGAGGGCGGCCACCTGGCCCAGTACCAGGTGCTGGCCATGCACAGCTGGAAAAACTCGGCGGCCAGCCAGCAGGCGTTGAAAGACGCCGGCTTCGGCTTCGTCAGCTACCAGGACCTCAAGGTCAGCCGCAGCACCAGCCTGGAGCAGGCATTGGAACAGCTGAGCCGCAAGCTGCTCGGCCACCCCACTGGCCTGGAGCTGGACATGGACGTCATCAACCTGATGCCGGCCAGCGCCTACACCAACGCCAGCCTGCCGTTGGCCGACGTAGAGTACCTGATCCACCGCGCCGCCACCCTGCTCAGGCCCCGCTACCTCCACCTTTGCGAGGCCGCCCCGGCCCGGCACCCCGCAGGCGAGGCCTTCGGGATCAGCGATTGCGGCCAGGGCCTGGCGGCCATGGTGGTGGCCTTCGTCGAGGCCATGGTTCCCTGAAATTAGGGGTCCGTTTTCGGCGCGACTCTGTGGTTGAAAAGGCGCTATGATGGCGCCTCACAAGGAGATCACCATGCCGCGCCGATATATCCCTGAATTGCTGCTACTCGCCGCCCTCTGGGGGGCATCCTTCCTCTTCATGCGGGTCTCGGCGCCGGCCTTCGGCCCAGTGCCGCTGATCGCCCTGAGGGTGGCCGTCGCCGCCCTGGTGCTGCTGCCGGTACTGGCCTGGCGTGGCCAGCTGCCGCAGCTCAGGCAGCACGTCAAGCCCCTGGCCGTGGTCGGCCTGGCCAATTCGGCCCTGCCCTTTACCCTCTTCGCCTTCGCCACCCTTTACCTCACCGCCGGCCTCACCGCCATCCTCAACTCCACGGCGCCCTTCTGGACGGCCCTGGTCGCCTTCGCCCTCTGGGGTGAGAAGCTCAGCGGCCAGCGCCTGCTGGGCATCGCCATAGGTTTTGCGGGGGTGGTGATACTGGTCTGGCACAAGCTGGCCGCCGTGGATGCCCTCTGGGCCATAGGGGCCTGCCTGCTGGCCTCCCTCTGCTACGGCTTTGCCGCCAACTACTCCAAGCACAAGCTGGCCGGGGTGCCGCCCCTGGTGAGCACAGTCGGCAGCCAGATAGCGGCGGCGCTGATGCTGCTGCCCCTGACCTATTTCTACTGGCCGGCCGGCCCCATCGGCACCCAGGCCTGGCTGGCGGCCATCGCCCTCGGCGTGCTCTGCACCGGCATCGCCTACCTGCTGTTCTTCCGGCTCATCGCCCATGTGGGGGCCGGCAACGCCGTCATGGTCACCTTCCTGATCCCCATCTTCGGCAATCTCTGGGGGGCCCTCTTCCTCGGCGAACACCTGACCCTCACCCTGCTGGCCGGTGGCACCGTCATATTGCTGGGCATCGCCTTCTCCCTTGGCGTCATCCGCAAGAAGGCCCCAACACCCCAGCCCGCCGCAGATTAAGCCTCTCCACCGGCAGTATCTGTTCTTTCAGCCAGAGAAGGCCGGGATCCATGGCAAAGCCCGAGGGTTTCAAAGCCAAGCCCAGCCTGGCTAGACGCCGCTAGCCACGTCCAGGATCTGTTCCTTCAGCCAGTGTAATCCCGGGTCCTGGGCGAAACGGGGATGCCAGGCCATGACCTGGGTGAAGCTCAGGCCGCTGGCCGCCAGGGGATAGGCGTGGAGGCCGTGCTGGCGGGCGTAGAGCCCGGCCACGGCGCTCGGCACCACCACCACCAGCTCGGTGCTGGCCAGAACGCCGGGTATGGCCTGGAAGTCCGGCACCTGCAGGCGGATCTGTCGCTGGATGCCGTGGCCCTGCAGCCAGTGGTCCAACAGCAGTTGGCTGTGGCCCCAGTCCGAGGGGTAGATGTACTGCAAGGACCCAAGCTTTGCCGGGGTCGGCGCCGCCAGGGGCCGGCCGCTGAGCAGGCTCACCGATTCGGTCACCAGGGGCTGTTGCTCCAGCCGGGGAGAAAGGTGCGCCGGTTCGTTGAAACCCAGCACCAGGTCCAGCTCCCCCCTTTCCAGCTCCTGCTCGTAATCCGACTGCCCCAGCACCCGCAGCCGCAGGCTGACGCCGGGGGCCTTGGCCATCAGCGCCGCCATCAGCGGCGGCAGCAGCACCATGTCCACGTAGCTGCCCGCCGCCAGGGTGAAGCGGCGCTCGCTGCTGGCCGGGTCAAAGGCGGGGGCCTGGGCCAGGGCGTCGTCCACCAGGGTAAGGGCCTGGCGAAAGGCCGGGGCCAGGGCCTGGGCCCTGGGGCTCGGCTGCATGCCGCTGCGCCCGGCCACGAAGAGCGGGTCCCCCAGCTGGTCGCGCAGCCTCGCCAGGGCATGGGAGACGGTGGACTGGGACAGGTGCAGCTGCCGCGCCGCCTCCGACACCGAGCGGCAGAGCATCAGGGTGTCGAACACCTTGAGCAGGTTCAGATCCAGCCTGGACATATCGATATCCGCCATGGGGTAATGATGATTATTCATTTTAACCATGGAAGGGCGGCTCCTAGAATGGCCTCTGCTTTGTCGAGGCATCCAACATGCTCAAGAATTACCTTTTCCTGTGGGGAGTCGGCCTGATCTGGGGCTCCCAATTTTTATTCCAGCAGAAGGCCGTGGCGGCCCTGCCCCCCGTCTGGGTCGGCGCCGGCCGGGCCATGGTGGGCTGCATGACCCTGGTCGCCCTCTGCTACTTCCTCAAGCTCAAGGCCAGCAAGCGCCAGTGGGGCAAGTACCACCTGATCGGTTTCCTGGAAGCCACACTGCCCTTCGTGGCCGTGGCCTGGGGCCAGCAGTACCTGGATACGGCCGTGGCCGCCATCCTGATGGGCACCATCCCCTTCTTCGCCATACTGCTGAGCCCGTTGCTGGTCAAAGGGGCCCGCATCACCGCCATGGGCCTGCTGTCGGTGGCCGTGGGCTTCGCGGGGCTGCTGGTGCTCTTCGCCCCCGAGCTGGGCCAAGGGGTCAACGCCAGCTTCTGGGGCGCCATGGCCATCATAGGCGCCAGCGCCTGCTTCGCCCTGGCCCTGCTGCTGCTCAAGCGCCTGGACAGCGAGGAACCGCTGATCGTGGCCCGCAACGTGCTGCTGGCCGCCAGCAACCAGTTGGTGCTGCTGGCCTTGCTGACCGCCCCCCTGGACAGCTTCCAGCCCACCGGCCCGGCCCTCGGCGCCGTGGCTTACCTGGGCGTGATGTGCGCCGGCGTCGTCTACCTGCTGTACATGATCCTCATCCAGAAGGCAGGCCCAGTGTTTGCCTCCCTGTCCAACTACCTGGTGCCCCTGGTCGGCGTGATCCTCGCCGCCACCCTCAACCAGGAACAGCTGGGCTCCAACACCTGGGTGGCCCTGGCCGTGATCCTCAGCGCCGTGGCCATCAACCAACTCGGCGAGCGTAAGGCGCAATAAGCCAAGCGCATTGCGCCATCAGGTAAAAGACAAAAGGCCGCACCCGCGGCCTTTTTGCTGCCTCCGCTCTGGTCAGATTGCGCCCCTCACCGCCTTGCCTTAAGGTGCAACGGCCCCCTCTTCACCGGAGCCCGCCGTGCAGGAACAAGTGCTGCTCATCTTCCTGGCCACCTTCTTCTTCGTGTCCATCACTCCCGGCATGTGCATGACGCTGTCCATGACCCTGGGCATGACCCTGGGGGTCAGGCGCACCATGTGGATGATGGCGGGGGAACTGCTGGGGGTGGGCCTGGTGTCGGTGGCGGCCGTGGTGGGGGTGGCGGCGGTGATGCTCAACTACCCGTTGCTGTTCCAGCTCTTCAAGTACGGCGGCGGCGCCTACCTGCTCTACCTCGGGGTGCAGATGTGGCGGGCCAGGGGCAAGCTGGCCCTGACCGGCGAGCCCGGCCAGGCCCCAGCCTCCCGGCGCCAACTGGCGACCCAGGGTTTCGTCACCGCCATCGCCAACCCCAAGGGCTGGGCCTTCATGGTCTCGTTGCTACCGCCCTTTATCGACACGGCCCGTTCCCTGCCCGGCCAACTGGGCCTGCTGGTGGGGATCATCCTCTGCACCGAGTTCGGCTGCCTGATGCTCTACGCCGCCGGTGGCAAGAGCATGGGCCGCTTCCTTGGCAGCGGCAACAACCTGGCCCTGGTCAACCGTATCGCCGGCACCCTGATGATGGGGGTAGGGCTCTGGTTGGCATTGGGGTAAGGCCGAGCCTAACCTGGCCGGGCCTGATGGTCCCCCGCCCCCAGGCGCTGAAGGCAAGCCTGCAATTCGGCCTCGCTGATATTGATATATTCCACTACCCGGCCATAGAGCATGGCGGTGGGCACGGGCCGGCCACCTAGCTCCTGCTGGGTCTGGTTGAGCACATAAAGCACGATACGCTCCAGCTCGTTAAGGCCGTCGCGCGCGTCTGGCAATGGTGGCTTTGGCAAAAGATCACTCCCAATTGATTGGGCCAAGGGCAGACCCAGCTTATCCTTTTCGCCACCAAAAAGGCCTCTTCTGCGGCCTTTTGGCTTAGCGGCAGATGCCGCATATTTCTTTGCCCCGCCCCAGAGCTGACTCAGCGACCAGGCCGAGAGGCTTGAGGTTTTGATAAAGCCCGCCGGCTGGTGGATTTGCTGTATTAGCGATGGCCGGTTGTGATGATTTAACCAGCGACCTACTATCAGCCATCACGTCAATCAAGCAAGGATGCATGATGCCAGCACAAGCAGCGCAGGACCGGACGCCCAGGCTGAGCCACTACCCACCAGGCGAGGCGGATGGCGCCCTGCTCAAGGCCATAGGGCGTTTTCGCAGCGCGATCTGGCGCGACAGGGCATCGCAGATGGCACCCAGCGACGAAGACAGCGGCTGGCTGGAAGCGGCCGATCACCACTCCCACCTTTGGCTTGTCACCGGCGCCGATGGCACCCTCATCGCCACGGCGCGCCTGAGCTTGTCCTGGGATCTCGCCCACTTGCCGGAACGGGAGCTTTACGCGGATCTCGAAGCTGAACTGGCGCCGCCTTTTGCCACCATGGGACGACTGGCCGTGGCGCCAGCCTGGCGCCGGCAGGGCATTGCGGAACAACTGATCCGGGCCAGGCTCAGCAAGGCCGAGGCACTGGGCGCGAACAGCATACTGCTCGATTGCCCGGAGCACCGGGTGCTGGCCATGCAGAAGCACGGTTTCAAGGCGCTCAAGGAACCCCAGGCCGGCGTCTTGTATCCAGAGATGACTTTCGTGGTGATGGGTAAGTTCGCCACGGCCTAGCCGGCGGTTGCTCACCCAGAAGGCTCCTGCAATGCAGGCGCCATGAAAAAGGCGCCACTCTAAAGTGGCGCCTCCTTCAACAGGGTCGTCTGGCGTGCTAACGCCTGATGCCACTCACTTCCTTGCCCCCGACCCAGAGCTGGCTCAGCGGCCTGACCCCGAACTGGTAGCAGAGCTCGGCCGGTTCGCTGACGGCCCAGAGGGCCATGTCGGCCTGCTTGCCAACTTCCAGGCTGCCGATCTGCTCCTGCATCCCCAAGGCCTGGGCGGCGTGGATAGTGGCGCCCTTGAGGGCCTCTTCAGTGGTGAGGCGGAACAGGGTGCAGCCCATGTTCAGCATCAGCAGCAAGGAACTCAAAGGCGAGGTGCCGGGGTTGATGTCGGTGGCGATGGCCATGGGCACGCCATGTTTACGCAGCAGCGCCATGGGCGGCAGCTTGGTCTCCCGCAGGAAGTAAAAGGCGCCGGGCAGCAGCACGGCCACGGTGCCGCTATCCTTGATGGCCTTGATGCCGGCTTCGTCCAGGTATTCGAGGTGGTCCACCGACAACGCCTTGAAGCTGGCCGCAAGCGCAGAGCCGCCGAGGTTGGAGAGCTGCTCGGCATGGAGTTTCACCGGCAGCCCGGCCTGGCGGGCGGCCTCGAACACCTTGCGGGTCTGTTCCAACGAGAAACCCACCCCTTCGCAGAAGGCGTCCACGGCGTCCGCCAGCCCCTCGGCGGCTATGGCCGGCAGCATCTGGTCGCAGACGAGGTCGATGTAGGCGTCGGGGTCGCCCTTGTATTCGGCGGGCACGGCGTGGGCGCCGAGGAAGGTGGTGCGGATGCGCTGGGGCATCTGCTCGCCGAGGAGGCGCGCCACCCGCAGGCACTTGCGCTCGGCTTCCAGCTCCAGGCCGTAGCCGGATTTGATCTCGACAGTAGTGACCCCTTCGTCCAGCAGGGCGCGCAGCCGGGCGCGGGCGCTGTGGTAGAGGCTTTCTTCGTCTTCCTCACGGGTGGCGCGCACCGTGCTCATGATGCCGCCGCCGGCCTTGGCTATTTCCTCGTAGCTCGCCCCTTCCAGGCGCAGGGCGAATTCCCGGGCGCGGCTGCCGCCATAGACGATATGGGTGTGGCAGTCGATGAAGCCCGGCAGCAGCCAGCCGCCCCGGCCGTCGACGACGGGCAGCAGCGGGTCCAGGGCCGGCAGCTCATCCTTCTTGCCCAGCCAGGCTATCTTGCCGTCCTTCACGGCCAGGGCGCCGTCCAGCACATTGCCCGCCGGGCCCATGGTGGCCAGGTTCACGTTCACTACCAGCTGATCCCAGTCTGCCGACATCTTGCCTCCGCAACTTGTATATACAACTTAACTGTGCCACATTGACGTCAACGTCAACAAGCCTTTTTGGTCATGAGCAAGTTTGAACCCATACGCCGCTGGCTGCTGGACAGCATAGACGCCGGGGACCTCAGCCCGGGGGACGCGGTGCCGTCGGAGAACCAGCTGGCCGAGCGTTTTTGCGTATCGCGGATGACGGCGCGCCGGGCCCTGACCGAGCTGGTGGACAGCGGCATGCTGGAACGGCGCCAGGGCCAGGGCACCTTCGTGGCCGAGCTCAAGGCCCAGAGCGCCCTGCTGACCATCCGCAACATCGCCGACGAAATAGCGGAGCGGGGCCGCCACCACCAGGCCGAGGTGGTGAGCCTCAAGTCCCTGCCCTGCCCGCCGGATATCGCCAAGCTGCTGGGGGTCAAAACAGGAGAGGCCGTGGGCTTCTCCCGCATTTTGCACGCCGAGGACGAGGCGCCCATCCAGCTGGAGGAGCGTTACGTCAACCTGGCCCTGGCCCCGGGCTACCTGGACCAGGACTTCGGGGCCCATACGCCCCACGAATATTTGAGCGCCGTGGCGCCGCTCACCGCCGCCCACCACTGGGTGGAGGCGGTGGCCGCCGACGGCAACCAGGCCGGGCTGCTGGACGTCGCCGAAGGCAGCCCGCTGTTGAAACTGACCCGGCTCACGGCCGCCCGCCAGGGTGCCGTCAGCCTGGCCCGCCTTTACCACCCCAGCCATTACCGGCTGGGCGGACAAGTACCAATGACATTGGGGGAGAAGTTATGAACCGTCTCGACGAAAGCCGCGTGATCCGTGCGCCCCACGGCTCAGAGCTGCGCTGTAAGAACTGGCTGGCCGAGGCCGCCCTGCGCATGCTGATGAACAACCTGGACCCGGATGTGGCCGAGCATCCCCAGGCCCTGGTGGTCTACGGCGGCATTGGCCGCGCCGCCCGCAACTGGGAGTGCTTCGACAAGATAGTGGAGGTGCTGCAGCGCCTGGAAGCCGACGAGACCTTGCTGGTCCAGTCCGGCAAGCCGGTCGGCGTCTTCAAGACCCACAGCGATGCCCCCCGCGTGCTGATCGCCAACTCCAACCTGGTGCCCCACTGGGCCAACTGGGAGCACTTCAACGAGCTGGATAAGAAAGGCCTGATGATGTACGGCCAGATGACGGCAGGCTCCTGGATCTACATCGGCTCCCAGGGCATAGTCCAAGGCACCTACGAGACCTTCGTGTCCGTGGCCAAGCAGCACTTCGAAGGCAAGGCCCAGGGCAAGTGGATCCTCACCGGCGGCCTCGGCGGCATGGGCGGCGCCCAGCCCCTGGCCGGCACCATGGCCGGCTTCTCCATGCTGGCCGTGGAGTGCGACGAGACCCGCATCGACTTCCGCCTCCGTACCCGCTACGTCGACAAGAAGGCCACCAGCCTGGATGAGGCGCTGGCCATCATCGAAGAAGCCCAGGCCAAGGGCCAGGCCCTGTCCGTGGGCCTGCTGGGCAACGCCGCCGACGTCTTTGCCGAACTGGTAGAGCGCGGCATCACCCCCGACGTGGTCACCGACCAGACCTCCGCCCACGACCCCCTGAACGGCTACCTGCCCCAGGGCTGGACCATGGCCCAGGCCCGCGAAATGCGCCTGAAGGACGAAGCGGCCGTGGTCAAGGCCGCCAAGCAGTCCATGGCCGTGCAGGTGCGCGCCATGCTGGCCCTGCAGGAGCGCGGCGCCGCCACCCTGGACTACGGCAACAACATCCGCCAGATGGCCCTGGAAGAGGGTGTCGAGAACGCCTTCGACTTCCCCGGCTTCGTGCCCGCCTACATCAGGCCCCTGTTCTGTGAAGGCATAGGCCCCTTCCGCTGGGCAGCCCTCTCCGGCGATCCGGAAGACATCTACAAGACCGACGCCAAGGTCAAGGAACTGATCCCCGACAACCCGCACCTGCACAACTGGCTGGACATGGCCCGTGAGCGCATCGCCTTCCAGGGCCTGCCCGCCCGTATCTGCTGGGTCGGCCTC
This sequence comes from Gallaecimonas kandeliae, assembly GCF_030450055.1. NCBI lineage: Bacteria > Pseudomonadati > Pseudomonadota > Gammaproteobacteria > Enterobacterales > Gallaecimonadaceae > Gallaecimonas > Gallaecimonas kandeliae. The sequence continues at coordinate 3,484,386 of NZ_CP118480.1, forward strand.
AAGGACCGCGCCCGCCTCGGCCAGGCCTTCAACGAGATGGTCAAGAACGGCGAACTCAAGGCCCCCGTCGTCATCGGCCGCGACCACCTGGATTCCGGCTCCGTCGCCAGCCCCAACCGTGAAACCGAATCCATGATGGACGGTTCCGACGCCGTTTCCGACTGGCCGCTGCTGAACGCCCTGCTCAACACCGCCGGCGGCGCCACCTGGGTGTCTCTGCACCACGGCGGCGGCGTCGGCATGGGCTTCAGCCAACATTCCGGCGTCGTCATCGTCGCCGACGGCACCGACGCGGCCCACCAACGCCTGGGCCGGGTGCTGCGCAACGACCCGGGCACCGGCGTCATGCGCCACGCCGACGCCGGCTACGACATCGCCAAGAACTGCGCCCGTGAACAGGGCCTGGATCTGCCCATGCTGGAGAACAACTGATGTTTGAACTGGTACTGAAACCCGGCACCCTCAGCCTGGCCGATATCCGCCGCGTCGCCCGCGGCCCCGTCAGGGTCAGCCTGGATGACGCCGCCTGGCCGGCCATCGAGGCCAGCGCCGCCATGGTGCAGAAGGTCATAGAGGAAGACCGCACCGTCTACGGCATCAACACCGGTTTCGGCCTGCTGGCCAACACCCGCATCGCCCGCCACGAGTTGGAAGAGCTGCAGCGCCGCATCGTGCTGTCCCACGCCGCCGGCATCGGCGAGCTGATGAGCGAAGACACGGTGCGCCTGCTGATGGTGCTCAAACTCAACTCCCTGTCCCGCGGCTTCTCCGGCATCCGCCCCGTGGTGCTGCAAGGGCTGATGGCGCTGATCAACGCCGAAGTCTACCCCTGCATTCCCAAGAAGGGCTCCGTAGGCGCCTCCGGCGACCTGGCGCCCCTGTCCCACATGGTCTGCCCGCTGATCGGCGAAGGCCATGTGCTGCACAAGGGCCAGAAGCTGACCGCCAGCCAGGGCCTGGAGATCGCCGGCATCCAGCCCGTGGTGCTGGCCGCCAAGGAGGGCCTGGCCCTGCTGAACGGTACCCAGGCCTCCACCGCCTTCGCCCTGCAAGGCCTCTTCGCCGCCGAAGATCTGTTCGTGGCCGGCTCGGTGATCGGCGCCACCAGCGTGGAAGCGGCCCTCGGCTCACGCCGTCCCTTCGATGCCCGCATCCACGAGGTGCGCGGCCAGAAGGGCCAGATCGATTCCGCCCGCCTCTACCGCCACCTGCTGGGTGACCGTTCCGAGGTGGGTGACTCCCACGCCAACTGCGCCAAGGTTCAGGACCCCTACAGCCTGCGCTGCCAGCCCCAGGTGATGGGCGCCGTCCTGACCCAGATCCGCCAGGCCGCCGAAGTGCTGCACTGCGAGGCCAACGGCGTCACCGACAACCCCCTGGTGTTCGCGAATGATGACGACATCATCAGCGGCGGCAACTTCCACGCCGAGCCGGTGGCCATGGCCGCCGACAACCTGGCCATCGCCATCAGCGAGATCGGTGCCCTGTCCGAGCGCCGCATGGCGCTGCTGATCGACAAGAACCTGTCCGGCCTGCCGGCCTTCCTGGTCAACAACGGCGGCGTCAACTCCGGCTTCATGATCGCCCAGGTCACAGCCGCCGCCCTGGCGTCCGAAAACAAGTCCCTGGCCCACCCGGCCAGCGTCGACAGCCTGCCCACCAGCGCCAACCAGGAAGACCACGTGTCCATGGCCACCTTCGCCGGCCGCCGCCTGGCCGACATGGCCGCCAACACCCGTGGCGTGCTGGCCGTGGAATACCTGGCCGCCTGCCAGGGCTTGGACTTCCGCGCCCCGCTCAAGGCAAGCGAAGCCGTTGAAAGCGCCAAGGCGACACTGCGCGCCCAGGTCAGCTTCTACGACCAGGACCGCTACATGGCCGCCGACATGGAAGCCGCCGACGCCATCCTGGCCAGCGCCGAGCTGAACAGCCTGGCCATCCCCGGCCTGCTGCCCAGCCTCTAAGCCGGCACGCAAAATGGAAAAGGCCCCTGATGGGGCCTTTTTTATGGCCCCAAGCCACCATCGCCAACTCCGGGTCCGCTTTTGGCCAGCATTTAGGGCCGCCCTTGGGCAAGCTCTCCTTGCACCCAATACAAGGAGAACCCCATGCCTAGCTTTATCCTCAAGGGCCTCGCCGAGGCCCAGTTTGCCGACCTCTTCAGCCTCGACGATCGGCAGTTGGCCGCCCGGCAGATCCGGCGCCTGGTCGCCGACAGTCCGAGCGGCTATCCCTGCCGGATCAGCCTCGAAGACGCCCAGCCAGGTGACGAAGTCCTGCTGCTGCCCTACCGGCACCAGGGGGCGGACAGCCCCTACAGGGCCAGCGGCCCCATCTTCGTGCGCCGAGGCGCACGCCAGGCCGAACTGAAAGCAGGAGAGGTACCGCCCTACATCGGCAAGCGGCTGATCTCAGTCAGGGGCTACGACCACGGCCACCATATCATCAGGGCCGAGGTCTGCCCCGGCGCCGAACTGGCGCCGCTGCTGGAAGACTTCTTCTCAGGCCCGGCCCTGGCCTATGTGCAGCTGCACAATGCCAAGTGGGGCTGCTACCTCTGCCAGGCCGAAAGGGCCCAGCTCTGAGCGGTGAGGAGGCCGAGCGAAATAAGAAGCTACGACCAAACTCGCCCCGGGCCCTTGGCGCTTTTTACCTGGGTCGCCGGGCAAAGATGACCTGGCTCAAAGCTTGAAGGCGCAACCCAGGCCATGCTGTTGCCAAGGACGTCAAAGCCTGCTCTGATGGACTGACGGCGCCCCGGCGGCGCAAGGAATGAAGGTGCCATGGCCATGAAGAAAGGCGAAGCCGGGCTGTTGCCCGAGCAGCCCGACAGTGCCCTGTTGGCCGAAATGGTGGACACGGCGCCCCTGGCCCTGGCCGGCGCCGACCAGGGTGGCCAACTCCATCACTTCAACCCGGCGTTCGCCCTGCTGCTGGAGGACGCCGGCCTCACCGGCAAGGCCGCAATCACGGCGCTCTTTACGAGCCTGGACCAGGCCAAGTGGCAGGGGCTGTGCAAGCGGGCCGAGCAGGCGGGCCTGGCCCTCAGCCTGGAACGGACCAAGGGCGGCCAACTGTTCGAACTGTCCCTGCGCGGCCGCCAGCACTGGCCTGCCGCTTTCACCCTCTGCCTGAAGCGCTGCGGGCCCGACTTCCACAGGGAAAGCATCCAACTGCTGCAAAGCGAGGTGCTGCAAGCCGTGGCCCAGGGGGAGCCCTTGCACCACTGCATGGAGCTGCTCTGCAAGCGGGTGGAGACATTGGCCCCTGAACTGCTCTGCACTGTGCTGCTGGTGGATGACGACGGCAAGGTCCACCCCTGCGCCGCCCCCAGCATGGCCCCCCTCTTCAGCGACGCCATCGACGGCGAACCCATTGGCCCCAAGGCCGGCTCCTGCGGCACCGCCGCCTGGCGCCGCCAGCCGGTGGAGGTCACCGACATCGCCACAGACCCCCTCTGGGAGCACTACAAGGCCCTGGCGTTACCCCTGGGCCTGGCCGCCTGCTGGTCCAGCCCCATACTGTTCAAAGACGGCAAGGTGGCCGGCACCTTCGCCCTCTACTACCGGGAAAAGCGCGGCCCCAGCGCCTTCCACCGCCAGATGGTGGAGACCTGCGTCCATATCTGCGCCCTGGCCATGGAGCACGAGCGGGCCCAGCAGCAGATCCACCGGCTGGTGTTCTTCGACCCCCTCACCGGCTTGCCCAACCGCAGCCTGTTGCGGGACAGGCTGGAGCAAGCCCTGACCGCCACCCGTTTCAGCAGGGCGCCCCTGGCGGCGCTCTTCATCGACTTGGACAACTTCAAGGCCATCAACGAATCCCTGGGTCACGCCGTCGGCGACCAGCTGCTGCAGCTGCTGGCCGGGCGCCTGCAGGACGGCCTGTCCCACAAGCACACCCTGGCCCGCACCGGCGGCGACGAGTTCCTGCTGCTGGCGATCGACACCGACGCCAACCAGGCCAGGACCCTGGCGGAAGGGCTGCTGGCCAGGATCCAGATCCCTGTGCAACTGGCGGGCCGGGAGCTGTCCATCAGCGCCAGCATCGGCATCAGCCTGGCGCCGGAAGACGCCACCAACGTCGACACCCTGCTCAGGAACACCGAGATAGCCCTGCACCAGGCCAAGGACAGCGGCCGCAACACCTGGTCTTTCTACAAGGCGGCCATGAACGAGAGCGCCCAGCTGCGCCACCAGCAGCTGGCGGCCCTGCGCAGGGCCATGGCCGAGAAGAGCCTGGTGCTGCACTACCAGCCCCAGATCTCGGTCAAGGAGGCCAGGCTGGCCGGGCTGGAAGTGCTGGCCCGTTGCCAGGATCCCGCCCTCGGGAACATCCCCCCCGCCGTCTTCATTCCCCTGGCCGAGGAAAGCGGCCTCATCTGCAACCTCGACTGCACTGTGCTGGAGCAGGCCCTGGTGCAGCTGACCGCCTGGCGCCGGCAAGGCCTCGCCATCCCCGCCGTCGCCGTCAACCTCTCGGCCCTGGACTTCCGCCAGCCGGATCTGGTGGAACGGATCCAGGCCCTGCTCCAGGAGCAGGGCCTCAGCGGCGCCGACCTGACCCTGGAGATCACCGAAGGGCTGCTGATCGAGTCCAACGACCAGATCCTGGCCACCATGGAGCGGCTCCGCGCCCTGGGCATCAGCCTCTCCATCGACGACTTCGGCACCGGCTTTTCCAGCTTGAGCTACCTCAAGCGCTTCCCGGTGGCCGAGCTCAAGGTGGACCGCAGCTTTATCCGCGACATCGAGACAGATCCCAGCGACCGCACCCTCACCGCCGCCGTCATCCAGCTGGGCGCCAGCTTCGGGCTGCGGGTGGTGGCCGAAGGGGTCGAGACCCAGGAACAGCTGGAGCTGGTCACGGGCCTCGGCTGCGACCTGATCCAGGGCTACCACTTCGCCGCCCCCATGACGGCCCCCGAGCTGGCGCTCTGGCTGACCGGGGACGGCAAGGCCTGGCTGCCACAATAGTGCCTGGCGCCATTTTTACGCTGTCCAGACAAGGCCTTAGCCCTTTTGGCGGCTATGCTTGAGCAGGGATATCGGGGGGAATGCCATGACCAAATCGAAAGTCGACCGCCAGACCAAACAGGCCAGGGTGCGCATCCACAGAGGCGTCCAGCTGACCGGCCTGCTGCTGCTGGTGGCGGTACTGGCCGCCTTCCTCGGCGAAAGCTGGTTGGCGGAATTGGGGGGCCTCGGCGCCGTGGTGGTGGGTGTCCTGACCGCCGTCGGCTATTGGAAGTTGAAGCAGGGGAGGCATCAGCATTGATGTGTTGTGGCCTTGAGCGGCCATGGCATAGGCCTTGATGGACGCCCCTCAATGGCATTTACCTGCATCATGTTGTGCGTTAGCGTTGGCAAATGACTAGAGCAACGCTTGGATGCGCTGCAAGCAACGGAGTGCAACATGGTGTCACCAAAACTTATCGCCAAGATCGAGTCAGAAGAACCCGCTTTGAGATTGGCCGTCCTTATCGACGCGGATAATGCCCAAGCCGCTGTGATTGAAGGGTTGCTGGCCGAAATCGCCCGTTATGGTGAAGCGACCGTCAAGCGAATCTACGGCGACTTCACCTCCCCCACCAGCGCAGCCTGGAAGAAAGTACTTCAGCGGCATGCCATCAAGCCCATACAGCAATACGCTTACACCACGGGTAAGAACGCCACTGATAGCAGCATGATCATTGACGCGATGGACCTGCTTTATAAACGCAAGTTCGATGGCTTCTGCATAGTCAGCAGCGATAGTGACTTTACTGGCCTGGCCGTGCGCCTAAGGGAGGAAGGTCTCATGGTTCTGGGTTTTGGCGAGGAAAAAACACCTGATGCCTTCCGCAGCGCTTGCCACAAATTCATCTTTACCGAGGTATTGCGCCCCAAGGCAAGTAAGGAAAGCATCACTGACCAAGAGCACCCCTCTGCCACCGTAGGAAAACCACAAGCTTCTTTTCCAAGGCAGTTCATGCTTGATGCCTTGGAGCAATCGAGCGACGACTCGGGTTGGGCGCATTTGGGCACCTTTGGTGACTATCTATCAAAGCTTCAACCCGAGTTCGATTCGCGAAATTTTGGTTTTAAGAAACTCTCAGATTTGGTCAGAGCCAAGGACGATCTCTTTATCACGGAAGAGCGCCAGATAGCCGGATCCGACCAGAAGGTTCTCTATATCAGAGCAGTCAAATAGCTTCTTTTGACAAATAGAAAGACCGCTGCAAGGAGTCCTTTTTGCTTATGAAAGCCCGCCCAAATTTGCCGGTATGGCGTTCAATGAAGCCGGTGTTGCGGAGAGGCTTCCCCCTCTTCAATGGCGTTGGCGGTGCCATTGCCCTGGGCCTGGCCGGTGTGCCCATGGGAGCCATAGGCTCCATGACTGGCGATACCAGTGCTGGAGTGCCGAGCTACAACAGCTTCGTACAGGCTCCGGCCGGAGCCATTGCTGTTGCGCCCCGACAGCAGCCATGACAGGCAGATATAAAATGCCGTTGCCCGGTGGCGAAGGCGGAGATACGCCAGGTACTGCCGTTATTGGCGGTGGTGGCATCTTTTTCTGCATGCTGCTGATGGCAGCTTCGGGTGACGGCTGGCGTTTTGGCAACCCGACCTTTGCCATGGCCTTCGGCTTGGTAATGGGCCTGATCTTTCTCAACCTCGGCGCCCAGTATTTTTCCGGACTGAGATACTGCATCATCGCCATTACCGGCATCTTGGCCTTGTTCAGTTTGGGGGCTGCGCTTCAGCCACTTTTCGGCCATTCACTGGAAGACGGGCGTAAGGCATTCAAGCTGCTGACCACCTTTGGCTATTGCTTGGCCGTTGCCGTCAACCAGTACCGGTTATTAAGAACACCCAAGGAAGATTGAGCGGGCCAGGAAAGGCTTCGCTTATCGGGTTTGTCCAAGGAGAGATGAAAACAAGGATGTGATCAGCCGATTGGGGGCTGTAACCCAAGGGCGGTAGCGTGTCTTGAATGTGCCAGCGGCACGGCTTTTTGTTTGCCGGTTCCCGCACCGGCGGGCGTGATACTTTGTTTTCGCACAAAGTATCCAAAAGCACCGCCCCTGGCGTTACGCGATGTCCTTACCTCTGGTCGCTTACCGCTGACCGCTGCGTACGGTTCCCGACGCGTCCTCCGCTCGCTCGACATCCTTGTCTCGCGTCAGCTCACGCTCCCGGCGGTAAGGCGCTCCACTTAAAAGGGGCTCCGGGGCCTTATCCGCAAGGTTCGGCTGGCTGTGAAAGGGTAGTTAGCGCCGTTCAGGTTTTTGGATGGGCGTACAGTGTATCTCTCGGTTCCGGTCATTCAGGAGCTTTTGTGACAGCCGCCAGCTCTCGCTTTGTCCGGTGTGACCAGTTATAAGAGACTGATGTAGTGGGAGTTATCGCTCATCCGATGTGATGATAAAGCGCCATCGGCTTGCGTGATAAAGAGACGGCTCGCTTTCACGCAGCGACATAAAATGTCAGAAGGAAATCAATAGGGGGATCAGTTGGTTAGAGCTATGAGCAAAACTGGTCTAATGAGTAAAAGCGAGCCGGCTCGCTAATAAAACTGTTAACTGTCTGAACTAATGGTGCAAAATGATAAGGATATCTGCTTTTATATTTGCTCTGCTTATTTCTACGGTAGTTTCAGCTGAAGAGGCGGTTATAGTTGTATTTCCTTTTGAAACTTCTCAGGGCAGCGGAACTGCAAGCTTAGAACGTGTATTCTTACTTGAAGATGAACTGGAAAAGGCTATACGTAACGCAAAGGCCGGTGAGCTAGATGGTAATGAGGTAGGTCAAGGCGTGGCGGTCATCTATATGTACGGCCCGAGTGCTTCCGTGCTCTATGGGGCCATAAGGTCAGTATTAGAAAAATCCAGCCTCACACAAGAAGGTTACGTTCGGGTTCGGTTTGGCCCTCCGGGCTCAAAAGAAAATAGGTATAAACTTGGAAACAACAGTTAACAATGCACAGCAGTCGCTCCCGTTGGTCGCTGGGACCGTCAAAACGCTGCGCTTTTTTGCCGTCCCCTGTGTGCGGCGTTAGTGCTCAATATGAACCTGCTACTCAAGTGGAAAATTTGGAGAATTGAATCCGCTCTCAAGAATCTTGTGAGAGCAGAGGGGCTCAAACCGATGGTTTGGTCTTTTGGCGCGTATTATATTGATCCGAAATACCTCGTATTTGTTGTGGGTGTTCCAACCGATACCGCTAAAGAAACGTTAAAGTCCAACAGCACTTTTACTGCATCAATGAAAGAGCTGCTTGAAACTTTCAACTGGCCAATACAAGCAAGGCCAGAAGTAGTTTTTGATGTTGAGTCACAAGAAACAGTAGATAGAGAAAATAATGGTAACTGGTGGTATCACTACAAATAGCACTAACAAAGCCAGCCAGTATCGCTCTGGACCTCGTTTCACTCGGCCGCTGCTGGCGGCGTTAGGCGTCAGACAGACATGGCCCATTTAGATCGCTCAGTAGCGACATTAAGAATCATCGGGGATGATCTCAACCCGGATGAAATCTCTGCTCTCCTCGGTCACACTGCTTCAAAACAGCAGACAAAAGGGGAAGTAATCATTGGCAAGGTCTCGGGCGTTTCACGTATTGCCAAAACTGGTATGTGGTACTTGGAAGCTATGGATGCAACGCCTGAAAACCTCGATGGCCAAATAGCCGAGTTGTTGGGTAAGCTCACAGGAAATCTTAAAGTGTGGGCCAAAATATCGAGTAGCTGCAGAATTGATCTTTTTTGTGGCTTGTTCATGAAGCATAGCAACGAGGGTTTGTCAGTCTCTGCGGAATCTATGAAGGCCCTTGGTGAGCGAGGGATTGAACTAGGCTTGGATCTCTATGGCCCTGATGAAGCTGATGATTGAACATCCAGTTCGTTCTGGACCTCACCCGCTTTAACGGACACGCATCACTCACTCACCGAGAGGAAGTCGATGCATGCTTACAAGACCGGAAAACGGACCCCGCAGTACAGCCTGGAATTCAAGGTCAAGGCAGTGCTGTGGAGCCATGAACCCCATCGCAGCGTCAAGGAAGTGGCCGAGGTGCTGGACATCCTTCCTTTCATCTTGTCTCGTTGGTGCCGGGAATGTCGTGATGGTGAGTAAGGCATGAACCTCCTACGGATAATGAGACTCTTCAAAAAAGAATGCATCTGCTTGCAGGATGGCGTCATCCGCTACAGCGCCAAGGACGGCGACAGAGTTATCCCCTTGGCTGATCTGGCGGAAGTCCACTACTGGTGGGATATGGGGGTGGGATTCCAGCACTGCCTGATCCTGGTATTCAGCGGCGGGGAGCTTGGCCTGGATCCGGACACAAAAGGGGTCCCCCAGCTCCTGGCAGACCTCAGCGAGGCGTTGGCGGGCTTTCCCAAACGGCTGGAACTGGATGGGTTGATCGATAATGAACTGGTCTGTGACAAGGTCCCGATCTGGCACCGGTCATGACAAGATACCCTCGCATTCCAATTCCTGCTTGCATGTGATGCCACTGGGAAGTTTCGGGCAGTCGTTTTCAGGCTCTCTCTTCAAGAGGATTTACCAAAGCCGACCTTTGTCGTCCCTCACGCCATCAGCAGCAGGTAGGGCCCCGGGGCCCCTTTGAGTGAAGCGCCGGGATGGAAGTCGCGAGAGGGCAGCTGAACCAGGGATGGTGAAGCAGGTGAGTACGCGTCGGGGCGAAGGTCGAAACGAAAGCATCGCTTTCGAGCACCTGAGCGCGAGGCCCCGGATGGCCGAGCTGGAATGAGCCGCCAAGGATGGCTTCCAGCTCAGGACCCCTTGATCGGGTGGAGCGACCAGAGGCGAAGATTAAGCGACAAAATCGCCAGGAATGATTGGGGCCGCCGAGGCTTGAACATCGTCGCTAAGCGTCGATGGCCCGCAGGGCGAGGGCCAGGGAAGGCCCGAGTAAACAAAGTATCCCGCCCGCCGGGGCGGGACCCGGCATATAAAAGCGTTATCAAATCAAAGAACGGACTGAAATCAGAAAGTCCTCCTGGCAACCACTCGACAGAAGCAACGCCATTCCCCTAAACCCCTACCAACCCAGTTAGTAAGCTGTTACTGCATCACAAGTCACCAAAATGAATCCTCAGCTCCGCGCCAGAAGACGACAACGGAGCCGAGATTTTATGGGATCTGCTTGTCCCTAGGACTTCCAGGCTTGCAGTGGCAGATGGAGCTCCGAGTCGCTGAACCAGTCCAGGGTAAGCGGGGCGCCGGCATCCTTGGTGCCTTCCAGGTTAACCGGCTTGCCCGAGCCCAGATTCACCTGGGCGTTCTCGTTCTTGTTGACGTTGAGCACCAGCACCAGGCGACTGCCCGGCTGTAACAGCTTGGCGGTCATGTAGGTATTGGTGAGGGGAACGCGGGTCTTTTGGTTGGGGGTCAACAAGGTACGCTTCGACATGTCGGCGGCGTAACTGGCGCGGCTGATGTAGTTCACCAGGTGGAAATATTCCCCCTTGCCGGTCAGCTCGTAGAGGTTGTAGCCGATATCCAGGTCCTTCTTGTTGGTGACCAGGGAAAAGCTGCCTGTCATCACGCCGGAAAATTGGGTGGCCTCTTTGAAGGGCTCGGTAACAAACACCAGGCCGTTTTTATCGGGTAATGCGCTCTGGATAACCGGCAGGGCCGACAGGTTGCGCTGCTCGGCGCGGTCGGCCATATCCACCTTCATGGAAAACTTTTCAATAGTGCCAGGCCGCTTCGTCGACAACAGGTAATAGCCCTCTTCGCTGCGCTGCTTGGTCAGATAGAAGTTACGGCCTTTGGCGTTCAGCGCATCCAGGGATGGGGCATGCTGCCAGCTATTGCTGCCCATCAGCTGGTAATTGATATGGTCTTTCACCAGCTTGGGGCGCGGTTTGCCGTACAGCACGTGATCGAACCAGGCAAAGGCCAGCTCCTCTGTGTCTTTTTGCAGCGCAACAGGGTCCAGCTTGTAATTGCTGAGATACTGACCCGAAGTGGATTGGGCCGTGCCATGGTCATAAGGGCCTATCACCAGGAAATCCTGTGCCTTGGGATTGTTCTTCTGGTGACGTTTGACAAAGTCCAACGCGGAGATCTGCCCGCCATCGAAATAACCGGTGATAGACAACACAGGGATGTTGATCTGTTTATAGTCCGCGCCAAAAGGCAGCATCGCCTGGTAGTAGCTGTCGTAATCCGGATGTTTCAACCATTTCTGGAACCAAGGATTGGGCCGACCGTCCAACTTGTCGATATCCACAATGGGCCGCCCCGACCGATAGAGATCCTTTCTCAGCTTCTCAGCCTTCTGCCAGTCGGCGTAGACCGAATTGTCCATCGTCTTGTTGTCGGTAACAAAAAAGGCCCAAGGATAATTCGGGGTGATGACGATATTGTTTTCTATCGGCAAGCCGGTAATGGGGCTGGCGGCGGCATAAGGCACTATGGTCTTCAGGGCCTTGGGCAGGTGCTTGGTGGCCGCCCATTGGGTAAAGCCGTTGTAACTGCCGCCGTACATGACCACACGGCCATCGCAATAGGGCTGGCGGGCAACCCAGTCGATCACCCTGTCCGCATCCTCGCCATCATGTTCCCAGGGGCTGATCTTGTTGTGGCTGCCGCGCTTCCCCCTGCTATTGGCGACAATGCCCACATAGCCATGGGCCGCCGCATGGATGGCGGTTTTGATATGGCTCTTCTCATCGGCGTAAATGGTGAACTGCAGTGCCGCCGGCAGCGGCTTCTTCACGCCTTTCTTACGCACTAGGGTGGCGGCCAGTTCGACCCCGTCGGGGGTCTTGATCATGACCTCGGGCTGAATATCAAAGCGCCGGTTCTGCTCCATGGCAATGATCTTGTCCGCCGACGGGATCACCTGATAAAGCACCCGCATCAATTGGGTGTTGGCGACCACCTCTATGGCTTCGGCCTGGCTCAATGTCGCCTGGGTGCGATATTTCTTGTAGACATTGGTGGTGAAGTCCTCCGCACTGGGAATAGACCAGTTCAGTGCCTGGCTGACCTTTAAAAACGCTTCGTCACCCATGGCCGCAAGGCTCTGCTGCATGTAGGTACGCAGACGGTTGCTCTCTTCCGCTTCGCCCTTCCCTTCACCGGCGGGGAAGAGGGAGCCTAGGCGGTAGCAATAAAAGGTTTCCCCCTCCGGATTTTTATCCAGCAATTCAAGCAAGGCCGGATATTCCTGACGAGCCGACAACAAGGCGGTGCGGTTAAACATCTTTTGCGCCGCCACGGTTTCGGCGGGGAGCTGTTTGGCAATGGCGGCCAATTTGCCATACCAGGCGGGATCGTGAAGAAGCTGCACCACCTCGTCACGGGACCCGGCCTTAAGCTGCCGCAAAGGGTTGGGGATGGAAGGGTCCGATCCCGGTTGGGCTGTCACCTGCAGGGGAAGCCAGGCCAGCCCTAAAAGCAGGACCATGGCCCAAAGACGCAACTGCCGCATGACGGTATTCCTCTTGGTTATTTATGCTCCCCTGCAGCCTAAGGTCAGGCCGTACTGATGGCGTGATGGGGCGGTGATTTTTCGTGACTTTGGGTGATAAGCGCCTTACCTGATGGTATTTTTTGTTTTTTCAAGGAATTGGCTTCAAGCATGCAGTGGCGGATCGCCGACTTTGTCTTCTGTTCATCCACACAGACCCTGACCCAGGGGCAGCAGCAGTATCAGCTTGAACCCATGGCCGTTGAGCTGCTGGCCTATTTCTGCCAGCACCCCGACCGACTGATCAGCCGTGATGAACTGATCGAACAAGTGTGGAATGGGCGCATCGTCACGGACAATGCCGTCAGCCGGCTGATCACCAAGTTGCGCAAGGCCCTGCAGGACGATCCGCGCCAGCCTCGCTGCATCGCGACCTTTCCCAAAAAGGGCTACAAGTTCATCGCCCAGGTCAGCCAACTGGATGACGCCCCTCTGGAGGCAGCCGATACCCTGACAACAAAGGGCGATGCGGCTGGCAGCACTGGCCGCCACCTGCGCTGGTTTGCCGGTATGGCGGCCCTTGTCTTGGTGGTTGGACTTATCGCCTGGCTTGGTTTTCCCGCCAAGCAGCCCACCTTCAATTCCGCCAAGGCACTGACCAGCGAGGCGGGAACCAACCTCTTCCCCGATGTCTCCCCCGACGGCACCCGGTTGTTGTTCATGTCGAACAAGGGGGGGCAGATACATCAATACCTGGAACGCTTGTCGGACAACCGGCAGTTGGAGATCCACCAGGATGGCATGGGCGTCGGCCCGGCACGATGGAGTGATGACGGCAGCCGGATCGTTTACCTGGCCGCCAACCAGAAAAGCTGCCGCTACTATGTTCGAACCGTAGAGGGGATGACGTTAGGGAAGCCGAGGCTGGTACACAATTGCCCGGCGGGCAGTTTCGGCATGGTGTCTTTTACCCACCACAATGACGAGATCATCTTTGCAGAGAGAAGCGGCGACACCCCTTACTCCTTGTTTTCACTCAATATCAACAACGGAGAGCCTAAGAGGCTGAATCAGCCCGAGTTGGTGCTGGGCGGCAACAGCCGCTTCGACCTGCACCCCACAAAGAACCAGCTGCTTATCTCCTCACCCGATGAGCAGCAATGGGAAGGCTTTTACCGGCTGGATTTGGACAGCGACGTTCTGTCGCTGCTGTTCAAGCTGGACAGCTATATCTGCTGCGGCATCTGGAGCCAAGATGGCGACAGGGTGGTCCTGATGGGCGAGCATCCGGCGCGGGAACTGCTGAGTTACGACTTAACCGGCCGGGACAAACAACTGCTGTATCGCGGTTCGCAGCAAATCATGGGGCCCTTTCGCCATCGCAACGGCAAGGATTACCTCTTCACCGCCAGCCAGGATTATCTCAATGCCCAACTGTTCAATACCCAAACCGGCGACACCAGCGTGCTGCTGGACAGCACCACAGACGACAAGCTGGCCACCTTCGCCAATACCGGTGGGCGCCTTGCCTTTGTCAGCCAACGCTCCGGCAGCGAGGAAATCTGGCTGATGAACCTTGCCGACAGGCAAACATCCAAACTCACCGACTATCACGACGGCCGCCATTACGTCGACCTGCTCTGGTCGCCGGATGACAGCACGCTGGCCGCCTTGACCCTGAACGAGCTACACCTGATCGACGCCAAGAGCGGACGCACCACATTAATCCGCATGCCGCAGGCGGAGATCCGCGGCGTGTCATTCAAGTCCAACAAGCTGTTGTCCTTCAGCCGCAAGGAAGGTAAACGCTGGCAACTGTACGAATACCAAATGGACAAGGGCGAATTGACAAAAGGCCCTGAGCAGTGGCAATTCGTCCGCTACCGGCCGCAGGCGGAAGATACCTTATGGCTCGATCGCCACGACCGGCTCTATGCCGGACAAACACCGAAAGCTGTTACCGACAAGGTATTGACCGGTGATTTAATGTTGTACGGACGGCGCTTTAATCTGTTGAAACAGGGCGACCAATGGTATTGGTCCAGCAATTTTCCTCATTACAAGGGAATGAGGTACAGCAAAGGTCAGGGCAGCCCCAAGACCATATTCCAGAGCAATGCCGCAGGCTTCGATGTGAAACAACAGCAAATAGTCTTCAGCCTGGAAGTGCCGGGCAAGGCCAATATCTATCAAACCCGGGATGATCAGTAAGGGAGGGCGGTGATATTTACGCTGTTCTTAAAATACGCGTTAGCGCCAATAACCCTTACATCATTTGAAAATAACAAGAACCATTTAAAACTAACGCTAGGATCAATCACCATATCTTTTCGTTCCATTTTACGCTGTAGCCTCGCCGCTCTTATTGCCGCCTCCCTATATAGCCCCATTGCCCTTGCCGAGCAGAATAACGCCAAAGACGTGGCGGCGATCCAGCAGGTCGTCGACCGCTTCGGGGCTGCCATCAAGGAAAAGGACGTCGACGCCTTCAAAAGGCTGTTCTATTCGGCCAAGCCGGAGCAAGTGGTTTGGCAGTTTGCCGTGGAAGATAGCCGCCTGGCGCGCATTCAAAAATTCAAGCCCGAAGCCAGGAAGGCCCGCCATGTGCCGACCAACAATTACCTCACCGCCATCCAGGGCATTGCCGCCGAGCCGCTCCCCACCGAGGAAAAGTTTATCAACGTCAAGATCGATACCGACGGCGAAGTCGGCTCTGTGGGGCGTTGTTGATCAAATCAGAGCCTGGAAAGCCTGCTCCTAAAGGGCTTGCTGCCCTTAACTGACCTGGCGAACAGGCATGCCGAGGCCCAGCATTTTGTTCATCACCTTCACCCCAGCCAAAGCCTCTGCCACTTGGCCGTTGTAGTCGCGCAGACTCAGCTTCGGGCTGATGAGCTGCTTGTATCGCGACATAGCCGTTTCCGCTTTTGAGCGTTGGTGATAGCCGCTTTCCCTTTTCCACTCGGCCAGTTGCCCGGCTTTCAGCGCCGCCACTGCCTCGTTCCTTGGGTGACCTTGCTCCCAGTACCCCGCTGTCTTGCGAGGCGGGATGCTGGCTTTGGCGCCTTTTCTTTGCAGTAGCCGGTGGCAGGCTCTGCTGTCGTAAGCCCCGTCGGCGCTGACTTGGTCGATACGGCGGCGCAGAGGATTGAGCAGGCCGGGCAGTACCTCGCTATCACCGACGTTTTCCAGGCTGACTTCGGCGGCGATAGCCTCATGGGTCTGCGCATCGACGGCCAGGTGTAGCTTGCGCCAGACACGGCGCTTCTCCTTGCCGTACTTGCGTTGCTTCCACTCGCCTTCGCCATAGACCTTGAGCCCGGTGGCGTCGATAACCAGGTGGGCAACTGGGCCCTTGCTGGGCAGGCGGTAGCGGATGTTGACCGTCTTGGCGCGCTTGCTGATGCAGCTGTAACTGGGCGAGGTCAACGGCAGTTCCATCAACTGGAATAGCGAGTTGATAAAGCCTTCCAAGGCACGCAGCGGCAGGTCGAACAGGCCCTTGAGCATCAGCGCTGTCTCGATGGCGGTGTCGCTGTATTCGAAACCACGACCCCGACCGCCGTGATGCTGTTGGCAATGCCAATGGCGGGTAGCCGCTTCATCCATCCAGAAGGTTAATGAGCCTCGGTTAACCAAGGCGCGGTTGTAGTCTGCCCAATTGGTGATAGTGCGTTTAGCCTGACCCATCTGCTGTTCCCCATCGATACGTCGGGGATCGGATCACAGTCAGGCGGATTGGTTCACCGGATTTGGGAAACAACGCCGCTCTGTGGCCTTCGACTACGACTGGAGGGGGTGGAGAGCGATCAAGCCAAGGTTGCGGCCTGGACTATGGTGCCCGCGCCGATGTCGCTGAGTCGCTGGCGCTCGCGCCGTGGTGTGCCCTGCCCCCCCTGCGCCTCCGATGCGATATCACTTTGGTTTATCGACTGGCCGCTGGCGGCTGGCGCCCCGTCGCAATCACCCGAACATTGGCATGAACGCCCCTTGGCGATGGCCTACCTTTCGCTAGCGTCTGCCCGCGGCGCACCTGAGGGTTGGCCGCTTCAACAAACCAATAGGGAGGTTCGAATGACAGGCAGGATGGATAGGCATGGAGGATGGTTTGTGGGTGCCGGGCTTCTGGCGGTGGCGTGGGCCGCGCCAACGGTGGCGGCTGACAAGGCGGAGGACCTTTCGGCGCTCCTGAAGCGCCAGACCCAGGCTTTCTCGGAAGCCGGCCAGGTGGGTGACGCAGCCACCATGGCGCGCTACCTGGATGACAAGGTGGTGTTCACGGTCGAAAACGGCGGCATTTTCACCAAGAAGGATATTGTGGATGGCGCGTCGCCGTTACCGGGCGAACGCCATATCGAGGTGACCAAATGGCAGCTGGTGCCGCAGGGCGATGTCGCCACCGCCACCTTTGTCGATCACCTGACCATGGCGTTCCACGGCCAAACCCTGGTGTATGATTTCCAATCCACCGAAACCTGGGCCAAGCGCCCGGACGGCTGGAAGATGATCTCAAGCCACACTATGGTGGTGCCCAAGGACCCGCCGGCGCTCAAGCAGACCGCGGCCGAATTGGATGCCTATGTCGGCACCTATGCGCTTGATACCGCTTTCAAGGTCAGGATCTGGCGTGATGGCGACCAGCTGTTCATGAACCAGAATGGCGGCGATGCCGTGCCGCTCAAGGTCGAGATCCGCGATGTGCTGTTCACGCCCGGTGCGGTGGGCCGGCGGCTGTTCGAGCGCAATGCCGTGGGCCAGGTCACCGGCTTCATCAGCCGCAAGAACGGCAGCGACATGCACCTGAAGAAAGAGGCCTGAGCGCGGCGCGCTCGGGCCACAGCCACTTGTCGCTCTGCAGCAGACACCCCCCTGGCGCTGGAGTGCATGGGTAGCCTGTTCATGCGGGAGGAATATTGAAGCTGGTAAGCCCCTTCGGAACTGGCACAACGGGAAGCCCAATCGGTAGTGAGGCGAGACAGACCAGCAGGCACTGTTGGCCACCATAGCCGAACAGCGTCGCGCCAACTGGAGTAGCGGCCTTCCCCGCCACGCCAAATCTCCGCCCATTCCGCTGCAACCATCTGCACTAAGATCCTGTAATTACAAAAAAACCTATCGCCTCACCCGGAAAGACCAATTGGTCAGGCCGGTGCCGGTGCTCTATACCTAAGGGCGCAGCCTAACAAACCCCTTCAGAGCACGAGGAGATAGCTCATGGCCGACGAAAGCAAGTGCCCCTTCAGCGCGGGCAAGCAAGCCGCTGGGGGCGGTACTTCCAACCACCAGTGGTGGCCCAATCAATTGCGGCTCGAGATCCTGCACCAGCATTCCGCCAAGTCCAATCCCATGGGCGAGGACTTCGACTACGGCGAGGCCTTCAAGAGCCTGGATTTCAAGGCCGTCAAGCAGGAACTCCACGCCCTGATGACCGATTCCCAGGAGTGGTGGCCCGCCGACTTCGGCCATTACGGCCCCCTCTTTATCCGCATGGCCTGGCACGCCGCCGGCACCTACCGCACCGGTGACGGCCGCGGCGGCGGCGGCACCGGCAACCAGCGCTTCGCCCCGCTCAACAGCTGGCCCGACAACGTCAACCTGGACAAGGCGCGGCGCCTGCTCTGGCCCGTCAAACAGAAGTTCGGGGAGAAGATCTCCTGGGCCGACCTCATCATCCTGGCCGGCAACGTGGCCCTGGAATCCATGGGCTTCAAGACCTTCGGTTTCGGCGGCGGCCGCCCCGACATCTGGGAGCCGGAGTTGGACATCTATTGGGGAACCGAGACCACCTGGCTGGACGACAAGCGCTACAGCGGCAAACGCGACCTGGAAAATCCCCTGGCGGCGGTGCAGATGGGCCTCATCTACGTCAACCCCGAAGGCCCCAACGGCAACCCCGATCCCCTGGCTGCGGCCGTGGACATTCGCGAGACCTTCGCCCGCATGGCCATGAACGACGAAGAGACGGTGGCCCTGATCGCCGGCGGTCATACCTTCGGCAAGACCCACGGCGCCGGTGACGCCGGCCTGGTGGGCCCGGAGCCGGAAGCGGCCCCCATGGAACAGATGGGCCTGGGCTGGAAGAGCGGCTACGGCAGCGGCAAGGCCGGTGACGCCATCACCAGCGGCCTGGAAGTGACCTGGACCCAGACCCCGACCCAGTGGAGCAACCACTTCTTCGACAACCTCTTCAAGTACGACTGGGAGCTGAGCAAGAGCCCGGCCGGGGCCCACCAGTGGGTGCCCAAGGGCGGCGCCGGCGCCGGCGAGATCCCCGACGCCCACGACCCGTCCAAGCGCCATGTGCCCACCATGCTGACGACGGACCTGTCCCTGCGCTTCGACCCCGTCTATGAGAAGATCTCCAGGCGCTTCCACGAGCACCCGGAACAGCTGGCCGACGCCTTCGCCCGGGCCTGGTTCAAGCTCACCCACCGCGACATGGGGCCCAAGGCCCGCTACCTGGGCCCGGAAGTGCCGGCCGAAGATCTCATCTGGCAGGATCCCATTCCCAAGTGCGACCATGAGCTGGTGAACGAGCAGGACATCGACAACCTCAAGGCCAAGGTGCTGGCCTCGGGCCTGTCCGTTGCCGAGCTGGTGTCCACCGCCTGGGCGGCAGCCTCCACCTACCGCGGCTCCGACATGCGCGGCGGTGCCAACGGCGCCCGTATCCGCCTGGCGCCCCAAAAGGACTGGGCCGTGAACCAGCCGCAGCAGCTGGCCAAGGTGCTCAAGACCCTGGAGGGGATACAGAGCCAATTCAACAGCGCCCAGAGCGGCAACAAGAAGGTCTCCCTGGCCGACCTCATAGTCCTGGCCGGCTGCGCCGGTGTGGAGCAGGGTGCCAAGAACGCCGGCATAGACGTCACTGTGCCCTTCAGCCCGGGCCGCATGGACGCCAGCCAGGAACAGACCGACGTGGACTCCTTTGCCGTACTGGAGCCCATCGCCGACGGCTTCCGTAACTACCAGAAGGCCAAGTTCAGCGTCTCGGCCGAGGAACTGCTGCTGGACAAGGCGCAGCTGCTGACCCTGACCGCCCCGCAAATGACGGCGCTGGTCGGGGGCCTGCGGGTACTGGGGGCCAATGCCGATCAGAGCCAGCATGGGGTTTTCACCCAACAGCCCGGCGCCCTGACCAACGACTTCTTCGTCAACCTGCTGGACATGGGCACCACCTGGACGCCCACCTCCCAGGACGCCGACCTCTTCGAGGGCCGCGACCGCAAGAGCGGCGACCTGAAGTGGACAGGCACCCGGGTCGACCTGGTGTTCGGCTCCAACTCCCAGCTGCGGGCCCTGGCCGAGGTCTACGGCTGCGGTGACGCCCAGGGGCACTTCGTCCGCGACTTCGTGGCCGCCTGGACCAAGGTGATGAACCTGGACCGTTTCGACCTGGCCTGAAGCCGATAAGGCACGGCTAAGAAGGCGGCGCTCTCAAGCGCCGCCTTTTCTTTGCGCGAGAGCCTGGCCGTTGGTCGCAAAGTGCCCTCTCGCCGCACCGGATTTGGTAACCTGCTCACCAAAACCGGCTCAGCGAAGGAAGACCCATGAATCAAGCAGTCCGCTATCCCATAGGTACCGAAGGCCAACCCTGGGGCGAGGCAGAAAAGGCCCAGTGGTTGGCCCGGCAACAGGTGCAGCGCAGCTACCAGGACGAAGTGGTGGCGCCCTACCGGCAGCTGCCCGCCGAGCTGGAAAGGCTCCAGTACGGGGCCCTGAGCTACGATCCGGCCCGCTTCCCGCTGCTGGCCCTCAAGACCCCCAACTGGCAGCCCGGCAAGCCCCTGGTGCTGGTGACAGGCGGCATCCACGGCTACGAGACCAGCGGCGTCCAAGGCGCCCTGCAGTTCGCCAGGGAAAAGGCCCTGGCCTACGGCGAGCACTTCAACCTGCTGATCGTGCCCTGCGTCAGCCCCTGGGGCTTTGAAGTGATCAACCGCTGGAACCCCCTGGCCCTGGATCCGAACCGCTCTTTCTTCAAGGACAGCCCGGCCGAGGAGTCGGCGGCCCTGATGGCGCTGGTGGCCCAGTTCGAGGCACCCTTCCTGGCCCACATCGACCTGCACGAAACCACCGACAGCGACGAGAGCGAATTCCGCCCGGCCCTGGCGGCCCGTGACGGCAAACCCTTCGAGCCGGGTACCATCCCCGACGGCTTCTACGTGGTGGACGACAGCGCCAACCCCCAACCCGCCTTCCAGCAGGCCATCATCGAGGCCGTGGCCAAGGTGACCCACATAGCGCCGGCGGACGAAAAAGGCGAGATCATCGGCTCCAAGGTGGTCCAGCCCGGGGTGATCCAGTATCAGCTGAAGAAGCTGGGACTCTGCGCCAGGGTCACTGACGCCCCCTTCACCTGCACCACAGAGGTTTACCCGGACAGCCCCAAAGCCACGCCCGAGATCTGCAACGCCGCCCAGGTGGCGGCCATCTGTGGCGGCCTCGACTACCTGCTGGCCCAGCAGGTCTGAACGGCACCAGGGCGGCACGGCTGCCCTGGCCATACCAAGGACGGATGCCCATGAAAAAATACCTGCCGCTGCTGCTCGCCCTTGGCGGCCCCGCCGGCGCCGGTGAGCTCAAGCCCTTCACCAGCGACGGCTGCAGCGACTTCCCCGACGGCACCCCGGCGCAGAAACAGCTCTGGCTGTCCTGCTGCCGCCGGCACGACCTGGCCTACTGGCAGGGCGGCACCTACCAGCAGCGCCTGGACGCCGACCTGGCGCTGCGCGCCTGTGTGGCCAAGGTGGGGGAGCCCGCCATAGGGCTGGTGATGCTGGCCGGGGTCAGGATGGGGGGCACACCCTTGCTGCCCACCCGCTTCCGCTGGGGCTACGGCTGGCCCTACCCCCGCCTCTACGGGCCCTTGTCAGAAGAGGAACGCCAGGAGGTCAAGGCCCTGGCCCCGGACCACGCCACTCCCTGACTTCAGTCGTCCCGGGTCAGCACTTCCAGCAGTTCTATCTCGAACACCAGGTTGGACCCCGGCTTGATGTGCTGGCCCACCTGGCGCTCGCCGTAGGCCAAATCGGCGGGAACGAAGAGGCGGCGTTTGCCTCCCACCTTCATGCCCATCAGCCCCAGGTCCCAACCCTTGATCACCCGGCCTGTGCCGATAACGCACTGGAAGGGCCGGCCCTTGGCATAGCTGGAATCGAACTCGGTGCCGTCTTCCAGGGTGCCGCGGTACTGGGTGGTGATCAGGGCGCCCTTGACCACGGCCTTGCCGTCGCCAAGCTGGATGTCTTCAATCTTCAGTTCGTCGTTCATGGTTACGGCTCCGTCTCGGTATGGGCCGATTCTACGGCAGCCCGGCCGGGCCGGCCATCGCTCACGGGGCTGGTGCGCCGGCGCCCCAGGCTTTAAGCTGGTCAAAATACCGGCTAATACAAGGAGTTGATCATGGCAGGTCCTGCCGCCGCCGGCGCCCTCATCTACGCCAAGGATCTCGACAGGCTCAGCGCCTTCTACCGCCAGCTGCTGGCCATGGAGCTGCTGCACGGCTCGGCCGAACTGGCGGTGCTGGAGTCCCCCGCCTTCCAGCTGCTGATCCACGCCATACCGCCCCAGTACGCCAAGGACATCAGCATCAGCAGCCCGCCGGCACGGCGGGAAAACTGCGCCATCAAGCTGTTCTTCACGGTGCCGGACCTCGCCGCCGCCGGTGCCCTGGCCGGGCGCCTGGGGGGCGAACTCTTCGACGAAGAATGGCAAGGCCCCGGTTTCGTGGTGCGCAACGCCATGGACCCCGAAGGCAACGTCTTCCAGCTCAGGCAAAACCACTGACCCAGGAGATAAGCTCATGGACGAGATACTGGTCCGCTACCTGCACTTCATCGGCATCATGACCTTGGCCGCCACCCTGGTGGCCGAGCACCTGCTGCTGGCCCCCAGCCTGGCCCCGGCCCAGTTGCGGCGCCTGGCCCGCATCGACGCCATCTATGGCCTGGCCGCCCTGCTGGTGCTGGGGGCCGGCCTGACCCTCTGGCTGGGGGTGGGCAAACCGGCCGTCTTCTACAGCCATAACTGGGTCTTCCACCTGAAACTGACCCTCTTCGTGCTGCTGGCGCTGCTGTCCATCTATCCGACCCGCTTCTTCCTCAAGCACCGCAACAGCGAAGCGGAAGTGGCCGTGCCCAAGGCCATCGTCATGGTGGTGCGCACCGAGCTGCTGCTGCTCCTGGTCATCCCGCTGCTGGCAGCCACCATGGCCAAGGGCGTGGGGCTGGCCCAGTGAAGGCCAGGCACCTGGGTATCGCCGCCATCAGCGCCGAAGGGGCGGCCCTTTGCTACCGCACCCTGGTCCAGGAGGCCCAGGCCGCCATGGGCGAACATGCCCACCCCGAGATCAGCCTGCACTGCTTCTCCATGAGCGAGCACATGGCCGCCATAGAGGCGGGGGACTGGCCACAGGTGGGGCGCCTGCTGCTGGCCTCGGCCCAGAAACTGGTTGCCGGCGGCGCCGAGCTGCTGCTCTGCCCCGACAACACTGTCCACCCCGGCCTGGCGCTGATCCGGGCCCAATCCCCGGCGCCCTGGCTCCATATCGGCGAGGAGGTGGCCAAGGCCGCCCAGGCCAGAGGCTTCAGGCGCATCGGCGTGCTGGGCACCCGCTTCCTGATGGAAGGCCCCGTCTACCCCCAGGCCCTGGCGGCCTTGGGCATGGAAGCGGTGATCCCGGATGAGGCGCAGCGCCTCGGCATCCACCGGCGGATCTTCGGCGAACTGGTGCAGGGGCGCTTCGAACCCGAGACCAGGCGCTATTTCCAGGCAGTGATCCAGACACTGGCCGACCAGGGCTGCGACGCCGTAGTGCTGGGCTGCACCGAGATCCCGCTGCTGATCGGTGAAAGCGATTCGCCGCTGCCGGTGCTGGACTCCACCCGCCTCCTGGCCAGGGCCGCACTGCGCTTTGCGATCAACCCCGGTATTTCACCCGAGGGGCCGTGACAATAGTGCCTTCTTGAGCCCTAATAACGCCTGCTTAACATCCAGCGCCGGGAAACCCATGTCCGCCCTCGAGACCGTCTTCATCTTCATGCTCAGCGTCAGCACCATGCTGGGGGTGATCTTCCTGCTGTCCTGGCTGACCATAGAGCGCAAGCCCTACTGCCTGACCTGGTCGATACTGTTCTGGGTCTCGGTGCTCAACATGCTGCTCAACGCCGGCAAGGGCCTATTCCCCAGCCCCGAGAGCTACTGGGTGGTGGTCAACATCAGCTCCCTGGTGATGCAGGGCCTGTCCCTGGCCGGCTACCGCCAGCGCGCCGGGCTCAGGGGCTACCCCTGGCAACTGCTGCTGTCGCTGGCCCTGGTCGAACTGGCGGTGGTCTGGTTCACCCTGGTGCAACCGCACATGGGCCTGCGCATGGTGATGATCCCCTACTCAGGCGCCCTGGTGGGTCTGCTCTGCGTCAAGACCCTGGCCAGCCCGGGGCGGCCGATGCGCCCCGTCGAAAGGGCCCTCTGCCTGGTGTTCGTGCTCTACGCCCTGAGTCAGTTCGGCAGCGGCACCCTGGCCCTGCTGCAGGGAGCGCAGCGGGATCCCTACTACCTCAACCTCTACAGCGGCCTCAACTTCCTGGTGATGCCCCCCGCCTTCATCGGCCTGGGGCTCTTCACGGTGCTGCTGCTGGCCGACGATCTTGCCGGGCGGATGCGGGCCCTGGCCACCACCGACGACCTGACCGGCCTGCTCAACAGGCGCGGCTTCGAGGAGGCAACCAACCGCCTGCTGGCCAGCGGCCAGACCCAGGGCCTGTTCGCCGCCATGGCCGACATCGACCACTTCAAGGCCATCAACGACAACTTCGGCCACGCCATGGGCGACGCCGCCCTGGCCCGGTTCGCCCAGCTGCTCACCACCAAGGTCCGCAGCACCGACATCGCCGCCCGCATCGGCGGCGAGGAGTTCATCCTCCTCTTCCAGGCGGCCGACAGCCGCCAGGCCCTGGGCCTGGTGGAGCGGCTGCGCCGGGAAGTGGAGCAAAGCCAGGCACAAACGGGCCGGGATGCAGTGTCCTTCACCGCCAGCTTCGGCCTGGCCCAGATCCAGGCGCAGGACGACCTCTGCACCCTGCTGCGCCAGGCCGACCAGGCCCTCTACGACGCCAAGCGCCAAGGCCGCAACCGCACCTGTGTCTACGGCGAGGGCCACGCACTAAGCCAGGCCGGAGGCTAAAGACAGCGGCTGAAAAAAAGCCCCGCATCGCGGGGCTTTTCATTGGGGCGGGACTTATTTGCCCATGCCACCCAGCAGGGAGCGGATGGCGGCGGGAATGTCTCCCGGCAGCATCACCAGCTTGCCGTTGCTGGACTTGGACATCTCCTTGATGGCGTCCACATAGCGCTCGCCCAAGAGGTACATCACCGGCAGCTGGTTGTTCTGCACGGCGGCCGTGACCTTCTCGATGGCGGCCTGGCTGGCGGTGGCCAGCACCACCTGGGCCTCGGCGTCGCGGCGCGAGGCCTCCAGGCGACCTTCGGCCTCCAGTATGGCGGCGGCCTTCTCGCCGTCGGCGCGGGTGACGGTGGCGCGGCGGCCCCGCTCTGCGGCGGCTTGCTCTTCCATGGCCTTTTGCATGGTGGCGGAGGGGTTGATGTCCTGGATCTCCACCGTCTTCAAGGTGATGCCCCAGTCGGCGATGTCGTCTGAGATGGCGTTCTTGAGCTTGGCCTTGATGGTGTCACGGTTGGACAGGGCATCGTCCAGGTCCATCTCACCTATGATGGAACGCAGTGAGGTCTGCACCAGGTTCTGGATGGCGAAGTTGTAGTCCTCGACACCGTACATGGCCTTCTCGGGGCTGAGAATGTTGATGTAGGCCACGGCGTTGGCGATGATCACGGCGTTGTCGCGGGTGATCACTTCCTGGGAGGGGATATCCAGCACTATGTCCTTGGTGGTGACCTTGTAGGCCACCAGGTCCATGTAGGGGATGATGAAATTGAGGCCGGGGCCCAGGGTCCGGCTGTACTTGCCGAGGCGCTGGATCACGAATTTACTGCCCTGGGGCACTATCTTGACCCCCATGGCCAGGGTGACGACCACCAGCAGTACGAAGACGCCGGCCATGGCCAGTCCGTTGATCACCATTGTTAGCTTCCTTCTCTCAACGTTTTTCTACGATAAGGGTGTTGCCGGACATGTCCAGCACGGCAACCCTGTCCCCCAGGGCCACGGGCTCCTGGCAGATGAAGTGCCATTCGTCGTCGCCCAGCAGCGGTGTGGTGAAGCGCACCATGCCGCGCTGGTCGTCCGTCGGCACCTTGATCACCTGGCCCACCTCGCCCTTGATGGCCTCACCGGCCACCCCGGCCCGGGTCTTATCCTGCATGTAGGGTTTGATGAGGCGGAACCAGAGCAAGGTAAAGACGGTGGAGGCGACTGCCCAGATCAGCAGCTGCCAGGCCAGGCTCAAGGGCAGGGACAGGCCCAGCAGCAGGGCAACCACCAGGGCCCCCAGGCCGAACCAGAAGATGGTGAAGCTGGGCACGAACAGCTCGGCGATGATCAGCAGCATGCCGAACACCAGCCAGTGCCAGTATTGGATCTCGAAGTCCATTTGCTTTCCAGTGTGGCGAAATCTCGTTCCATCATCGGCCAGGGGGCTTTGGAAATCAACGAGTTCGACACCTTGCTGGCGGGCCCTTCCAACCTCGGCTAGACCCTCAGGGATAGGCTGGAAAAGGAGAAGGCCATGATAGAAGCAGTTGCCGACCTGCCTGCCGGGGTCCTGGGGTTTTCCGGCAGGGGCATAGTCACGGCGGAGGACTTCAAGTCCGTCATAGTGCCGGCCGTCGAGGCCAGGTTCGCCAAGGGGGAGCAGGTCCGCTTCCTCTGCTACCTGGGTGAGGATTTTGCCGAGGTGGAAGGGAGCGCGGCCTGGGAGGACGTCAAGCTGGGCTTCAAGCACCTGGGCGGCTGGGAGAAGATGGCCCTGGTCTCTGACGTGCACTGGATCCGCGGCGCCTTCCGGCTGTTCGGCGCCCTGATCCCGGGCCAGTTGCGGGTCTTCCATAACGCGCAGCTGGACGACGCCATCCAGTGGCTGGGCTCCTGAGAAGAGGCCTGTTGTCCTGAGCGCTTCCGTGGCGATATGCTGGAGGGCCTTGCCGCCGCAGAGCATCGCCATGGAAAGCGCCCTGTCCCTCAGCCGTCTGAAGTCCTTCCCGCCGCTGGTGTGGATCATCCTCCTGGGCACCTTCTTCGCCAGGGGCAGCTTCTTCATGATCTGGCCCTTCCTGTCGGTGCTGCTCTACCAGAAGTTCGGGCTCTCGGCCTACGACATCGGCCTTATCCTCAGCCTCTCGGCCCTGGGCTCGGCGGTGCTGGGCTTCTACGTCAGCGCCCTGTCCGACCGCTTCGGGCGCCGCGGTATCCTTTACTTCGCAGGGCTGCTCTCGGCCCTGGCCTTCCTGGTGTTGGCCGGTGCCGACAGCCTGCTGGCCTACATCCTGGGCATAGCCCTCACCTCCATCGCCCGCGCCATCTGGGAGCCGGCAGCCCAGGCCTTGATGGGCGACCAACTGCCGGAGCGCAAGACCCGGGAGCTGGCCCTGCAGGCCCGCTATTTCCTGGTCAACGTGGGGGCCGCCATGGGCCCGCTGGTGGGGGTTTGGGCCGGCCTCACCGCCCAGCAATCCACCTTCAACCTCACCGCCCTGGCCTACCTGGCGCTGGTGGCGGCCCTGGCCTGGGCCTTTCGCCGCCATCCGGTGGCCCCGGCGCCAGGCCAGGGCCAAGGCAGCTTCCGCCAGACGTTGCGGCTGCTGGGGGAGGACAAGGTATTCCTGGTGCTGATCCTGGCCAACATCCTGATGATGTTCGTGTTCGCCCACATCGACTCGTCGCTGATCCAGTACCTGACCCGGGCCGGGGCGCCGCGGCTGGTGGAGCTGATCTCGGCCATGATTTTGGTCAACGCCCTGACCATAGTGCTGTTGCAATTCCCGCTGCTGAAATGGATGGAGAAGATGTCCCTGACCCAGCGGATGCAGGTGGGCATGGTGCTGATGACCGCCTCCCAGCTCTGGTTCGCCTTCAACCCCATGGACAGCTACTGGGGCTGGATGGGCGCCACCCTGGTGCTGAGCCTGGGCGAGGTGATCCTCTTCCCCAGCATCAACGTGCAGATCGATTCCATGGCCCCACCGCGGCTGCGTGGCGCCTACTTCGGCGCCGGCGCCCTCTATTCCATCGGCTGGGCCCTGGCCCCCATGGTCGGGGGCTGGGTGCTGGACCATTATTCGGGCCGGGCCCTCTACCTGGCCATGGCCCTGTGCAGCCTGGGGGTGATGCTGCTCTACCTGCTGGCGGGCCGCCTCAAGCGCCCGGCCTGGATAGAGCAGGAGCTGGCCGAGGGCTAGGCGCCCTTGAGCCTGGCCGCCACCTTCCTGGCCAGGGCCCTGGCGGTGGTCCACTTGCCGCCGCTCACCGTCAGCAGCCGGCCCTGGACAGAGAGGGCGTAGTCGCGGCTGGCAAGGCTGGGGTCCCCCTGGCTGTGCAGCAGCGGCCTCAGGCCGGCGAAGCTGCCCTTGATGTCGGTTTCCATCAGGGGCAGCACGAAGTAGTGGTCGTAGACGGCCTTGAGGTAGCCCCGCTCGGCGGCCGAGCAGTGGATCGGCTCGTCCAGGGTCTGGGCCACCTCTGTGGTGCCCAGCAAGGTGCTGCCCAGGTAGGGCAGCACGAACACCAGCCGCCGCTCCCCCGGCACCTCCAGCATCAGGCCCTGGCGGCGCTTGCCCCCCAGCAACAGGTGGCTGCCGCGCACCAGGCTCAGGGGCTGGTCCACTTCCAGGGCGGACTGGCGCAGCAGCTGCTCGCTCCAGGGCCCGGCCAGGTTCAGCACCCAGTCGAACTGCTGCCAATGCCCCGCCACCTTCAGGGCCCCGTCCGGCCGCAACGCCTGGACCTCGCTGTGTTCAAAGAGGGCTACCCCCAGGCCTTGGCACTGCTGGGCCACCCAGAGGCCCAGGGCCCTGTCGTCCATCTGACCGTCGAAGAAGCGATAGCCCCCCAGCAGGCCGTGGCGCTTAAGGCCAGGTTCCAGGGCCGAGAGCTCGGCGGCGCTCAGCCAGCGATGGCGGCCCAGGCCCCGGCGCCCGGCCAGGAGATCGTAGAGCAGCAGCCCCAGCTTGAGCTGCCAGCGCTTGCGGCGTCCGCCTTGGTAGAGGGGGTAGAGGATGGGCAGGGGATGGGCCAGCTCCGGCGCCTGCTGAAGCCACCAGTGGCGTTCCTTGAGGGCTTCGCGCACCAGCCCAAGGCGCCCCTGCTCGAGGTAGCGCAGACCGCCATGCAGCAGCTTGGAGGAGGCGGCGCTGGTGGCCGCCATCAGCTCGCCCCTTTCAAAAAGGCTTACTTGGTGGCCATCCAACGCCAACTGCCAGGCCACGCAGAGGCCGTTGATCCCCCCACCGACGACAGCAACACGCATGGCTAAGCCCTCCTCTTAAGGAAAGCCTAGCCATAACAGCAGCTTGGAACCGAAATTATTGTGGCTTGAAGTGCGCCAGGGCCTGGATGCGCTCCGCCAGCTGGGGGTGGGTACTGGACCAGACCGGCAAGCCGTTCTCGCCCTTGTGGCTGTCCAGCAAGGCCTGGTAGAGGTCCCGCAGCGGCGCCACAGTGCCGTCCAGGTGATAGAGGTTGTCGGCCGCGAAATGGTCCGCCTGCCGCTCATGGTCACGGGAATAGCTCAGGGTCATCAGCAGGGTGCCGCTACCCACCAGGGTGTCGGCGATACTGCTGCTGTCACCCACAGCTATGGCCGCCCCTATGGACAGCAGGGAGGCCTGCACCAGCCGGGTCATCATGTGGTGGTAATGGAGGTGGCCAAGCTCATGAAGCAGGACGCCATCCAGCTCCCTGTCGTCCTTGGACAGCGCCACCAACTGGTCTGTGAGCACCACAGTGCCGTCCGGCAGGGCAAAGGCATTGGGGCCCTGCTCGAAGGAGCGGAACACCAGCCGGGGTTCGACCGGCAGCGTCTCCCCCTGGGCCTTCAAGGCCGCCAGCAACGCCTCGAAACGCCCTCGCAGTTGCTGCCGACGCGCCTCGTCCAGCCCGCTTTGGCTGAAGCCCATCTTGTCCAGCAGCTTGTAGCTCTGCTTGCCCAGCGCCCGGTAGACGCCATGGGGCACATGGCCGGCCAGGGTCTTGGCCAAGGCCGGCAGGCCGTAGCGGTAACCCCCGAAGGCCGCCACCACTGTCACCATCATGGCCAAAAGCACCAGCCAGAGATGCTGCTCCGCCCTGGCCAGCCAGGAACGGCCGTCGTGGCAATCCAGCCAGGCATTGAGGGCCTGGGGCTCGGCCGGGGTGAAAACCCAGCCCCCTTCGAAGGCCAGGGTGCGGGTCATGCGCCCCAGGGCCTCGGAGGGGATCACCTCGCTCAAGGCGCAGTCCCGTTCCAGCACCTCGCTGCACAGCCTGAGGCGGCCCTGGTCACCCAGCTCCAGTTCGGCGGGATAGCGGGCCGCCTTGCCGGCGGCCAGCAGATGCCCCTGGATACGCACGGCTTAGAGCACGCCTATCTGGACGTCGAAGGCGCTGGCCAGCTCGTCGGCGATGGCCACGTCCGTTTCATGTTGATGATCCTGCACAGCCACCAGGGCCAGATCCCCTTCCACGGCGGTACAGTCGGCCAGGAAGCGGGCATAACGCACCCTGGCCCAGGCGGAGCCGAAGCCCAGGGTAAAGACCACCAGCAGCAGGTTGGTCAGCACCAGGCCCAGGTAGGACAGAGGCTTCATGTTGGACACCAGCTGCAGCCCGCCTTCGATCTGGGTGCACGAGAAGAGGTAGTTGCGGACCTTGGCCTTGACGAAGGCGGAGACAAACAGCGCCGTCACGAAGAAGCTCAGGTAGAAGCCGAAAACGAGCGGCATCATGGCGCGGGCCATTTGCGGATCCTTGGCATGGGCACCCAACTGCTGCATGTCGGCGACGACGTTGATCCCCACCACGACGCTCAGCACCGTCACTATGGCCAGCATCAGGCCGATGCCGATCAACGCGGCCAAGGCGCCAATCTTGAAGTATTCGCCAAAGGCCACCTCGGCACTGAAGGCCTTGTCGCCATAGCGGTAGCCGCTCATCAGGTATTGGGCCATGGAGGAGCTAACCCAGGCGTAGATGCAGACCATGCCCAAAAGACCGACCAAGACGGCAAGCACCACGGCCAGGCCGGGGCCGACAACACCCCCCAGCAGCGCCGCCAGGGTAACCGCAAGCCCCACCGCCAGGTAGCCCGCCAGCGGCTTGCCCAGCAGGTTGGCGTAGGCAGGGCCATAGCCTCCGGCGAAGTCGAAACGCACATTGCGAAAACGGGTCACCCTGGCGTCGAAGCGCAGGTTGCGTACCACCAGCACCGGCATCAACACAGCGAACAGCAGGCCAAGGACCATGGCCAGTATCGGGCTGGCGTTGTTGGCAAAGCCCCACAGCAGCAGCACCAGCACGGTGACAATGCGGCCGATGAGGATCTGCCTGGGGGTGGCCAGGTATTCGAAGTGGTCGCCGTCCAGTTCGGTGTTGCCGTAGAAATAGCGGTGGGTACGCACCTTGGCCCAGGCGGAGTAGATGCCCAGGGTCAGGATGGAGAGCAGCAGGTTGACGATCCAGATGCCGAAAAATTCGGCGCCCTGGCCTTTGAAGCGGAACGAATGGAGCTGGGTGTTTTGAGTCATAAGAGCCTTCCTTTGCAATCAGGCGCTTATTGAACCAAGGACAGAAGGGAAAGGCAATAGATTAGAAACACCTTATTAACAAAACAGGGGCCCCGCAGGGCCCCTGTGGCGCACCAGCCCGGCCTTAGCCCTGGCGCTGCTTGGACGCTTCGATGCTCTTGCCGATCAGCGGCGATATGGTCAGGCCCTGGACTATGATGGAGAAGATCACCACCACGTAGGTGATGATCACCAGCAGGCTGTGCAGGTCGGCGCCGTTGACGATGAACTTGCCGCTGGGGATGGAGGCGGCCATGGCCAGGCCCAGGCCGCCACGCAGGCCGCCCCAGGTGAGGATGCGCACCGAGTTGAGGTCATAGGTGCGGAACTGGCGGAACACAAGGTAGGGCGCCGCCACGCTGAGGAAGCGGGCCAGCAGTACCGCCGGCACCATCAGCAGGCCCAGGCTGATCTCTTCCCAGCTCACCGGCATGCTCACCACCAGCAGGCCGATCAGCAGGAACAGCAGGGCGTTGAGGAAGGTGTCGGTGGCGTGCCAGAAGTTCTTCACGTAGCGCAGGTTGGACAGGCGCTGCACTGTGGAGGCCTTGGCGCGGGTGACGTTGCCGAGGAAGATGCCGCTCACCACCATGGCCAGGGCCCCTGAGATGTCCATGATGTTGGCCAGGGCGAAGCCGGCTGAGGGGATGGTCAAGCTCACCAGCAGGCGGATGTTGGCGTCCTTGCTGCCAAGGATCAGGTAGTGGCCAACCAGGGCCAGCACCAGGCCGAAGGCCACGCCGCCCAGGGCGTCAGTCAGGAACAGCTCGGCCACGCCGCTGAAGGTGGGGGCTGTGCCGGAGAAGGCCACGGCGAAGATGGTGGTGAACACCACCAGGCCGACACCGTCGTTGAACAGGGATTCCCCTTCCACCTGTATGGAGATGCCTTCAGGCGCCTTCATCTGCTTGATGATGGCCAGCACCGCTATGGGGTCGGTGGGGCTGATCAGGGCCCCGAACAGCAGGCAGTAGATGAAGGGCACGGGCCAGCCCATGGCGCCCAGCAGCCAAAAACTGAGGTAACCCACCATGAAGGTGGAGGCCAGGGTCGAGAAGAGCACCAGCACCGTGATCTCCCAGCGCTGCTTCTTCATGGCCTTGAGGTCGATCTCGATGGCCCCCGCGAACAGCAGGAAGCCCAGCATGCCCTTGAGCAGGAGCTGGTTGAAATTGAGGTGGCCTACCACATCGGTGATGGCCAGGGCGGTCTGGTCGTTCAGCAGCTTCACCGCCAGGATCAGCAGCAGCGAGATCACCACTGAGCCAGTGGTAATGGCGATGGTGGTCTGCAGTTTGAGCACATATTGGTTGGTGAAGGCGATGAACACGGCCAGGGCCGAGAGAAAACAGATCAAGTACCAGGCAGTCATGGTGTTGGATCCTGAAGTAGGCGAATACAGCTGCCTGGCAGATCTCGAGTGCGGGCCGGCGATGCCGGCC
Organism: Gallaecimonas kandeliae; assembly: GCF_030450055.1. Lineage (NCBI taxonomy): Bacteria > Pseudomonadati > Pseudomonadota > Gammaproteobacteria > Enterobacterales > Gallaecimonadaceae > Gallaecimonas > Gallaecimonas kandeliae. The sequence goes on from NZ_CP118480.1 coordinate 3,516,992, forward strand.
AAGCCCCCTCAGGGGGCTTCCAGGCGACAGGGCGGCACTAGGTTACACTGATTTCGTTTTATCCTGAACTTCCTTTCGGCCTAACCGAAAAGACAGACTGTCAGATCATCTTGACGAGGGTTTTTCACATCCCATTGACAAGGATCAATGACCGCTGCGCAGTTGCAGCAACCCCCTGTCCAGGGCCTGTTGCAGCTGGCGGTGGGGATCGTCCACGTCCAACAGCGAGGGCGGCGCCAGCTCCAGGGCCAGCAAGGATACCCAACTGCCTTGGCGGGTCTCTTCCAGCAGGACACCGGCCTGGGCCAGGGTGAAACGGGCCAGCTCCAGCAGCACCGGCACCGGCAGCGCCGTCGAGCGCTGGGCCAGGGTCGGGAAGAGGTTGAAGCCCACCGCCATCCGGCCGTCCTCCAGGCCCTCTTCGGCCACGAAACGGCTGGTCAGATCCGCCAGCCGCCGGTAGAGCGCGGCGGATTCAAAGGCTTCATCCTTGAGCACCAACAGCAGGTGGCGATCGGAAAGCTGGGCCACCAGGGCGCAATGCTGGCAGGCGGTCTGGAGCCGGGCGACATAGCGGTGCAGCGCCTCCCGGCTCTGGTCACTGCCGGCCAGAAGCGGCAAACGTTGCAGGAAATGGGGATCCAGGCTGACCAGCACCAGCGGCTTGGCGGCGGTGCCCCCAGCCTCGCGGCTGCGGTTGTGGTCCTGCTGGCTGGCCTCCAGCAAGGGCGCCAGTGCAGCAGGCACCCCCAGCCTGTTGATGAGGCCGGACTGGGGATTATGGGTCATCCGCTGCCTATCCTCGGCCAGGGCCAGGCGCAACCCTTGGCGGCTGCGCCACAGCGAGGTGGCCGCCAGGGCGGCAGCCAGGGCCAGCAAGGCCGCCAGCAGGGCACTGAGGCGCCACTGCCCTTCGGCCTTGGCCAGGTCGAGGCGCTGCTGTTCGCTCTGGCGCAGCCGGTCGGACTGGTTGACCTGTTCGGTCAACTGCTCCATGGCCTGGCGACCGTCCTTGAGGTCGTCGCTGTCCAGTTTGTCCTTGAGGGCCATGGCGGCCCTCAAGGCGGCTATGGCCTGGTCCTGCAGGCCCTGCTGCTGGTAGATGTCCGCCAGGCGTTCCTGGGCCTTCTCCCTTTCCCGCCAGGAAGACACATCGTCCCGCTCGGCGAAATGCCCCAGGGCTTCCTTGAGGTCGGCCACAGCCCCCTGCGGGTCGGTCAGCAGGGGCGCGCGCATGGACAGGGCCGTGCCCAGGTAGAAATTGACCTTGTTGCGGCGGTAGATATCCACCGCCTGATCCAGGTATTCCAGAGCCTTGAGGCGCTGCTGGGGGTCGTCCAGGTAGAGGCTGGCGATGTTGAGCAGCACCTTGGCCTCGGACAGGGTCCTGTGCTGATCGCGGTACAGATCGAGGGCGTGCAGGGATTCCAGCAGGGCACTGTTGCTGTCCCCCTGCTCTTGGTAGGTGACCGCCAGGCCCACCAGCAGATCAGGCACTTCCTTGGTCATCTGCTGCTGCTGGGCCAGGGCCAGGGCCTGTTGCAGGAAGGACAGCGCCTTGTCGAAGGCATGGTTGAGGCGGAAGATGCGGCCCTTGGTGGAGAGGATATCCAGGCGCAGGGCGGGATCGTCTTCCTCCAGCAGCCTGAGGCTGGCCTCGTCCAGGTAGTTGAGGGCCGGCACTATGTCGTTGCGCCGGTATTGGAGCTGGCCCAGGCGGTAGAGGGCCTGGGCTTCGGCCCGCTTGGCGTGGCGGGCGCTGGCCTGGTCCAGGGCGTATTGGAAATAATGCTGGGCCTGGTCGAACTGCCCAAGATATTGGTTGAGGGAGCCCTGCTCTATCCAGATCTCCATCTGCACCTTGAAGGCGTCGTCTCCCTCCAGCGCGGCCACCGTCTTGGCCGCCTCGGCCAGGGTCGCCAGTGACTGCTGGTAGTGGCGGCTGACCCGGCTCTCGATGTTGGCCTTGATATAGAGCACCTCTCCCAACACCTTGGGGTCGCCGCCGGCCTCGGCTTCCGCCAGCGCCGGCGCCACCAGGCTGGTGAGCCGGCTGCGGTATTTGGGCTCCATGCTGTGCGCCATGGCCTGGCGCAAGTCGACCACCGCCGAGGCCCAGGTCAGGCCGGGCATGCACAACAACAACCAGAGCCACTTCATAGTCCCTGTCCCTCGGGTTGGAAGAAACCGGTCAGATACAGCATACCCCCCAGCACCAGCAGGGTGGCCACCAAGGCCAGGGCCGCCAGGTAGGCTACCACCTTCCTGGGAGGCCATTGCCCCAGCCGCGGCAGTACCCGGTAGCGCCAGCCCCACCAGAGGCCCGCGAACAGCAGGGTCCCCAGGCTCTTGGCCAGCAGCATCAGGCCAGCCTGGTTGTCCGGAGACCAGAGCTGGCTGACGTTGGCGGCGCTCATCCAGGTCAGGGCCACCCCTGAGCCCAGCATCAGCGCCAGCAAAGGCCAGGCCAGGCGCTCGAAGGCGATGGCGGCGTCGGCCAGGGGCTGCCATTCCCCCTTGCGCAGGCCAAGGGGAAGCAGCGACAGTAGCGACAGCAATGGCGCGCCGGCCACCAAGATGGCGCCCAGCAGGTGCAGGCTGAGGATGTAGTAGTACATGGCGTCCCCGGTTCTTTGCTGGCATGGTAGCGCCCGGATCCGACTGCAATCAAGGAAGCCCATGAAAAAGCTAATGATAATCCTACTGTTACTGGCCAGTCCCAGATTGCTGGCCGCCACGGCCGACGAAGGGGCCATCCGCACCCTGCTGGCAGGCCAGGCGGCAGCCTGGAGCCAGGGCGATTTGGCCGGCTTCATGGCTCCCTATTGGCACAGCCCCAAGCTGCGTTTTGCCTCAGGCGGCGACGTCACCTACGGCTGGCAGGCCACCTTCGACCGCTACCGCGCCCACTACCAGGACAAGGCCGCCATGGGCCGGCTCAGCTTCGAGATCCGGGAAGTGCGGTTGATGGGGGAGCACGCCCTGGTATTCGGCCACTGGCAGCTGGACAGGCAAAAAGACCAGCCCCAGGGGCTCTTCACCCTGTTGCTGGCCAAGCTGGATGGGAGATGGCAGATAGTGGCGGACCATACCTCGTCCGCCCACTAGCAAGAGGTGCGGCTCAGTCGCCTTTGCGGGCGATGTCGCCAGAGCCCATGATGCTCTGCTTGAGGTGCGGGTTGCCGTAGTAGTCCACGTCGCCGCTACCGGCGATATCGATATCCAGTTGCTCGCTGGCCCGCACCACCACGCTGCCGGAACCGGCGATGTCGATGTCGGCCTGGCGGCCCTGGACCTTGCCTACATCCACGTCACCGCTGCCGGCGATGTCGACGCTCAGCTTGTCGGCACTGCCGCCGGCGATGACGACACTGCCGGAGCCGGCGATGTCGGCCTTGATGTGCTTGTACTGGGCGCTGCTCATGGTCAGGTCGGTGGCGCCGGCCAGGTCGAGCTTCAGGTCATCCCCCTTGAAGTCGCCGACCTTGGCCTCGCCGCGGCCGGCCAGGGACAGTTCGGACAGCGCCTTGACGCTGATGTGGACTTCGATGGTCTTGTTGGGATCGAGGTCGTAGCCGCGCTTGGTGCGCACCTTCAGCTCATCACCCTCCACCTTCACCTCTATGTAAGGCTGCAGGCTTTCTTCGGCCTTGATGCTGATCTTGCCGTCGCCGGGCATCACTGTGACCTTGGCGGGGATGGCGATGCTGACCTCGTCCACGTCCCCATCCAGGGGCTGGCTCTGTTCGGTGACGGGGCCCTTGCCCTTGATCTCGTCACTGCCCCACCAGGCGAAAGCGCTGAAGTTGGCTGAACTCAGAACCAGGGCCGTGGCGGCCAAAACCATGTGCTTGGGTTTCATATGCAGTTTTCCTCCTGAAAAAGTCCTGCACAGACTTTAGCAACTGGCGTGCCAGCTGCCACAACGCCGTTTTTACAGGCTTTGCTGGGAAGACTCCACTGCGGGCGTGGTGATATTCGCCACTTGCGCGTGAAGTTCGCCAACCCGCCTTGCCTGCCACCAGGCCAAGACAGCGAACAGGGTCAGCAAGGCGCCCAGGGGCAGGGCGTCATGCTGGGGAATGAAGCTCGACAATCCCGCCGCCAGGCCCGCCGCCAGGTTCTGTAGCCCGCCCAGCAGGGCCCCGGCGGTACCGGCGCCTTTGCGAAAGTCGCTCAAGGCGCCGCTGGTGGCCACGGGCCCCAGCAGGCCGGCGGCCAGGAAGTAGAGGGACACGGGGCCAAGCAGGGTCCAGGCATTCATGGGCAGGGCCCAGGCCAACAGCAGTTGCGCCAGGGCCGCCAGCAGCAGCAGGCTGGTGCCCAGTTGCAGCAGGGCCCTGTGGCGCCAGCGATGAGCCAGGGAGGCGGCCAGGAAGGAGCCGGCGATATAGGGCGGCAAGGGCGCTATATAGAGCCAGCTGACCAGGGAAGCGGGCAGCCCCAGGCGTTCGCCCAGCAACACGCCGGCGGCGGCCTCGAACACCACCACCCCGGAAAACACCGCCAGCAGCGGCCAGAGGTGGTGGCGGAAATTGGCGTTCTGCCAAGTGGCCTGGTAGCGGACCCAGGCCGGCGCCCTGGGTTCGGGATCGGCAGGCAGGGTCTCGGCAAAACAGCAGGCCTGCAGCAGCAGCACGGCGCCGCCCAGGCCCAGCAGGAACAGGTAGCAGGCCCGCCAATCGAAGTGGGACACCAGGAAACCGCCCAGCACAGGGGCCAGCATGGGGGAGAGGATCAAGGCCATGCTCAGCAGGCCGTTGACCCGGGTCAGGGCAGGGCCTTCGAAGCGGTCGCGGGGCACTGTACGCACCATGACGCCGGCCACACCTGCCCCCAGGCCCTGCACCAGGGCGCCGGCGATCAGCATGGTGAAGCTGGCGGCATGCCAGGCCAACAGGGAGCCGGCCAGGAACAGCACCAGGCCCCCCAGGGTAACGGGGCGGCGGCCCAAGTTGTCGGACAGGGGCCCGTAGACAAACTGGGACAGGCCGTACATGGCAAGGTAGGCCGCCATGATGCCCTGGGTCATGCCGGGGCTGATGCCGAAGGTAGCGGCAATGGCGCCCTGGCCGGGCACGAAGAGGGTCTGGGACATCTGGCCAACGGCAGCCAGGGTCACCATAAGCAACAAAAACAGTCGCAAAGACGGCGAACGCATTACGCACACCCTAAAAGTCAGGAAAAGGCAAAAAATCAACCACGCAGCGTCCATGCCGACGGCGCGCAATCTACCAGCGCAATGTGACAATGTCAGGATGGCCGCAACGCCTTGTTTGGCTGAACCTGACGTAAAGTCGTCAATTATTGTTGACGCTTGATCAGGGCCATGTAGAAGCCGTCGGTGTCGCCGTCCAAGGGGCTCAGGGTCTGTTGCCTTTCCATGACAAATTGCCCCTGGCTCCTCTCAATAAATTCAGCGACTTGAAGCTCATTTTCTTGCGGAAGCAGGGAGCAGGTGGCGTAAACCAGCTGGCCACCCGGTTTCAGCATGCGGCTGTAGCTGTCGAGGATCTGTTTCTGGATGGCGATAAGGTTGTCGATATGGGCCTGGGCAATGGTCCATTTACAGTCCGGGTTGCGGCGCAGCACCCCCAGGCCTGAGCAGGGCACGTCCAGCAGCAGGCGGTCGGCCTTGCCCTTGAGGCGCTTGATGGTGGCCGACCCTTCGATAAGGCGGGTTTCCAGGTTGTGGACGCCGGCACGGCGGGCCCTTTTGCGCAGCGCCAGCAACTTGCCGTCGAAGATATCCATGGCCAGCAGCCGGCCCTTGTTCTGCATCTGGGCGGCCAGGGCCAGGGTCTTGCCGCCGGCGCCGGCGCAGGCGTCGATCACCGTCATGCCTGGGCTGGCATCCAGCCAGGCCGCCACCTGTTGGGAACCCCAATCCTGCTGCTCGAAACTGCCGTCCTTGAAGGCCTGGGTGCGAAAGACATTGGCAAAGCGCCTGAGCTTGAGGCAGCCGGTGTCGATGATGTCGGCTTCCACCTTCTCCGCGGCCAGCTGCCGCTGCAGGCTCCTGGCGTCGGTCTTGAGGCTGTTGACACGCAGGTATTGGGCGGCGGGCTTGTTGAGGGCCTTGGCCAGCTCGCCCCAGTTGGGCAACCGCTGTGCCATCAGGGCATAGAGCCAGTCGGGGTAGCTTTCCCAGAGGGTGGGGTCTGCCTTGACGGCGGCGACTTCGGCCTTATCCAGCACCAGGGGCTTGACCTTGAGCGTCAAAGCCGGCTTTTCCAGGGCAGACCAGGCCGCCAGGACGGCTGGCAGGTCGCCCTTGCGCAGAGGCCAGGGACGGCCAGCCAGGGCGCCGTAACGGCGCGCATAACGCACCAGGTGCTGAGCGGCCTGGACCGCCTGGGACTTGTCCTTACCGAAATCCACCCGTGCGAAGGCCTTGTCCAGGGGATGGCCCTGGATCAGTACCGAGTCGAGGATGGAAAGAAGCGCCGCTGTCGTCATAAAAATGCCCCACCGAATTGGTGGGGCATGCTAGGCCAAAGCCGCGTCGGCGGCAAGGGGATGCTCAGGGTGCCACTGGGGCTATGTCCTGGACGACATCGCCGCCATCGGTGAGGCTCAGCTCATAGACCAGGCCGGCAGGGTTGGGAATGGTCAGGCCCTCGTAGGTCTCCGGCTGGTCGTTGATACCGTCACAGGAGAAGGCCAGGGTGTAGTCGCCGGGCATCAGCAGGCCGAACTGGTAGCCGTAAGGGTCTGTGGTGCTGGGGTTGCCATCGTCCTGCAGGGTCACGGCCATGGAGGCCACGGGAATGCTGGCGTCGCTCGGGGCACCGGCGGCGCCGGCGTCGAAGTCATCGGCCAGGTTGGTCAGGTTATGGCCACTGTAGAGGTAGACGAAACCGTAGTTGGTGTCGGTGCCGGTGTTGCAGCTCTCGGCCAGGGCGGGATCGACGGTGCCGTCAATCTTGCCGAGAATGGCGCTCTCTTCCAGGCTGATGCCGCGAGGCTTGAGGATGTAACGCTGCGGGCCGGGATTGTAGGTCATGGCCTTGCGCAGATTGAAGTCGATGGTGAAGGCCAGCTGGCCACCGGCGCTGGCGGTAAAGCCGCCCAGTTTGAGCTGGTCTGAGGGCACCTTGAGTTCGAAGATGCCGTCACCGGTTTCCACGTAGCTGGCGCTGGTGGTCAGATCGTTGATGTCCAGGCGCACGTCCGTATAGGTGCCGGCGGGAATGGTCACGTTATTGAGGGCCAGGAAGGTAGTACCACCCTGGTAGTCCAGCAGGTTCAGCTGGACAGGGTTACCGGAAGCATCCTGGACCGGCAGCACCACGTCGGTGTCACCGTCGCGTTTGAGGATGATGTTGTTGACGGTCACCACCACCTTGTCGGCACCGTCCACAGGCGCATCGCCGATGGACATGGACAGGACGGCGCTGTTGGGTGCCGTGGTGTCGCCACCGCTACCACCACCGCAAGCGGTGAGGGTCAGGGCGGCGAGGGTAAGGGCAAGCGTTTCTTTGGTTATGATTTTCATGGACAGTCTCCCCTTTGTAAGTAAAGGCTTACCAAGTATGGAAAGCTTTTACTGTCTGTCACCTGACATTAGGGGGATCAAGGCCTACCTTTGTAGCCCAAAAGCTCTGGTATGACCTTGGGGTGGCGACCTTGTACTTGGCCGTAAAAATCGGTAATGCGCTGCAGATCCGCCGCCATGTCGTCTGTTGGCCAGAGAGGGTCGTTTATCAGGAGACGTTTGTTGGGGTAGTCGAAACCCACCAGCACATAGGGCACGCCGGCCCCTTTGGCGATGTGATAGAAGCCCAGCTTCCAGCGCTTGACCGGGCTGCGGGTGCCTTCCGGGGCCAGGCCCAGCACGAAGTCGGGTTGGCTGCTGAAATAACCCACCACTTGGTCCACCAACTGGTTGCTACGGTCCCGGTGCACTGGGTAGCCACCCAGGGCCCGGAAAAACCAACCGAAGGGGAAGCGGAACAACTGATGCTTGCCGAGGAAGCGGATGGGCGCCCCCAGGGAATTGCGGGCCAGGATGCCAAGCACGAAATCCCAGTTGGAGGTATGGGGGGCGGCCACCAGCACGTACTGGCGCAAGTCGGGGAGTTGGCCTTGGATGCGCCAGCCGAGACGGGCCAGCAGCCAGGCTGCAAATCGCTGCATAAGCTCTTGAAGGTTATAATCTTTGCGCCAGATAAGCCCAATCTGGCTGCGCCGTCAAGTCAGTATCAGGACCCAGGCTCACTTTGAGATAACCCTTGCCCAGCTGCTCCAGCCAGGCCTGGCGGCTGTCCTCGGCATTGAGGGCTCCGGCCGCCAGGGGCAAGGGGCGCAGCTCCACCCAGCCATAAGCCCCTTGCTCACCGGCCAGCTGCAACCCCAGCAACAGGAGTTCTGCCAGGGGCCCCATCTCGGTCAGCCTGGATACCTGCGGGAAGCAGGGAAAATCCAGGGCGGCCAGGTGCAAGCCCGTGATACCTGCTCCCAGCTCCCCCAGGGCCTGGCGTAGTTCCTCGAAGTGGCCGGCCACTTGCCCTTCCTCTCCTGCCGGCAATACCACCAGGTAGCTGAAGCTGTCCGGCTCCCCCAACAGCAATGCCTGGGGATACAAAGACTTCAGGCAATCCCCCAGCTGCCGCTGCAGCCGGCTGCCATGACGGAAACCCTGCTCATAGACGGGGTGGCGCTCAAAATGCGGCTTGAAATAGAGCAGCCGGCAGGGCCGGCCCGCCCCCAAGAGTTCTGTCAGCCTGGCCAGAGTCAAGTGCACCTGTGGCAGCCGGGAATGAGCCCAGGCCCCCAGTTGCCGCTCCAGCAAGTGCCGCTGGCCACGGCTCCGATACCACAACCAAAAGACCAACAGCCAGAGTACCAACACCAGGCTGGCGATGCCCAATGCCAGCAGCAGCACCTTGGCCGATGCGGGCTTGGCGGCAAGCGGCGCCTCCACCGGCTTTTGGTACAGCTCCTTGTAAAGGACCTGCTTGGCGTCTTCGGCTTCCTTGAGACGCGCCGCCATCAGGCTGGCGTAGGCCTGCCAATGGGATTTAGCTTCCTCGCCCTCGGTCAGCTGTGCCAAGGCCTTTTGCGCCTGGGCGGCAACCTTGTTCTGGTAAGGGCTGTCATCGGAGCCCCTGGCCTGAATGACGGCCTCCAGCATGGCCTGCTGACGTGCCTTATCGTGACGCTTGGCGGCGATGCCCGCCGCCGTCATCAGGGCTGACATGCGCTGGCGAACCAGCTTGGCCTTGGCCAACTTATCCAGGGCGATATTGACGTAGAAATCGGCTTTATCGAGATCGCCCAGCGCCAAGTAGCTCTCGGCCACATTGCTGGCTGCCGTACCTTGCCAAGCAAGGTTGCTCCTCTGCTCCAACTCTTCATAAACGGCCAGCTCAGCGTCCAATGCCTCGGCATAGTGCTGGTGTTGAACTTGGACGTTGGCCAGGGTGAAGGCGGCCTTGGCCCTGTCCTCCACATAGGGTGAGTGGCGGGCCAATTCATTGTTTTCAAGAGCCAGCTCCAGGCTGTCCTGGCCCAGGCTGTTTCTGACCGTCACCAGATCGGAATTGGCACTGAGCTGGGTGGAGATATCACCATTAACCTTGGCCAAGGCGGCAGCCTTGGTCAGCAAAGGCTCTGCTTCGGCAAAAAGCCCTAGGTATTTGAGGCTATTACCTCTCTCCCCCAAAGCCCTTGCCAGCCTGGTTGTATCACCCAATTCTGTGGCCAGCGCCACGGCCTTGCCATTGGCGGCTAGGGTTTCTCGTAACAACCCCAGACCGCTCAGGAGCCGGCTATAGAGCAGGAGGCAATCCACCAGCTGGATACTGGGTTCTTCCTGCCCCAGAAGATCAAGCCCTTGATTTAATAGTGCAGAGGCTTCTGTCATCTTGCGCTCAAGGCGGCCGGTGACATCAGCCTTAAGGCAGAGATAACGGCCGCGGTCGAAATCCGATAGACCTCTGAGGTCACGGCTGGCCAGGGGCGCCAGCAACTCGGCACCTTGCTGGTAGTGCCGCTGCTGCATTGCCGCTTCCGCTTGCGTGATGAGGGGGGAGAGATCCTTTTCTGCCCAGGCGCCGGTTGAGCTGAGGCACCCAATCAAAAACAGAAGAAGGAACTTCATGCGGTACTCGATGGGCTGACTACCGCAACATAAAACCTCAATGGAAGGAAGTCTGCAAGCTTTTCTATTTGCTGGAAAAATGGGCCGCGTGCTAGCCTCTGGCCAAGGCTTCCGCCACAGAGTTCGCCATGACCTACAGCTTGGTCAAAGCCATACACCAGGCCCTGGCGTTGGTGACCATCCTCTTCTTCGTCTGGCGCGCCAGCCGCGCCGTACTGAACCCGGCCAGCCTGCCCCGCTGGGCCCGCATCGCCCCCCATGTCATCGACACCCTGCTGCTGGCCGCCGGGCTTTGGTTGATGCTGCTGATCCACCAGTATCCCTTCAAGGACGGCTGGCTGACCGCCAAACTGCTGGGCCTGCTGCTCTACATCGGTCTCGGCACCATTGCCATCAAACGCGGCCGCAGCACCAGAGGGCGGGCCCTGGCCGCCTTGGGAGCCGTGCTGGTCTTTATCTATATTGTCGGGGTAGCCATATACAAGACCCCCTGGTCCTGGCTTTAGGAGGCAGCATGGCGCAGTGGCTAGACGCCAAGGTGGTGGAAAACCACCAGTGGAACCCCAACCTGTTCAGCCTCAAGGTCAAGGCGCCGGCCTTCGACTTTGTGGCCGGCCAGTTTGTACGCCTGGGACTGGACCTGCCAGAAGGCCGGGCCCAGCGGGCCTATTCCCTGGTCAACAGCCCCGGTGCCGAGCTGTTGGATTTTCTGGTGACGCCTGTGGTGGGCGGCAAGCTGTCCCCCAGCCTGCACCTGCTTAAGCCCGGTGACCACATCCAGGTCAGCCAGCCGGCCAGCGGCTTCTTCGTGCTGGACGAGGTACCGGACGGCGACAGCCTCTGGCTGCTGGCCACGGGCACCGGCATAGGCCCCTTCCTGTCCATACTGGGCACCGAAGCCCCTTGGCAGCGCTTCAAGCGCATCCACCTGGTGCACGGGGTGCGCTTTGCCGCAGACCTTGCCTACAAGGCCGAGATCGAGGCCCTGGCGGCAGCCAGGCCCCAGCTTCGTTACCAGCCGGTGGTGACCCGCGAGCCCCTGGCCGGTGCCCTGCGTGGCCGTTTACCCGCTTTGCTGGCCAGCGGTGAACTTGAAGCCGCCCTGGGTGACAAACTGGATAAGGGTTGCCAGCTGATGCTCTGCGGCAACCCCGAGATGATCCGCGACAGCCTCCAGCTGTTGGCCGGCAAGGGCCTCAACAAGAACCTGCGCCGCCAACCCGGCCATGTCACAGTCGAGCAGTATTGGTAAGGAGCCATAATGCAAGCCGATCCCCAAACCCGTCCCCCCAAAGACGGCGCCTCCAGCAAACCTTTCCTCATCCTGGCCGCAGTCCTTATCCTCGGCGCCCTGGCCTGGTATTTCTGGCCCAAGGCGCCGGCGCCCAAGCAGGAAGAAGCCCCCTTGCCGCCGCCCGTGGTGGAGCAGAAGACCCAGCCACAGCCACAGCCCAAGGTTGAGCCGCAGCCCGCCGCCGAAGAGGTGCAGCCTGAGCCGGCCCAAACCCAGCCCCAGGCGCCAGCAGCGCCGCCGCTACCGGCCCTCAAGGACAGCGACCCTGAGGTGCGCGCCGCCCTTGGCGAGATGCTGCCGGCCAAGAGCCCCGTGGATATCCAACAGGCCGGCCTTATCGACAAGTTCACCCAGATCCTCACCACCGCCGTCGAGGGTTACCTGCCGGAACGCCAGCGCGTCATCGCCTCCCCCGACCAGCCCTTCGCCGTGGTCCGCGACGGCGAGACCCTCTATCTCGACAGCGACAGCTACCACCGCTTCGACCCTTATGTGCAGGCCTTCGTCGGCATGGACGACACCAAGCTGCTGGCCTTCATCGACCGCTTTGCGCCCTTGTTCAAGGAGGCCTTCGCCACCCTGGGCCTGGGCGACGACAGCATCCAGGGCAGCCTCAACCAGATCATAGACCTGGCCCTGGACACCCCGGATCCGGCCGACCCCATCAAGCTCAAGCAGCCCAAGGTGCTCTACCAGTTTGCCGACCCGGCCCTGGAGAACCTCAAGCCCATCCAGAAGATCCTCATTCGCATGGGGCCGGACAACAGGGCCAAGGTCAAAGCCAAGCTGGAGCGCCTCAAGGACGCCCTTGGCGACAGCGTCGGCGACCAATAACGGCGCTTATGCCGTCGATAAAAATGTTTCGTTTTACCCACCCCAGGGCATGGCCAATACTCCAACCCGAAAGTGCCCTGGAGGTGGTTGACGATGCAGAGCTTTATCAGCACAAAACGCTTTTCCGACAACAAGCATTTCCCCCACGGTTTCGCCCGCAGCGGCGACTTCACCAAGGCCGAGGCTAACCTCTTGGAAGCCCACGGCCAGAGCCTGCAGGCCCTGGCCTCCTGCCTCACCAGCCCGGCCACGGCCGAGGAGCACCAGTTCCTGGCCGTCTGCCAGGGTAGCCGCCCTCCCGTGACCCCCCTCGAGAAGGTCTGGGCCAAGTACCAGCGGCTCCTCGATCAGAAGAAAAGGGTCTTCACCGTCTGCGACGACTGGCTGCAGCTGCGTAGCGCCGGCCAGCGCTTCGACGAGCCGGACGACAGCAGCGACGACTGAGCGCTGCCGGCGAGGTCGGCAAAGCGTCGGGGCCACAAAAAAGGCAGCCACCAGGCTGCCTTTTTTTTATATCAGTCTCTTACCAGACTTTTACCCGCTGCTCCGGGGCCAGGTAGAGCTTGTCGCCAGGCTTGACGTTGAAGGCCTTGTACCAGGCATCCAGGTTGCGCACCGTCAGGGCACGGTACATGCCGGGGGCATGGCCGTCGGTGGCGACGCGCTGGCGCAGGGCCTGGTCACGCATCTTGGTGGCCCAGGTCTGGGCGAAGCCGATGAAGAAGCGCTGGTCGCCGGTGAAACCGTCAATGACAGGGGCTGCCTTGCCGTTCAGGGACGCCTTGTAGGCGTCATAGGCGGCGGCCAGGCCGGCCACGTCGGCGATGTTCTCGCCCAAGGTCAGCTTGCCGTTCACATGCAGGTCCGGGAAGGGCTGGTAGCTGTCGAACTGGCCAGCCAGGGCCTCACCCTGCTTGGCGAAGCGGGCGAAGTCGGCCTTGGTCCACCAGTTGCGCATGGCGCCGGTGGAGTCGAAGGCAGCGCCGTTGTTGTCGAAGCTGTGGCTGATCTCGTGGCCTATGACGGCACCCACGGCCCCGTAGTTGTAGGCGTCATCGGCCTTGGGGTCGAAGAAGGGCGGCTGCAAGATGCCGGCCGGGAAGTTGAGGGCGTTCTGCACCGGCAGGTTGACGGCGTTGACGATCTGGGCGTTCATCCACCACTCGCCCTTGTCCAGGGGCTTGCCGACCTTGGCCAGCTGCTGGGCCGTCCGGACCTTCTCGCCGTTGATCTCGTTGGCGTAGGCGTTGTCGGCGCTCACCTGGTAGCTGCTGTAGTCACGCCAATGGTCGGGGTAACCCACACCCACCACCAGGGATTCCACCTTGGCCAGGGCCTCTTTCTTGGTGGAGGGCGCCATCCAGTCCAGGGACTCCACGCGGTGGTGGAAGGCGTCGATGATCTGGGTGGTCATGGCCTTGACCCTGGCCTTGGCGGAGGCCGGGAAGTACTTGGCCACATAGGCCTCACCCACGGCGTCGCCCAGGTACTCATCCAGGGCAGAGAGGGCGCGCTTGTCGCGGCTGCGCTGCTTGGGGGTGCCGGACAGGGTGGTGCCGTAGAAGGCGAAATGGGCCTGGTCTATGGCGCTCGGCAGCACGTCGGCGTGGCTGTTGATCTGGTGGAATACCAGCCAGTCTTTCCAGGCCGCCAGGGGCTCGGAGGCCACCAGGGCGGAGAGGCCGGGGATGGAGCCGGCGTGGTAGGCGGCAAAGCGCTGCTGCTGGCCGAGATGGGCGGCGGCGAAGAAGGCCTGCCAGTCGATGCCGGGGGCCTTCTTGTCGAAGTCCTTACGGCTCCAGATCCCGGAAGACTTGGCGAAATCTTCGCTGTCTTCACGGCTGACGTGGGCCTTGGCGATCTTCATCTCCAGGGCAAAGATGCGGTCGGCGCGCTGGGCGGCGTCGTCGACACCGGCCGTCTTCAGCAGCGTCTCGATATAGGCGCGGTAGGCAGTGCGGATGGCCTGCATCTTGGGGTCGGCCGACAGGTAGTACTCACGCTCCGGCAGGCCCAGGCCCCCTTGCAGCACGTAGGGCAGCACTTCACCCGGGGTCGCCAGGCCCTGGGTCACGAAGAGGCCGAAGAGGTTCTCGGTGAAGAAGTTGGTGGCGTTCAGGGGGTCCACGTCGACCCGCAGGTTGGCGCCCAGCACCTGGGACAGCTGGTGCCTGTCCTTGATGGCGGCGTAGCGGGCCAGGTCGGCCTGGACCGGCTTCATGCCGGCGGCGTCGATGGCCTGGGTGTCCACATAGGCGTGGTAGAAGTCGGCGATGCGGGCGTCATCGGAGCCGGCCGGGTGGGCTTCCTTGACCAGCTTGGCGATAAGCGCCGCCTTATGGGTCTCGGTGGCGTTGAAGGCCTCCAGGAAGGAGCCGGTGGCGGAACGGTCGTCCGGGATCTTGGTGGTCTTCATCCAGTTGCCATTGGCATAACCGTAGAAGTCGTCGCCGGGCTTGACGCCCTTGTCCATGGCACTGAGATCGATGCCGATATCCACCTTCTGCTGCTGCGCCTTGGGGGCAACGGCGACGTTGCTCTGGCAGCCGCCGACAGTGCCCAGTACCGCCGCGCCAACCAGGACGCCAGCCAATCGCTTCTTCATGAGCCTTACCTTTGATGATGAGGGACGAATCGAAGGGCCAAGCTTACCTTAACGTCAAGGCACCGGGGCACTAAAAGTGTGATGGGATGTGAGCTGGGCAAGGTGAGCCGCAGCTAGGCCAAAAGCCCAGGAAAATCATGCGCACCCGCTCCCCGCCGCGGTCGTTGCAGACTAAGATGGCAAGGCCGCCGGGCAGCCCGGCCGGCGACCCATCGCAACCAAGGAGCCCCCATGCGTGTGGCCATACTGTCCGCCAAGGCCGAACTCTATTCCACCCAGCGCCTCCTGGCCGCCGCCGCCGAGCGGGGCATGGAGGCCATGGTGGTAAGCCCGGTGGGCTGCTACATGAGCCTCAACAGCAACGGCCCCCAGATCCACCAGAAGGGCCAGGTGCTGCCGGCCTTCGACGCCGTAATGCCCAGGGTGGGACCCGAGCTCACCTTCTTCGGCGCCGCCCTCTTGCGCCAGTTCGAGGCCATGGGGGTCTATACGCCGGTGTCCGCCGCCGCCCTGCAGCGCTCCAGGGACAAGCTGCGGGCCCTGCAGATCCTCACCGCCCAGCAGATCCCCATGCCCGTCACCGCCTTCGCCCATGTGCCGGACGACATCCCCGACCTCATCGAGATGGTCGGCGGCGCGCCCCTGGTGCTGAAGCTGCTGGAAGGCTCCCAGGGCATAGGGGTGGTGCTGGCCGAGACGGCCCAGGCCGCCAAGAGCGTCATCGAGGCCTTCATGGGGGTCAAGGTCAACATACTGGTGCAGGAATACATCAAGGAGTCCGCCGGCCGGGACCTGCGGCTGCTGGTGGTGGGCGACAAGGTGGTGGCGGCCATGGAGCGCATCGCCAAGAACGGGGATTTTCGCGCCAACCTGCACCGCGGCGGCGAGGCCAGGGCCGTGAAGATCAGCCCCCAGGAGCGGCGCCTGGCGGTGCAGGCGGCCAAGAGCCTGGGCCTGGGGATCGCCGGGGTGGACCTGCTGCGCTCCGACCGCGGCCCCCTGGTGCTGGAGGTCAATTCCAGCCCCGGCCTGGAAGGCATAGAGGCGGCCACCGGCCTCGACATCGCCGGCATCATGATGGACCACCTCATCGAGCACAGCCGCAAGCGCCGCAAGCGCGACGTCTAGGCGCTGTCCGGCCTGACCGGATGTCCCCAGGCCGGACAGCGGACAGTGAAAACGGACAGTGTCCGCCGTCCGACCATTTAAAAAGCCCTTATTTATCAATGATTAAATGTTTGGCACGGTCTTTGATATAGGTCCTGTAACCAAGGAGGACCCCATGATCAAAGACACTTCCGGGCAGGACGTAGTGATCCAGCACCGGCGCCCCTACAAGAAATGGCTGGGCACAGGCCTGGCCCTGGTGCTGCTGGCCGGCCTCGGCTGGGCCATCACCGGCTGGCGGGACAGCGCCAGCGCCGACGCCGTGGCCGCCCGCCAGGATCTGCGCCTGGCCAAGGTGACCCTGGGCGACATCCAGCGCGACATCAGCGTCCAGGGCCGGGTGGTGGCCGCCAACAGCCCCACCCTCTACAGCCCGGCCCAGGGCATAGTCACCTACCAGATCAAGGCCGGTGACAGCGTCAAGGAAGGCCAGGTCATAGCCCAGGTGGACAGCCCCTCCCTGACCTCCAACCTCAAGCAGGAAGAAGCCAACCTGGCCCGCATGCAGGGCGAGCTGGAACGCCAGCAGATCCAGGCCAAGCGCCAGACCCTGGAAAACCAGCAAGCCGCCGATCTCGCCAAGGTGGACCTGGAAGCGGCGGACCGCGAGATGCGCCGCGCCGAACAGTCCTGGAAGAAGCAGGTGATAAGCCAGATCGACTACGAGAAGGCCAAGGACGAGCTGGCCCGTGCCAAGCTGCGCGCCCGCCAGAGCCAGCAGAACGCCGAGCTGGGCACAGAGATGTCCGCCTTCGAGACCAAGAACCTCAAGCTGCAGGTGGAACACCAGTCGCTGCAGGTGGCCGAGCTGCAACGCCAGAGCGATGAGCTCAGCGTCCGCTCCCCCGTGGCCGGCATGGTCGGCAACCTGGCCCTGAACCAAAAATCCTCCGTCACCGCCCACCAGGCGCTGCTCACCGTCGTCGACCTGTCCAGCTTCGAAGTGGAAGTGCAGGTGCCGGACAACTACGCCGACGACCTGGGCCTGGCCATGCCGGTGGTGGTCAACGTCAACGGCAATGACTGGCAGGGCGAAGTGGCCGCCATCAGCCCCGAAGTCATCGGCAACCAGGTTACGGCGCGGCTGCGCTTCAAGGGCCAGAGCCCCGGCAACCTGCGCCAGAACCAACACCTGACCGCCCGCATCCTGCTGGAAAGCCGCAACCAGGTGCTGGCCCTGCCCAGGGGCGCCTTCGTGGACGCAGACGGCGGCCGCTACGCCTTCAAGCTGGACGGCAACAAGGCAATCCGTACCCCCATACGCCTGGGCGCCATGGGCCTCAAGCAGGTGGAGATCCTCGAAGGCCTCAAGGCCGGCGACACCATCATCATTTCCGACACCAGCCGCTTCAAGAAGGCGGACACACTCCTGATCACCGAATAAGAGGGACATAACCATGTTGCAGATGGACCAGATCCGTAAGATCTACCGCACCGAGATGATTGAAACCCACGCCCTGCGCGACTTCAGCCTGGAGGTGAAGGAAGGGGAGTTCGTGGCCGTCACTGGGCCTTCCGGCTCCGGCAAGACCACCTTCCTCAACACCGCCGGCCTGCTGGAAAGCTTCGACGGCGGCAAGTACATGCTGGACGGGGTGGACGTGTCCAACCTCAGCGACAGCGATCGCTCACGCCTGCGCAACGAGAAGATCGGCTTCATCTTCCAGGGCTTCAACCTGATCCCCGACCTCAACCTCTTCGACAACGTCGACGTGCCCCTGCGCTACCGCGGCTTTGGCGCCAAGGAACGCAAGGCCCGCATCGAGGACGCCCTGGAGCGGGTCGGCCTGGCCGCCCGCCGCCACCACCTGCCGTCCCAGCTGTCCGGCGGCCAGCAGCAGCGCGTCGCCATAGCCCGGGCCCTGGCCGGCAAGCCCGCCTTCCTGCTGGCGGACGAACCCACAGGTAACCTGGACTCCATGATGGCCCGCCAGGTGATGGAGCTGCTCGAGACCATCAACCAGGCCGGCACCACCATCGTCATGGTCACCCACGACCCGGATCTGGCCCGCCGCGCCCAGCGCAACATCCAGATCGTCGACGGCCAGGTGTCCGATTTCGCCTTCGACCAGGCCCGCCGCGCCTGAGGAGCTGACCATGTTTGCCTACTATTTCCGACTGGCCTGGCTGTCCATCCGCAAGACCCCGGTGATGTCCGCCCTGATGGTGCTGGCCATCGCCGTGGGAGTGGGTGTGGCCATGACCACCCTGACCCTCCAGTACATGATGTCCAAGAACCCGCTGAGCGATAAGAACGGCGTGCTCTACGCCGTGCAGCTGGATGCCTGGGGCCCGGACAACCCCTACAGCAACACCGCCAACCAGTTGCCTGACCTGCTCACCTACCAGGACGCCACCGCCCTGTTGCGCTCCGACATACCGGTGCGCCAGGCCGCCATGCACCGCTTCGGCGGCGCCGTCCAGGTCCCCAACAGCGACATTCCCGCCTACCTGGCCGACGCCAGGGTCACGGGCCGGGACTTCTTCGGCCTCTTCAAGGTGCCCTTCCTCTTCGGCGGCCCCTGGAGCAAGGACGCCGACACCCAGCCCACTTTCCAGGTGGTGCTGGGCAAGGCCCTCAACGACCGCCTTTTCCACGGCGACAACAGCGTCGGCCGCACCATGCTGATGGACGGCAAGCCCTTCACAGTGGTCGGCGTCATCGACAACTGGGAGATGACCCCCAAGGTCTACGACGTCTCCAACGGCGCCCTCAACGACGTCGAAGAGATGTACATGCCCTTCGGCCTGCACCGCACCCTGAAGATCGACACCTGGGGCAACACCAACGGCTGGAAGCACGAGGACCTGAACACCTACGAGGGCTTCCTGGGCTCGGAGCTGGCCTGGCTGGAATTCTGGGTGGAGCTGCCAGATGCCGAGGCCAAGGCCCGTTACGAGCAGTTCCTGACCGCCTACATAGCCCAGCAAAAGGCCCACGGCCGCTTCCCAAGCAAGCGTACCCCCAGCTTTGCCCTCAGCCATCCCGATGAGTGGATGAAGATCAACCAGGTGGTCAGCAATGACAGCAGGGCCCTGAGCCTCTTGAGCCTGGCCTTCCTGCTGGTGTGCGTCATCAACACCGTCGCCCTGCTGCTGGCCAAGTTCCTGCGCAAGGCCCCCGAGGCAGGGGTACGTCGGGCCCTGGGTGCCAGCCGCGGCGCCATCTTCGCCCAGCACCTCATCGAGAGCGGTTGCATCGGCCTGATGGGCGGCGTCCTGGGCATAGGCCTGACCCTGCTCGGCCTGACCAGCCTGGATCACCTGATCCCCGGCCAGGTGGACAAGGTGGCCCGCATGGACTGGGTGATGCTGTTGGCCGCCGTCGGCCTAGCCATCCTCGCCAGCCTGCTGGCCGGCCTCTACCCTGCCTGGCGCGTCGGCCGTACCAACCCCGCCTATTACCTCAAGACCCAGTAAGGAGAAGGATCATGTGGCATACAGGCCCCATACTGCGCGCCCTGTGGCGCAACAAGGTCGGCGCCCTGCTGGTCGTCATCCAGATGGCCCTGACCCTGGCCATCGTCAGCAACGCCCTGACCATCATCGACCAACGCCAGGCCCTGATAGCCAGGCCCACCGGCATGGCCGACAGCGAGCTGTTCAGCCTCAACGCCTACCCCAGCGTCAAGCAGCCCCTGGACCAGGGCAAGGTGCAGCAGGATCTCGACAAGATCCGCGAGCTGCCGGGCGTTATCGACGCCACCCTCATCAACCAGATCCCCATGTCCGGCAGCGGCTCCTCCTCCGGCTTCCGCACCGCCGACGCAAATCCGGACGGCCAGCATGTCCCCGCCGCCGTATTCAACGGCGGCACCAACATCCTCAACGTCATGGGACTCAAGCTGGTCAAGGGCCGCGACTTCACCCCGGCCGATTACCATGTCTCCGCCTACGGTTACACCCAGGACGCCCCGGCCGTCATCATCACCCAGCAGCTGGCGGACGAGCTCTTCCCCGGCAAGGACCCGATCGGCCAGTCCATCACCCGCGACAGCGGCCTGATGGAAGTGGTAGGGGTGGTGCAGACCATGCTGGGCAGCTGGCCGGAATGGAACCACGCCGGCAACGCCGTCATCACCCCGGACTTCATAACCGACCTGGTGATACCCCACTACCTGATCCGCACCAAGGCCGGCAGCCGCTCCGAGGTGATGGGCAAGGTGCAGGATCTGCTGCTCAAGGTCGATCCCAACAGGGTGATACTGACGGTGCGCACCATGGACGAGTGGAAACACAGGGTCTACGCCCAGGACATCGTCATGGTGGGTGTGCTCAAGGCCTGCATCACCATACTGGCGATGATCACCGCGCTCGGCATCACAGGCCTGACGGTGTTCTGGGTCAACCAGCGCCGCAAGCAGGTGGGCACCCGCCGCGCCCTGGGGGCCACCAAGGCGGCCATAGTGCGCTACTTCCTGGTGGAGAACGGCATCATCTCGGTGGTGGCCACCCTGGTGGGCACAGGCCTTGCCCTGGCATTGAACCGGCTTCTGGTGCAGCATTACCAGCTGCCGGCCCTGCCCCTGGGCTACCTCCTTGGCTCCCTTGGCGCCCTGGTGGTGCTGGGCCAGCTGTCGGCGCTGCTGCCCGCCTTCAAGGCGGCGCAGATCCCGCCGGCCACGGCCACAAGGAGCGTTTAAAAAGGCACTATGGATCGCATTCTCATCATCGATGACAACCCGGCAGTGGGCCTGGCCCTGGGCCTGCTGCTGAAGGTCAACGGCCTGGAGGCCGAAAGCGTCCTGACCCCCCAGGCCGGCCTGGCAAGGCTGGCCCAGGGGGACATCAGCCTGGTTATCCAGGACATGAACTTCACCCAGGACACCACCAGCGGCGAAGAGGGCAAGGCCCTCTTCTTCGCCATCCGCGACCAGCACCCTGACCTGCCGATCATACTGCTCACCGCCTGGACTGAGCTGGAGACGGCCGTGACCCTGGTCAAGGCCGGCGCCGCCGACTACCAGGGCAAGCCCTGGGACGACACCAAGCTGATCGCCACCGTCAAGAACCTGCTGGAACTGGCCGAACTGAGCCAGCAGCAGCAGGCCAGCCAGCGCGCCCTCTCCAAACGGCGCCTGGAGCTGGCGGCAAAATTCGACCTGGCGGGCCTCATCTACCAGTCGGACGCCATGCAGCGGCTGGCGGAGATGGCCACCCAGGTGGCCCGCGCCGAGGTGCCTGTGCTGATCACGGGTCCCAACGGCGCCGGCAAGGAAAAAGTGGCCGAGCTCATCCAGCGCAACTCCAGCGCCGCCGGCGGCCCCTTCATCAGGGTCAACGCCGGCGCCCTGCCCCTGGAGCTGATGGAAGCCGAGCTGTTCGGCGCCGAACCGGGCGCCTATACGGGCCTCACCAAGACCCGCATCGGCCGCTTCGAGGCCGCCGACGGCGGCACCCTCTTCCTGGACGAGATAGGCAACCTGTCCCTCTCCGGCCAGATGAAGCTGCTGCGGGTGCTGCAGACCGGCGAGTTCGAACGCCTGGGCTCCACCCAGACCCGCAAGGCCCAGGTGCGGCTGATCTCCGCCACCAACACCGACCTGCCGGTGGCCATCCGCGACGGCAGCTTCCGCGAAGATCTCTACTACCGGCTCAACGTCATAGAGCTGCGCCTGCCGCCCCTGCGGGAGCGCCGCGAAGACGTGCTGCCCCTGGCCCGCCACTTCCTGGCCGGCCGCCCCCTGAGCCTGGACGCCTGCCGGGCCCTGGAGGCCCATGACTGGCCGGGCAACGTCAGGGAGCTGGAAAACTGCCTCAAGCGGGCCGCCCTGCTGGCCCCGGGCGACCACATAGAGGCCGGCGATCTCAACCTGCCGGCGCCGCGCCTCAGCCGCCCCAGGCCCGCCTTCGAGCCGGACGAGGCCCAGCTGCGCCAGGCCCTGCAGGACGCCCCCTCCATCGCCGAGGCGGCCCGCAGCCTGGGCTTGTCCCGCCAGGCCCTGTACCGGCGCCTGGAAAAATACGGGATAGCGCCGCCATGACATTGGAAGCCAAACTGTCGCTGGTGCTGCTGGCCAGCCTGCTGACCCTGGCCGGCAGTTCCGGTCTGCTCTTGGAACTGGGCTGGCCGCCCTGGCTCAGCCTGCAACTGGGGCTGCTGGCCGCCCTGCTGGCCGGGCTCTTCCTCGGCCGCCTGGTCACGGCCCGCCTCAACCAGGGCCTGGACGCCCTCACCACTGGGCTGCTCAATTTCAAGGACAACGACTTCTCGGTGTCCCTGAACTACCGGGGCCATGACGAACTGGCCAGGCTGGCGGCCCTCTACAACGAGTCGGCCATCCGGCTGAGCGCCGAGCGGGCCCACATCTACCAGCGCGAGCTGATGCTGGATACGGTGCTGCAGAGCTCGCCCATGGCGCTGCTGCTCTGCGACGACAAGGAGCGTATCCTCTACGCCAACCCCGCCGCCAAGCAGCTGCTGGCCGGCGGCCACGCCATCACGGGGCTGCACCTGGCCGAACTGACGGCCTGCCCCCAGGCCCTGCTGGAAGCCATAGCCGCCCCCCAGGACGGCCTCTTCACCCTGCCCCAGGAGCCGGACCCGGAGATCTGGCACCTGTCCCGCAGCCGCTTCCAGCTCAACGGCCAGCGCCACCAGCTCTACCTCTTCAAGCAGCTGACCAGGGAGCTGAGCCGGGCCGAAGTGGGCACCTGGAAGAAGCTCATTCGCGTCATCAGCCACGAGCTCAACAACTCCCTGGCCCCCATCGCCTCCATGGCCAACACAGGCCGCCAACTGCTGCAGAACCCCGACACCGCCCTGCTGACCCAGATCTTCGACACCATCAGCGAGCGCAGCGAACACCTGCACCGCTTCCTCCAGGGCTATGTGCGCTTCGCTAGGCTGCCGAACCCCCGCCAGGAGGTCATCGAATGGCAGCCGCTGCTCTCCAAGCTCCAGGATCTGGTGCCCTTCCGGGTCCGCGAGGCCCTGCCCTGTGACCACGGCTGGGCCGACCCTGCCCAGCTCACCCAGGTGCTGGTCAACCTCCTGAAGAACGCCGCCGAGGCCGGCTCTGCCCCCAGGGACACGGAACTGGCCATCCGCCAACAGGGCGGCTGGCACTGCCTGGAGGTCTGCGACAAGGGCAGCGGCATGAGCGAAGCCGTGCTGACCCAAGCGCTGCTGCCCTTCTATTCCACCAAGAAGGGCGGCACCGGCCTGGGCCTGGCCCTGTGCCGGGAAATCGCCGAGGCCCACGGCGGCCGCCTGAGCCTGGAGAACCGGGCGTCGGGGGGATTGAGGGTGAGGATCTGGTTGCCGATGGCGAGTTAGGAGAGATTGGCTGGCGCCGCTGGGGGGAGTTGTTCTGCCTGAGGCTAAGAATGGCGGAGTGCAATTCTCACACTCCTCTTTGATTTGATAGTGCATTTATACGCAGGGGGGCGCCCCTGCATGCGCCCTACTTTCTTGATGGCCAAGAAAGTAGGCGGGGCCTCCCAGGCAAAGAAGCCCCCCCCTGGACGCCGCCCTGCGGGTACCCTCGCCTCCGGTCGTTTGCCGCAGACCGCTTCATACGCGGGTCCAACCACGTATTCAGCTCTCTCGGCGTCCCTGCCTCGAGTCTGCTCCCACTCCCTACGGCTCGGCGGCTTTAAGGGGGAAAAGTGGCAGCTTTGTTTTGGTTTGAGTCCCAAGGATGGACGTCCCCTTCAACGTGAAAAAGGCAGACGAAGCAGCCACCAGTCTGTGGCTGGGCACTTTCACAAATGCTGTATCAGCTAAGGGCTGTTGCAATGATTGGATGGTGAGGTATGTTCTTTGCACCTATATGTGACGCAAGGATGCATCATGACTTATCCCTACAAGCCGTTAGCGGCCCCGGTAAGGCCAGAGAACCCTACCCCGCTCGAACTCGCCATTTACCAGTTTGAAAAGAGATGCGCCGAGTACCACTCCAAGGAGCGGGCACAAAAAGTAGCCAATCTTTCACCAAAAGAACAAGCCAAGTTCAGCGAAAACCAACGATTGGAATGGGAGCATCTTCAGAACCTGAAAGCGGCCCTGATAGCTCACGACATAGCGACACCTGCTAAGCAGCCCTTGGCCGACTACCGCCAGGCAGTCACAAACAAAACGCTGACAGAGCGTCTCCAAGAGCCACATCACCCTCCAAAAGTACTTGCCAGAAACTTGGAAGCCGACGGCGACCCTCAGCCGAGCCCTCGATATGCACCGCATCACATCATTATGGGCAAAGGCCGGTACAGAAAACCTTTGATGTCCGCCGCCAGGCTTAATCTGCATTTACATGGTGTTGGTATCAACGACTCTGTAAATGGCGTTTGGCTAGTACACAACCGAGCAGAGTCAGAACTGTGGAGAACTGATAATTCCACCGGGGAAAAACCCAAGCACTGGGCAACACCAGATGCACCGGTCCACCTTCCGATCCATACCTACAACTACGAAACCTGGATTTACTCCCAGTTTGGACCAAGGGGAATACCTAAAGAGTCCTTCCTCAGATCTCTGAAGACAGTTAAAGTTCAATTGAAAACAGGTGCTTACCCACAGATGATAGAGGAACGCCCAAGCAAAGACTGGGATGGTAAAGCATGATCTATAAACTGATGGAACTTCCCTACCATTACAAAAGTCTGGATCTCGACATGCTGACTCTGTTTGAGAAGGTAGGGAGTGAAAAACTGGGGCTAAAAATATTCCAGCAGTCAGATACAAACCTCTCTCTTGTAGAGGACTGGGTACCCTTTGACTGTAGCCTGTTTGAAATGCCTGAAGCAGAAGCTTTGCAAAAGCCAGATATCTTTCTCTGGTTGGATATCTATCTGGTCCTGAACAAAAAGGCTTATGATACCTTAGCGCCCTCCTTAAATAACTTTGGCGAGTTCCTGCCACTAACTGTAAATGGTGAGCCTCACCACCTATTCAACTGCCTGATATTTGGTCAGGAGAATGAGGCTAAAACGACTTATAAATACGATGCCGGTATCCCGACAGGACTAACACATTTGGAGTTTGTCGAAGAGGATAAGATCCTATTTAAATCCCAGATTAGTTTTTGTGGAAGTCTGTTCTGCAACGATAACTTCAAGATGCTCTGCGAAGAGAGCTTCATCAAGGGGCTGAGATTTGAAGAAAACTTGCTAACAGCCTTTTAGATATCACCGGCATTCAGAACAAATACCACATCGAACCGATGAATAAAAAGGCATCCATCATTGTTTTTCTTCTTGCTGTCATTGGAGGTGTTTTTTTCCTCAGTGGAGGAAAAAAATCACCCTCTATGAAAGAAGCAGAAATTGCATTCAGAAAAGCTGTCAGCATGCAGGAAAGCGTCGTGCCTGGAGATAAGCGATATGACGAGTTTTTAAGCTTGCTGAAAGAATCTTCTGATCTTCATTATCCTATCGCGCAATTCCGGTACGCAGAAATACTCTTGAAGGGACAGGGGCTCAAAAAGGATGTTCCCGAAGCATTGAGGTTGCTCAATCAGTCCAAAGAGAAGGAACCCAGAAGCAAAGAGCTGCTGGCTCTTATCTATCTGCAGGAAATAGGGAAAGGAGCTGTTGGAAGGGACACGGTCAAAGGGATCGGCCTGCTGACACAAAGCGCCGCTGCAGGTCTCATGACCTCCCAATACCTGCTGGGGACCTTCTACCTACACGGTGAAAATGGTCTCGATAAGAGTACCCTGCAAGCCTATTACTGGCTAAGAAGGGCGGCAGAACAGGGGGACAAGGTATCGCAGCTGACCTTGGCGCGCCTGGTTGGCCAAGGTTTCGAGGTTCCGCCCGATGACAAGCGCAGCAAAGCCTGGGAATGCCTGGCTAACAGTCAAAAGGGGTTTGATTCTTTTGATCTCTGCAAAGATGGCTGACAATGATAGCCAATCCAATAAGGCTCAGAGAGTGAAGCCATCCATGGCTCCGGAGTCTCTCTAGCAGGATTAGGGGATATTGGTAAGCAACTGATTTAAAAAAGTAAAATGGGTATTCTGACGAGGAATACAGCTAAAACCAAGCTTACCTCAGCTCGGCCCTTTCCTCTCGGCATTCATATGAACCCATTTCGAATTCCCGGCAGATCCAGGGCCGGTTTTCATAGATGGTGCACATGAAAGTTTCCCTGTCCAAAGCCGAGCACCAACCATCGGCCAAGCGCAACATGGTTTCACCGCCCCACTTATCCAAGGCTATGTGCTGCCTGGGAACGCCTGTATCACTGATGATCATGACCTCCAAACGACAACAACAAGCCTGACAATTCGAACAGGACACCTCAGGCTCGGTTATGTTTTTAACAGCAATGGTCATAAATACCTTCAATCGGCGCTATCACAGCATGGTACTCCAAATCGCGATTTTTTATTGGTATTTATAACCGGTTGAATTGAATACCATAATTAAAGAATGGTACCAGCCAGGGCCTGGCCCTCTGCCGGGAAATAGCCGATAACTGGGCTTCGGGGGGAGAGGATTTTGCCTGGCGGCGGCTGGTGGGAGTGCCGTTGTCTCTGCCGAGGGAATGGGTTTTCTAATTTCGGTCTTTATTTCAATTTGATAACGCTTTTATATGCCGGGTCCCGCCCCGGCGGGCGGGATACTTTGTTTTCGCACAAAGTATCCAAAAGCACCGCCCCAAAACGTTACGCGATGTCCTTACCTCTGGTCGCTTGCCGCTGACCGCTGCGTACGGTTCCCGACGCGTCCTCCGCTCGCTCGACATCCCTGTCTCGCGCCAGCTCACGCTCCCGACGGTAAGGCGCTCCACTTAAAAGGGGCTCCGGGGCCTCACCCGCTGGAGTTCGTCGGTTTGCCTTAGTTCCGCTTCGCCTGGAAGGATGGTTAGAACAATTAAAAAGACTCAAACCACGTACTGGCTGAAACCCTAGTCTATGGAGATGGGGATTTTCTTGCGGATAACGGTGGGAATATCCAGTAACTCTTCTCTTGCAGTGGAGTCCATGCCCCCGTCCAGGGGCTTTAGTGTGGTGCCCACAACCTCTTCCAAGGCCTCAAAGCTGACCCCGAAAAAACGCGACGCCGTCATCAGGCCCTTGATGTACTGCTTTTTCTCACGCTTCCTGGGTCCATCCTGGGCTGGGATCAGGCTGTACTGATGCAGTTCGTTTTTCAGATAGGCGAGAAATTCCTGCTCACTCATTGTCGACACCTTTTCAATCGCAATTCATAAAGCGGATTGGGAAATTTTGGAATGTTTTCCGCCATACAGCTTATTTTCTGTAAGTTAGTGATGCGTGTCCGTTAAAGCAGGTGAGGTCCACAAACGATTTGAACCATTTGTTAGCTGCCTTTAAGTGCATTTTCGACTTCCGAATATATCGAATCAGTCATGTCGCAAACTTCTGATGCTTCGGCGGTCATGCCCCAGAACTCATCACAAAATATCTCAATTGCAATCAGTAAATGTTCGGCAGCTAATCGGAGCGCTATGTTGCGAGCTGGGATATGCAAGCCATCGTTGTTTCGCGAAAAATAAAGAGACTCTTCCCTGAGGGATGAGTAGTCGCCAGACTCATATTTTTCGAATATTTCTTTGGCTCGCTCATGGCCAATGCTATTCGCAATGCGGTCGCCGCTTAAATAAATGGGGTCAACTGCAATCTTATGCTTTGTGCCATGGTTGAAAAGTGGGTCTTTTCCTCTCCGTACCTTTTCGCGACTTTCTCCCCATGAGCGCATATGACCAGATTTAATTTTAGCAATTTCTTCAAATACTGTGATGGTTAAGAAAAGAGATGGAGCAAAGCTGCCGTTTTCAAACAATATATATGATGCTCGGATTAGGTCGGAAACGTGGTCAACTGCAGCATTATATTCTTCACGGCCATGCAAGCCGGTGTATTCATCTGATACAACCAGGGAGGCTTTATGTGCTAAGTGGGGTCCCTTTTTCACCATGTTTCCTCCTAAGCAGCTAACATTTGACGTGAGGGGCGACCGGAGCCGCAAAGCGGCGGAGGGCATTTGCAAGCGCAGCTTGAAAACCGTCCCTCTCGACGGAATTGTTAGGCTTGCATGTCTTCGATATACGAAGCCAAGTGGTCTGGACGATCAGTTTCAATACCTAACTCGGAAAAGATTGAAACTAATTTCTGAACTTCATTGGTCATGTTGCGGCTAAAAATTGTATTTGCAACTGTGGCTACAAAAGGAACCATGCATTCTCTTATGTGAGACTTTACGAGATCGTGGTTGCCAGCATACTGATAATCAATGGTTCCACTGCGAGGGGGGTTAATTGCAGTATTACCCACATCCCTGTTGCCGAAGATAAAGTTTCTGCCCTCTATTTCTTCAAACCTACCGATTGATGCAAGCCTTTGGTTGCGCGTTTCAATTTCTATGGCCGGCTTCATAACAGAGTATGCCCAAATGCAAAAATCTGGGTGTCTGGAGTCATCTATGCTCCAAGACATCAACGGATCTCCTAGGGAGAAAAAGCTATCACCAGGGTCGTTCTCCATATCATCATCCAGCACGAATATATATTCATCGACCATGCTCAAGTGTATAACACGATGCCAATGATTTAATGTATATACATGCGCCGTTGACGTGTCCCGATCTATTACTACCGGAAAGTATGGAATAACTAGCTGCCTCAACCAATTAACGCCAATCCCTTTGATGTGAAATCTGGCGGCGCTCGATATTTTTACTTGGAACATGCAGGATTGCTCAGCACTGTATGTTCTCGACGACTGCTTTAGAAGCGTCCCAATAAAATCTATTCCGAAATCTTCCTCTTGGTCGACGCGGGCTACGGCCATAAATGGCCTGAACAATTCAATTGCCAATCCCTCTGCAATTTGACCCGGTCTGAAATTTCTGGCGATCTGTCCGCCAGCGTTATCACTTGCCATAGCTGTACTCTTTTATCGTGCCTAACGACCAAGGTCACCCGACCAAAACCGCATCGCGGTTTTGGTCGGGTGAAGCGCCTGGTTAGGGATTTTTGTCGCCAACGTCATATGGGAATTCCAATGAATCTATCCATTTTTTAAGTTTCCCTTCACCAAATGAAGTATTGTTTGGCTTATATAACTTTACTGCCTTTCCTTCTTGTGGTGGCGTACCAAAACCCGTATTCGGGTCATGACCTGTTGTGGACTGGATATCAAGTGTAAAGCAGCTTAGTGGACGTTTGCTTTCGATTAGATACTGCCTGAACAAGGTTAATGCCGGTACAACATGATTAAACCAGTCCTCAACGGGTTGATCTGCAGTTCCTAGTTTTGGATATCTGTATGAGCTACCTCCGAGATTCTGCCAACCCAAACGTTCAAAGAAGCTTTGGATTCTGTTTCGCTCTTGTGGCGGAGCCCCTTGGATATCGAATGTAATTACAACTGGCATGTTCCCCCTCTCTTTAAATCCCTAACAGCGCAATAGTGCGCATGCTCGTTTTGTCTCATTAGACCAGCGCCTGAAAAGCCGTGCAACGCGCTGATCTCCCTATACATTTCATGTATCACTGTCAGAACTTCAGGGATGAAAGCGAGCCTGCGCGTTATCCTTCCATCCTTGACACAACATCCCTGAAAGAAGCTGGCGATTTTCAAGGTGAAAACCGAACCTGCTGGTGGATGGCTCTATTTCGCCCCGTTAAGCGCAGCGCTGAGGCGTCGGGAGTGGAAGGCCAGCCGAGACAGGGATGTCGAGGCAGGTGAGTACGTGCCGGGAGCGCGTATGAACCGGTGGCCTGGGAGCGACCAGAGGCGAAGAAGCAGCGGAGCGTGGGGCCGGGTTTTGGGTACTTTTGCCGCAAAAGTACCGCGCCTGCGGGGCGCCCCCCGCAAACAAAAAGCCGTGCCGCCGGGGCGGAGTTCGAAATGAAAGCACTGCTTTCATGCAGCTTCGCGCGACAAAATCGCCGGGAGCGATTTTGAACATCGGAGCATAGTGACGATGATCCAAAGGGCGAAGACCATGGATGGTCTGAGTAACCTCTGGAAGGGCGAGCCGGAATGAACCGCCATGGACGGCTTCCAGCTCGGGATCCGCCTGTAGCGGCAAGCTACCCAGGCACATTCAAGACACGCTACCGCCCTTGAGTTCACGGGCCCCACCATCCCTTTGACTTCCTTGTTGTCCCAGCCCCCTAGACAAATCCCCAATGAGATCCCTACTCCTGACCC
This sequence comes from Gallaecimonas kandeliae, assembly GCF_030450055.1. Lineage (NCBI taxonomy): Bacteria > Pseudomonadati > Pseudomonadota > Gammaproteobacteria > Enterobacterales > Gallaecimonadaceae > Gallaecimonas > Gallaecimonas kandeliae. The sequence continues at coordinate 3,547,126 of NZ_CP118480.1, forward strand.
ATCCCTGGCGGGCCTCCCGGCTTATTGCCGTCCCTGACATCTATAAAGGCGACAAAACCAACCTAACCCCTTAACAGCAAAAGGTAAACCAGCAAAGCAGGCTACTACCAGAAGGCCTTCCCTGGGCCACACTATCAAGCAGCTTAAGCCTATAAAGGTGGGAAGCATGGCAAGGCGATGCCGGCCAGCAGCGGCCATGGCACCCGCAATGCCATAAAGACCGCCACACCATTGTGGTCAAACCAAGCATCACCTAAGATGCCCCCGCATCCACAGGGGCATGATTGATGAGGGGTCTAAGATGAAACCTGGGCATAGCGGCGTGAAACGCCTCTGGCTGGCCAGCCAGTATTCCTGGCAGGGGCTCAAGGCCGCCTGGCGGGCCGAGGCGGCGGTGCGCCAGGAGATACTGCTGATAGCCGTGGCGGTGCCGGTCAGCTTCTTCCTGCCGGTCAGCCCCCTGGAGCGGGCCCTGATGATAGCAAGCGTGCTGCTGGTGCTGGTGGTGGAGCTGCTCAACTCCGCCATCGAAGCGGTGGTGGACCGCATCGGCGCCGAACACCACGAACTCTCAGGCCGCGCCAAAGACATGGGCTCGGCGGCCGTCCTCATCACTCTGATCATGGCGGTGCTGATATGGCTCGGTATCCTCTGGCACTGATCCTCGGCTGGGCCCTGGCCTTGCTGCTGGCGGCCTGGCACGGCCCCGACTTCTGGCTGGCCGGCCACTTCTACCAGTGGGAAGGGAACCAATGGGCCCTGCAGGAGAACTGGCTGATCAAGGGCTTCATCCACAACCAGGGCCGGCACCTGGTGGCCCTGGGTTATGTGACGGTGCTGGTCGGCATGGCCTGGAACTGGAAGAAGCCGTCCGGCCGCCGCTGGCGCTACCTGGCCCTGACGGTGCCGCTGATCTTGCTGGCGGTGGGCGCGCTCAAGCATCTCACCAACATGGACTGCCCCTGGAGCCTGGCCCAGTTCGGCGGTGACAGGCCCTTTATCGGCCTCTTCGACAGCCGCCCCGCCGGCCTGCCCCACAGCCAATGCTTCCCGGCCGGCCACGCCAGCGGCGGCTATGCCTGGCTGGCCCTCTACTTCGCCATACCGGGGCGGCGCAAATGGGCGCTGCTGCCGGGGCTCTTCCTGGGCCTGTCCTTCGGCATAGCCCAGCAGCTGCGCGGCGCCCACTTCCTGTCCCACGACGTCTGGACTGTGATGCTGAGCCTGACGCTGAGCTACCTCATGGCCCGCTGGCTGCTTCCCACAGCAGTTCCAGCGCCAGCGCCGTCAGCACCAGCTGAAACAGCAGGTGAAAGCGCGCCTCGGACAGACGCCCCAGGGTCCTGAGCCCGAGCCAGGTGCCCGCGATCCCGGCCAGCAACATGGCCAGGATCTGCGGCCACCAGTCCCGAAAGGCGAAACCCGCCAACCCGAACACCAGCGCCTTGGGGGCATGCTGCACCACCATGGCGCAAGCGAAGGTGGCCACCGTCTGGAACCTGTCCGAGCTCCTGGCCTTGATGAAGGCCGCCACCAGCGGCCCCGAGGCCCCCACGAACAACGACACGAAGCCGGTGCCGGCCGCCGCCAGGGCCAGGCCCGCCCTGCCCAGCACCCTCTTGGGCAACTTGGGCCCCCAGCAGAGGTAGAGCACGAACAGCGCTATGGCCAGCTGCAGCACATTGCCCGGCAGCCGCACCAGCACCAGGCTGGCCAGGGCCGCCCCCAGCAGGCTGAAGGGGACGAACACCGCCAAGGTGGGCCAATGCACATGGCGCCAGGACAGGCTGGCCCGGCCCAGGTTGGAGCCCAGCTGCACCAGGCCGTGCACCGGTATCACGGCGGCCGGCGGCAACAGCAGCGCCATGGCGGCGATGAGGATGGCGCCGCCGCCGGCCCCCATGCTGGCGGTGACGAAGGAAGTCGCGGCCGAAAGCGCCGTCAGGCCCCAGAAGGTCCAGTCCATCAGGGCCCCTTGACCAGGACGCCGGCCTTCATCACGAAGCTCACCTTTTGCATCAGCTTGATGTCCTGCAAGGGGTCACCCTGCACCGCCACCAGATCGGCGAGCTTGCCGGGGCTGACGCTCCCCAGCTCGTCATCGACCCCCAACAGCTCCGAGGCGTTGCGGGTGGCGCAGAGGATGGCCTGCATGGGGCTCATGCCCCCTTCCACCATGTACTGGAATTCCCTGGCGTTCTGGCCGTGGGGATAGACGCCGGCGTCGGTGCCGAAGGCGATCTTGAGCCCGGCCTTGACGGCGCGGCTGAAGGTCTTTTCGATCTGCGGCCCTATGGCGAGGGCCTTGGGGCGCACCATCTCCGGGTAGTAACCCGCTATCTCGGCGTTGGCCGCCACCGTCTTGCCGGCGATGATGGTGGGCACGTACCAGGTGCCGGCCTTCTTCATGGCCCGCATCACCTCGTCGTCCATGTAGGTGCCGTGTTCTATGGAGTCGACCCCGGCATGGATGGCTCTCAGCATGCCCTCCTTGCCGTGGGCGTGGACGGCCACCTTCATGCCGTAGTCCTTGGCCGTAGCCACTATGGCCTGCAGCTCGTCGTCCATGAACTGGGGATTCTGGCCGGATCTCTCCACCGACAGCACGCCGCCGGTGGCGGTGATCTTGATGAGGTCGGTGCCGTCCTTGTAGTGCTGGCGCACCGCCTTGCGGGCCTCAATAGGGCCGTTGATCACCCCCTGGGCCGGGCCAGGGTCGCCCATCAGCGCCCAGCTCAGGCCGTCGGTGGGGTCGCCGTGGCCGCCGGTGGTGGAGATGATCTTGCCGGCCGCATAGATGCGGGGCCCTTCGATCTCCCCCTTGTTGATGGCGTCGCGCAACGAGAGGCTGACGTTGTCCACGTCGCCGACGTCCCGCACCGTGGTGAAGCCCGCCTCCAGGGTGGTCTTGGCCAGGCCCACGGCCCGCAGGGCGTAGTCGGCGGGGTTGAAATGGGTGCCTTCTGCATAGCTGTTGGGGCCGGGCTGGAAGCTCAGGTGGACGTGGGCGTCGATGAGGCCCGGCATCAGGGTGGCGCCCTTGAGGTCTATGACCTTGTCCCCCGGGCCCGGGGCGACATAGCCGGCCTTGACGGCGCTGATCTTGTCGCCGTCCACCACCACAGTCTGCTCGGTCAGCAGCTTGCCGGTGCCGTCGATCAGGCGGCCGGCCTGGATCAAGGTGGCGGCCTGGGACCCGAATGCCGCCATCAGGGCGGCGGCCAGCATTGTCTTGCGCATGGGGTTGCTCCTCCAGTGGGACTGCACCCAGTCATAACAAGATGTTTACAGCCGGTCCCAGGCCCTGCGACCAAATCCCGCCCCCTTGCGGCGGACGGTTCAGCCGACCATGTAGGTGCCGGTGCCGAAAGCCAGGTGGTCGCCGGCCTCGTTGTGCAGCTCCATGCGGGTCACCGCCACCTTGTTGCCGGCGCGGATCACCTGGGCGGTGGCGACGAATTCCTGGCCGCGGCCGGGGCGCAGGTAGTCGACGCGCATGTCGATGGTGCCCATCTTGCCGAACTTCTCGGCCAGGGCCTGGACAGTGGCGCCGTCGAACTTGTCGGACACCGAGGCGATGGCGGCCATGCCCCCCACCACGTCCAGCACCGAGGCGGTGACGCCGCCGTGCAGGATGCGCTGCACCGGGTTGCCCAGCAGTTCCTTCTTCATGGCGAAGCGCACCTCGACGGCGTCCGCCTCGTAGCGGGTCACCTTGAGGCCAAGCACCTGGTTGAAGGGCATCTGGGCGGTGAAGAGATCGCCGATAAAGGCCAGGATCTCGTCGCGGCTCAATGGGGTCTGGGTCAAAGTCGTCATTTCCTTAAATCCTACTTCTTTGAATCTTCTGAGTTTTATTTTCAGCAAGCGGATGCTGACGGCCCACCAGAAAGACAAGGCTCCCTCCTTCCATTACAATGGCCGGCGCTATGAGCATGTCCCAAGCCCCCGCTTTTGTGAAGTCCTCCGATGAGTCGCCACACGCCGTGTTGGCGTCGGTTTTCGGCTACGACAGTTTCAGACCCGGCCAACAGGAGGTGGTTGAGGCCGTGATCGCCGGCCGCGACGCCCTGGTGATCATGCCCACAGGCGGCGGCAAGTCGCTGTGCTACCAGGTGCCGGCACTCAGCCGCCCCGGCACCGCCATCGTCATATCGCCGCTCATTTCCCTGATGAAAGACCAGGTGGACCAGCTGCTGGCCATGGGGGTCAAGGCGGCCTACCTGAACTCGGCCCTTTCCCGCGACCAGCAGCTGCGGGTGCTGAACCAGCTGCACCACGGCGAGCTGGATCTCCTGTACGTGGCGCCGGAGCGGCTGATGCAGCCGGACTTCCAGCAGCGGCTGCTGGAGATACCGCTCAGCCTCTTCGCCGTGGACGAGGCCCACTGCATCTCCTCCTGGGGCCACGACTTCCGGCCCGAGTACCTGATCCTGGGCCAGCTCAAGGCCAATTTCCCGGCCGTGCCGCTGATGGCCCTGACCGCCACCGCCGACAAGGCCACCCGCCAGGACATACTGCAACGCCTCAACCTGGACGGGCCCCTGGAGCACCTGTCCAGCTTCGACAGGCCCAACATCCGCTACCTGGTGGTGGAGAAGTTCAAGCCCTTCAACCAGTTGCTGCAATACATCCAGGGCCAGAAGGGCCAAAGCGGCATCATCTACGCCGGCTCGCGCAAAAGGGTGGACGACATCGCCCAGAAGCTGCGCGGCCAGGGCTTCAACGCCGCCGCCTACCACGCCGGCATGAGTAACGACGAGCGCCAGTTCGTGCAGGAGGCCTTCCAGAAGGACGAGGTGGACATCGTCGTCGCCACCGTCGCCTTCGGCATGGGCATCAACAAGCCGGACGTGCGCTTCGTGGCCCACTTCGACCTGCCCAAGAACATCGAGTCCTACTACCAGGAAACGGGCCGCGCCGGCCGTGACGGCCTGCCCGCCGAGGCCTGGATGCTGTTTGAACCGGGCGACGTGGCCAGGGTCAGGAGCCTGATCGAGCTGTCCGAAAACGAGGCCCAGCAACGGGTCGAGCTGTCCAAGCTCAACGCCATGGCCGGTTTCGCCGAGGGCCTGACCTGCCGCCGCCAGGTGCTGCTCAACTACTTCGGCCAGTACAGCGGCGAGCGCTGCGGCAACTGCGACATCTGCCTGGACCCGCCCCAGGCCCTGGACGGTACAGAGCTGGCCCAGAAGGCCATGAGCTGCATCTACCGCACCGGCCAGCGCTTTGGCCTGGGCCACATAGTGGAAGTGCTGCGCGGCGCCCAGACGGCCCGCATCAAGGAGCTGGGCCACGACAAGCTCAGCACCTGGGGCATCGGCAAGGATCAGGGCCACGACTACTGGGTCAGCATCATCCGCCAGCTGATCCACCACGGCCTGGTGGCCCAGGACATCACCCGCCACGGCGCCCTGACCCTCACCGAGGCGGCCAGGGCCGTGCTCAAGGGCGAGCGGCCCCTGATGCTGGCGGTGCCGCGCCTGGTGACCCGGGTCAAGCAGAGCAGCCGCGCCACCGACAACAGCGCCGCCGACAAGGTGCTCTTCGCCCGCCTCAAGAAGCTGCGCAAGCAGCTGGCAGACGAGTTCGAGGTGCCCCCCTACGTGGTCTTCAACGACGCCACCCTGGCGGAGATGGCCAGCCAGTTCCCCACCTCCGACGCCGAGTTGCTGGCGATCAGCGGGGTCGGCCAGACCAAACTGGCCCGCTACGGTGAACCTTTCCTGGGTTTAATAACGGATCACCTCAATAAGGGCTAAGGCTGGCGGAGTGGCCGTCAGGGCCTTACTCCGACCATCCCTGGTCTTCGCCCTTCGGATCATCGTCGTAATACGCCGATGATCAACATCATTCCCGATGATGTTGTCACCTTACCCAGCCTTCTTCGCTGACGCCCTTGGCACCCGTTCTCACCACCCTTTTAAAAAGCCTCTGGTCCTGGTTTGCCTTTCGCCTATTAGTCAACTAAATTGACTGTCAACTTACCTGACTTATGGAGGCGACCATGACGGACAAGAACCCCTGGTACCAGGACATCAGCACCCCGGCGCTGCTGCGCCACGCCCGCAACACCTACGGCGGCGCCATGCGCCAGGCCCTGGAGGAGGCGGGCTTTGAGGACATCCCCGGCAACGGCCTCTACCTCATCGGCGGCCTGGCCCAGGGGGCCGGCGATGCCCCCCTGGGGCAGCTGGTCAGGGAGCTGCGCATCACCAAGCAGGCGGCGGGCCAGCTGGTGGATACCCTGGTCAGCCGCGGTTACCTGCAAAGGACGGTGGACGAGCAGGACAGGCGTAAACTGGTGGTGAGCCTCACCGAGCGCGGCCAGGCCGCCGCCGAGGTCCAGACCCAGGCCCGCCAGCGCATCGATCAGGCCCTGCTGGCGCGCTGCGGCCAGGCGGAGGTGGACAGCCTGCGGCACGGCCTGGCGACCCTTATCGAGCTGGGGCGCGAAGCCAGGGACTGACAGAAAAGGAAAACCCCGCCGCGGCGGGGTTTTAACTGTCAGCACAGGGCTCAGGCCGGCACGTCGAAGGCCAGGAACCAGGCCTCGCCGTCGGCGCTGAACCGGCGCTCCTCACCGGCGCTCAGCTCCAGGCCGTCGCCGGGGCCCAGGCGCAGCTCGCCGGCGCTGATGCCCCCCTCGATGACGTGGAGGTAGCGCTTGCGGCGGCTTTCGGCCTTGAAGGCCACTTCATCGCCGGCATCCAGCCGGTACTGGGCCAGCTCGGCGTCCTGGTTGATGGCCATCAGGCCGCCGCTGCCTGCCAAGATCACCTTGCCCTTCTGGTCCGGCACCTGGGCTTCTTCATAGCTGGGGGCCAGGCCCTGGCTGTGGGGCCTTATCCAGATCTGCAGGAAATGCACGTGCTCGGTGTCCGAGCCGTTGTATTCGGAGTGGCGGATGCCGGTGCCGGCGGACATGCGCTGCACCATGCCGGGCAGCAGGTGCCCTATGTTGCCCTGTGAGTCCTTGTGGGTCAGCTTGCCGCTCAGCACCACCGAGATGATCTCCATGTCGCTGTGGCCATGGGTGCCGAAGCCGGCCCCCGGCGCAACGGTGTCGTCGTTGATCACCAAGAGGGCGCCGCTGCCGGTCCACTGGGGATCGTAGTGGTGGCCGAAGGAAAAGCTGTGTTTGGAGTCGAGCCAGCCTGCTTTGGTGGGCAGGCGGCTGCCGGCGGGACGAATACGCATCATTGCCTCCTTTGTTGAGGACAATATGACCCGAAAGTAATCGAATAAAAAGCGACTGATCTTGAGGATAACGTTCGATAAAGCCGACCTATCTCCCCTTTGTGGCTTATGGGAAAATACCCCCCAGGAGGGCCCCATGGCACTTGAATTCGACAACCGCTACGCCCGCGATTTCCCCAGCCTCTACAGCGCCCAGGAGCCCATGGGCTTCGCCGAGCCGCAGCTGGTGGTGGCCAACGACGCCCTGGTGGCAGAGCTGGGCCTGGCCGAAGAGCAGGAGAGGCTGGCCGACTGGTTCGGCGGCCGTCTGCCCCTGCCCGGCGCCCAGCCCCTGGCCCAGAAATACACGGGCCACCAGTTCGGCGTCTACAACCCCATGCTGGGGGACGGCCGCGGCCTGTTGCTGGGGGAGGTGAAGGACGGCCAGGGCGGTTTCTGGGACCTGCACCTCAAGGGCGCCGGCCCCACTCCCTATGCCCGCGGCGGCGACGGCCGGGCCGTGCTGCGTTCCTGCATCCGCGAGTTCCTGGCCAGCGAGGCCCTGCACCATCTGGGGATACCCACGACCCGCGCCCTGTGCGTGGTGGCCGGCGAGCTGCCGGTGCAGCGTGAGCATGTGGAACGCGGCGCAATGCTGACCCGGGTGGCCCGCACCCATATCCGCTTCGGCCATTTCGAGCACTGCTTCCACCGCGGCCTGGGGGAGGAGCTCAAGGGCCTGATGGACTACGTGATCGAGCGCCATTGGCCGGATCTGCAAGGCCAGCCGGCCAAGGTCTTCTTCGAGCGGGTGGTGCACAAGACGGCGCGGATGGTCGCCCTCTGGCAGGCCTACGGCTTCGCCCACGGGGTCATGAACACCGACAACTTCTCGATCCTCGGCGACACCTTCGACTTCGGCCCCTATGGCTTCCTGGACGACTACCAGCCCGGCTTCGTCTGCAACCATTCGGACCACAGCGGCCGCTACGCCTTCGACGCCCAGCCCAGCATCGCCCTTTGGAACCTCAACTGCCTGGCCATGGCCCTGAGCCCGCTGATCGCCTCCGACGATCTGGTGGCGGCCCTCAAGCAGTTCCAGCCGGCCCTGGCCGGCCATTACCTCAAGACCATGGGCCGCCGCTTGGGGCTCTGCGAAGTGAGCGGCCAGGATGCGCCCCTCATCAACGAGCTGCTGGCCCTGTTGGCCGACGAAGCCCAGGATTACAACCTGGCCTTCCGCTGGCTGGGCGAGGCCCGCCAGGACGACAAGCTGATCCCCTGCCGCGACCATTACGTGGACCGCGCCCGCTTCGACGCCTGGGCCGAGCGCTACCTGGCCAGGCTGCGGCTGCAGGATGTGGGGGACCAGGGCCGGCAGCTGGCCATGAATGACGCCAACCCCCTCTATGTGCTGCGCAACTACCTGGCCCAGAACGCCATAGCCGCCGCCGAGCAGGGCGACTTCAGCGAGGTGCGCCGCCTCTACGGCCTGCTGCAAAACCCCTTCACCGACCAGCCCGGCATGGCCGCCTACGCCCAGAAGGCCCCCGACTGGGGCAAGCGCCTGGAAGTGTCCTGTTCGAGCTGAGGAACCCTAAACGATGCGATTGGACAAAGAACACAAGACACTGCTGCTGCCCCTGACCAGCAGCTGGGACAGCTTCGAGGCCGACATCCAGCCCTGGCTGGAACGGCTGGAACTCAGGGTGCTGCGCAAGGAAAACGGCGCCGACCGCCACCAGTGGTGGCTGGACTTCGAAGGCACAGAACTGCGCCTGGAATTCGAGGAGATGAGCGGCAGCGCCTGGCTGGAAGCCGAAGACGAAGAGGGCCTGGAAGTGCTGGCCTTCCTGGCCCGTTTCCACGGCGGGCGCTAGTCGGCCAGGCAGATGGTGTTGCGGCCCGCTTCCTTGGCCTGGTAGAGGGCCTGGTCTGCGGCCTTGACCCAGGCGTGGGCATTGGCCATGGCCTCGGTGGCCTGGGCGATGCCGGCGCTGATGGTGATGGGGATGACCTGGCCGCCCACCTTGGCCGGGGTGGCCGCCAGGCTGGAGCAGAGCCGGTCCGCCAGCAGGCGGGCCTGATCGGCGTCGGTATCCACCAGCAGCAGGGCGAATTCCTCACCGCCGTAACGGCCGGCCTTGTCGGTGGTGCGCAGCTGGCTGGTCAGCAGGGTGGCTGTGTGTTGCAACACCAGGTCCCCGGCCTGGTGGCCGTGGGTGTCGTTGACCTGCTTGAAGTAGTCGATGTCGAACATCAGCAAGGTGCTGGTGCGGCCGGAGCGGCGGCAACGGGCGAATTCCTCCTCCAGGCCCGATTCCCAGGAGCGGCGGTTCAAGAGGCCGGTCAGGGGATCGGTGCGGGACAGCACCGACAACTGCTGGTTGGCGTCGATCAGGGCCAGGCGCGAGTTGGCCGCCTCTGTGACGTCGTAAACCACCAGCGCCACCTTGTCCACTTCGCCGCTGGCACCGGCGATGGGCATGAAGGTGAGGTTCTGGTACATGGCCTTGGAGCGGCCGGTCAGGGGCCGATAGGAACTGAACGGGAAGGGGTGGGGGCGCTGCTCCCAGGTGGTGAAGCTGATGGTACCGAGCGCCAGGGCCGTGTCGATCTTGGGCTTGATCCAATCCCGGGGCAGCTCGGGGCAGAGGCCGAACAGCTCCTGGCCCAGCACTTCCTGGGGCGCCAGGCCGGAGTGGTTGGCCATGAAGTCGTTCCAGAAGCTGACGCGGTAGTGCCGGTCCAGCACCACCAGGCCCACATCCAGGCTTTGCAACACCCCCAGCAGCTGCTGGAGCTCCAAAAGGGACAGGCTCATCATCTCAGTTCACCAACTGGGTCAGGCGCTTTTCCAGCACCGGCAGGCAGGCGGGCGCCAGCAGCAGTACCAGCTCCTGGTGGATCCCTTCGTCGGGGATCTGGTAGCCGAGGCGCACGCAGGGCACTGGGCTTTCTCCCAGGCCGTCCAGCATGCGGTTCTCGCCGCGGCCCAGTATGATGGGATGGCCCTGGCTGAAGGCCAGCTCCAACTGGGCGGCGATGCCCTTGAGGCAGGCACCGATGAGGATGGAGGACAGCTCCACCATCAGGGCCCTTTCCTCCGCCTGCTTGCACTCGAGCCCCATCAGGTTGGCGATGCCGTGGGCTTCCTCGCTGGACAGCTCCATCAGCACTTCACCGCTGATGCCGGCGCCGACGAAGCCTTGGCTGATCACCTGGTGGCCGGGGCGGCATTGCCACTGCTCCACCAGCTCCAGCACTTCGGTAGCGGGCATGGCCTGGACCCTGGGCACGGGGATCTGCACGAAGACGTTGAAGATGCCGGCCATGATGCCGGCCGCCCTGCCCATGGCCACGTTGGCCACTTCCCGCAGCACTTCCTGGCGGTCTATGCCCGGCAGTTCCTGATGCCCGGTGGCAGGCAGACCCAGCATGTCTTCGGTGACAAGGCCCAGCTCGAAGAGGTGCTGCAGCAGGGTGTCGCGGTTGAGGGGTTTTTGCAGGAAGGACAGGGCCCCCAGGGCCATGACCTTCTCCAGGGCCTTGGGCTGGACGTCACCGGAGATGACGATCACCTTGCAGGGGGCGTTCTGGGCGCGAAGCTGGGCCAGCACCTGGTAACCGTCCAGGTCGGGCATGTTGAGGTCCAGGAACAACAATTCACCCCGGCCCTGGGAGACCAGCTCCAGGGCTTCCCTGCCACTGGCGGCAAAGTGCTGCTCGTCGGCAAAGCCGGCAGGCAGGGACCGCGCCAGGAAGTTCCTGGCCAGGCGGGAGTCGTCGCAGATAATGACCTTGTAGCCCAAAACTTAAACAATCCCTCAACAAAATTAGCGCATTAGTGTCGTTTCTTTGTACAGGCGCCGTCAACACAAAAAAAGCATTTCCACAAAGTAAATCAATGGCTTTGCCTAGAGGCCAAGCAGAGCCTGGGCTGAAGGATGGGATGGGTGCCATGGAGTCCTTGATCCTGGGAGGGCGGGGCAGTAATCTTGCCGGCCGCTCGCCAGAGCGGACTTACCGCAACCGGGTTCCCTCACCCCGCATCAAAAAGGTTTGATATGTCCAATTCCTGCTTTCGCCGGCCTTTGGCCTGGCTCGTCGCCTTCCACATCCTGGTGATCACCGCCTCCAACTACCTGGTGCAATTGCCGATCAGCCTGTTCGGCCTGCACAGCACCTGGGGCGCCTTCAGTTTTCCCTTCATCTTCCTGGCCACCGACCTGACGGTGCGGCTGTTGGGCGCTGCCCAGGCCCGCCGGGTGATCTTCTGGGTGATGATACCGGCGCTTTTTGTCAGTTATGTGGTGAGCGTCCTCTTCCCCCAGGGGGACTTTGGCGGTTTCGCCCAGGCCGGGGCCCTCAACCTCTTCGTGGCCCGCATCGCCCTGGCCTCTTTCCTGGCCTATGTGCTGGGGCAAGTGGCCGACGTGCAGATCTTCACCCCCCTGCGCAGCCGCGGCCCCTGGTGGCTGGCGCCCGCCGTATCCACCCTGCTGGGCAACCTGCTGGACACCCTGGTGTTCTTCAGCGCCGCCTTCTACCACTGTGGCGATCCCTTCATGGCCAGTCATTGGCTGGAGATCGCCTGCTTGGATTACGGTTTCAAGCTGTTGATCAGCTTCGCCTTCTTCCTGCCCCTCTACGGGGTGCTGCTCAATGGCCTGCTGGGCCTGATGGGCCGCCGCCTGGCGCCTGCCTAAGGGGCCTGGATCAGGTAGACGCAGCGGCGTCCTTCGCTCAGGAGGTGCTCGCTGCGGCTGACGGTGGCGCCATCCAGGCACTGGCCGAACAGGGCCAGTTCCGAGCGGCAGAACTGCTGGCAGTGCTGGGCGGCGGCGCAGATGGGGCAATGGTTCTCGATCAGCAGCCAGCCGCCGGGAGCCTCTTCCACTTCCGCCATATAGCCTTCGCTGCTGCGCAGCTCGGCCAGCTTATGGACCTTGGCCTCCAGGGAGGGTTCCCCGGCCAGGGCCCGAAGGTAATGGTTGCCCATCTGCTGCTCGCGGTGGCCGATCAGGGCATCGAGCCCCTCGTCTCCGAACAGGGAACGGACGCTGTCGATCAGGGTCAGGGTCAGGTCGGCATGGCGTTCGGGAAAGCGGCCGTGGCCGGCTTCGGTCAGGCGCCAGACCCGGGCCGGGCGGCCGACGCTGCGTTTCTCCATGAAGCTTTCCACCAGGCCGTCCTGTTCGGCAGCCAGCAGGTGCTGGCGGGCACCCATGGCGGTCATGCCGAGTTCGCTGGCCAGCACCTGGGCGGTCTGGTCGCCCCGGGTCTTCAGGAGATAGAGGATTCGATTGATACTGGGCATGCCCCATTATGAGCGGGGAACAGGGCCCGACTCAATGGCAGCGCGCGTTCGGCGCTGGATAGGCCACCCATTGACAGGCTAACGATAATCATTATCATTTGAGTGGCGTTCATTTTGACGCTGATGCACTCGCCTTGACAGGTGGCATCGCACGACATTGCTCACATTGCTTCCAGTTGGAAAAGGCCGGCACCCGCCGGCCTGTTTTTATTTGGCCAACCGCGCTTCCAACTCTGCCGTCGGTTCGGCGCTGACGAAGCGGTTGCGGCCTTTGTCCTTGGCCTGGTAGAGGGCCTGGTCGGCCCTTGCCAGCAGCGCCTCGGCCCCGGCCGACTCGTCGCTCGGGTAACAGAAGGCGACGCCGATGGAGAGGGTCACCCAGGGGCTGATGGGGGAGTCGGGATGCTGGATGGCGGCCGCCCTGACATTGGCCTGGATCTTGGTTGCCAGGCCCCTGGCCTGCTGGCCATCGGAGCCTGGCAGCACCAGGGCGAATTCTTCGCCGCCGTAGCGGGCCACCACGTCACCGCTGCGCCGCACCGAGGACATCAGCTGGAAAGCGACCTGGCGCAGGCATTGGTCGCCGTGCTGGTGGCCTAGGCTGTCGTTGTAGCGTTTGAAGAAGTCGATGTCGATCATCATCACCGCCATCGGCAGCTGCTGGCGTTGGCAGCGGTACCACTCTTCCTGCAACTCCTGGTCGAAGATGCGGCGGTTGGCCAACTGGGTCAGGGCGTCGGTGCGGGACAGCTCCTCCAGGCGCAGGTTGGCGTCGGCCAGGGCCCTGTTGTTTTCCGCCAGGATCAGGTTGAGGTCATGGATCTCCTCGTCCCTGGCCAGGCTGTCGGTGATGTCTTCGCAGAGCACCAGCAGGTGGCGTGCCTTTTCCTGCTCGTCGAAGAGGGGCACCTTGCGGGTGCGCAGCCAATGCTGGCCTGAAGGGGTGGAGACCAGGGCCTTCTCCACCAGCTGCAGCCGGCCCTCACTGATGCTGTCCCTGTCCCTGGCCATGGTCGCCTCCGCCTCTTCGGGTTTGAAGATGTCCTGGTCGGTGCAGCCAAGCAGCTTGTCCCTGGGCAGCCCCATCAGCTCCTCTGCGGCCTTGTTGACCTGCAGGTAACGCAGGCTGTTGGCGTCCTTGATGATCAACGTCAGGGGCAGGTTGTCCACCACAGAACTCAGCAGGTCTTCCCGTTCCTTGACGCGCCTGTTGGCCTTCTCCAGCTCCCGGGTGCGCAGCGCCACCTGGCGCCCTATGACCTGGGCCTGGCCCGTGGCCAGCAGCACCGCGAAGCCCACCAGGGAGACCAGCAGCAGGCCCCCCACCAGGGTCAGCCAGAGGCCGGCATTGGCCTCCGCCAGCACATAGCGCCTGGGGTAGCCGAAGCGCAGCAGCCACTGCCGGCCGCCCACCTCCAGCACCTTGTCCCGCCAAAGGCCCAACTCTTGCCCTGGTTGCGCCATCAAGAAGCTGACATGGGATTGGTCATCCTCGGCGGAGATCGCCAGTTCAGACCCCTGGGCCGGCGCCAGGGCGCGGCTGAGCAGGGTCTTGGCATCGATCACCGCCAGCACGAAACCGGCTGTGGTACCGTCCTGGCGCCGCACCGCCCTGAAGGCCAGGAAGCCGGGGTCATGGTTGCCCTGCACCAGGGCCACCACGTCGCTCACCACCGTCTTGCCCGAAGACTCGGCTGCTTCCATGGCCGCTTCCCTGTTGGGATGGGAAGCCGGTGAGTAACCCAGGGCCCTCTCGTTGCCGGCCAGGGGCTCCAGGTAGTAGATGGGATAGTAGTAAGGGGCCTGGGGCGCCGGCACCATCTGCCCCTGGTCACCGACGACGGTGAAATGGAAGGGCAAGCCCAACTCCCGTGAGGCCTGTTGCTCCATGGCGGCCCTGTCCGGGGCCGCCACCTTGGGCACCCATTCCAGGGCCTTGAGCCCGGGCAGCTCCTCCAGCAGTTCCCCTGCCACGTGGTGGAATTCATCCCTGCTCACGGCTTGGGAGCCGCTGAAGAAGAGGCCGAGGCCGGTCAGGGTGTGGAGGTAACGGTCGGCGGAGCTTTGCACCGACATGGCCAGGGTGTCGGCCTGGCGCTTGAGTTCCAGCCCCACCTTTTCCCGCTGGTGCTGGGCTATCTGGTTGGTGCTCCACAGCAGCCCCAGCACCATCAGCACCATGGTGCTGCCGGTCCAGAGCAGCCGCTGCCGGGCAGCTCCTGACCCCACCAAGAGGCAGAGGGGCGAGATCACCGCTATGCCGAGGGCGTCCCCCGTCCACCAGGCCAGCCAGTCCACCGGCAGCGCGGCGATCGACACCAGGCCGGCCAGGTAGAGCACCAGGTGGCCGACAGAGGCGGCGACCAGGGAGCTGAGCAAGGCGCCCTTGCCCAGCAGCGTCAGGATCTCGTTGAGCCTGGCCAGGCGCCAGCGGCGCTTCCAGTCCAGCAGCCAGCCGCCGAACAGGGCCTGCAGGCTAGTGCCGGTGGCAATGCCGAGAGGGATGAGCCAGGGTTGCCAGGTGCCCGAGATCAGGGCCTGGGGATCGCCCACCATCAGGGCGTTGGTCAGGAAGGAGCCGACAAAAATGCCGGGCCAGACCCGCGCCCCCCAGACCAGCATGGCAGCCAAGGCCAGGCCGGCCGCCGGCCAGATCGGGCTGGCGTAACCGGGCGGCAACGCCAGCTGGCTGCCCAGCCATCCCCCCAGCAAATAGAGGATGGCCACCAGCCCTGTCCTGCCCAGATAGCCCCAACTCAACATCCCTTTCTTCGCCTCCTGATATCCTACCTACGCCAGGCTTCAGGCCAGCCGCAGCACTTCCTTGACCAGCTTGTCGATGCCGCTTTTGGCTTCCAGTATGGACCCGGCCAGCATGTAGGCCGGTGTCGAGACCACCTTGTTGGCCTCATCCACCCGGAATTCGTCTACGGGACAGCTCTGGTGATCACCGCCCATGGCATTGAAGGCGGCGGCCGTGCCCTTGTCGGTGCCTATGGTGCCCTTGACGCCCTTGTCGTAGACCCTGGGGATCATCACCGGCGCTATGCAGATGTAACCCACCGGCTTGTGGGCCTTGGCGAAGGCCTTGAGGGCCGTCAGGACGTCGGGCTGTACCTGGCAGTCCTCGCCTTCGAAGGCAAAGTCGCAGAGGTTCTTGGCGGCGCCGAAGCCGCCAGGCAGGATCAGGCCGTCGAAGTCCGCCACCCTGAGTTCACCGATATCCTTGACCTGGCCGCGGGCGATGCGGGCGGATTCCACCAGCACGTTGCGCTGCTCCGGCATCTCTTCGCCGGTGAGGTGGTTGATGACATGGTGCTGCGCCATGTCGGGGGCAAAACACTGCACCTTGGCCCCGGCTTCGGCCAGGGCCAGCAGCGTCAGCACTGCCTCATGGACCTCGCTGCCGTCGTAAACACCGCAACCGCTTAAAATAACTGCAATCTTCTTCATGGTAGCCTCCTTGA
This sequence comes from Gallaecimonas kandeliae, assembly GCF_030450055.1. Classification (NCBI taxonomy): domain Bacteria; kingdom Pseudomonadati; phylum Pseudomonadota; class Gammaproteobacteria; order Enterobacterales; family Gallaecimonadaceae; genus Gallaecimonas; species Gallaecimonas kandeliae. The sequence continues at coordinate 3,563,092 of NZ_CP118480.1, forward strand.
TGCTGATGCCATGTTAGCCCGCTCTCCGTGTCATGGCATGGATGGAGATGAAAAAGGCTATTGCACATCTTTTGTGCAGTGCTAGACTGCTTGCTTGTGCGTTAAAAATAACAACAATTCAACAAACAGGGAATGACGGTTATTCACAAGCAGGGAATGGCTATCCACATCTGTCTCCATTCTTACTTATGATCGTCAGCGCCAATCCAGGCGCGGCCTCCGCCTATGGTCAACGGACAAGTTTTAACAACTTGGCCGACAGCCGTCATACTTGATCAACAGACTTATCCACAGCCCTGACAGGGGCAAGTTTCTTCCAGCCGGAGGCTGTGGCATCCTGTGCGCCAACAAGGATCACCCGGACTCCCCTCATGGCCACCATCCCCGAAAATCCCCTTATCCTGGTAGACGGCTCTTCCTATCTCTACCGCGCCTACTATGCCCCGCCCCACCTGACCAACTCCCAGGGCGAACCTACCGGGGCCATCTACGGCGTGGTCAACATGCTCAAGAGCCTGCTGCGCCAGTTCAAGCCCACCGAGATGGCGGTGGTGTTCGACGCCAAGGGCAAGACCTTCCGGGATGAGCTGTTCGAACAGTACAAGGCGCACAGACCCTCGATGCCCGACGACCTGCGCAGCCAGGTGGCGCCTTTGCACACCCTGGTCAAGGCCATGGGCCTGCCGCTCATCATCATCGAAGGGGTCGAGGCCGACGACGTCATCGGCACCCTGGCCCGCAAGGCCTCCCAGGAAGGGCGCCCAGTGCTGATCTCCACCGGCGACAAGGATATGGCCCAGCTGGTGGATGAGAACGTGACCCTGATCAACACCATGACCAATACGGTGCTGGACCCGGCCGGGGTGGTGGAAAAGTTCGGCGTGGGCCCGGAGCTCATCATCGACTTCCTGGCCCTGATGGGCGACAAGGTGGACAACATTCCAGGCGTACCCGGGGTTGGCGAAAAGACGGCCCTTGGCCTGCTCCAGGGCCTGGGTGGCATGGACAGCATCTACCAGAGCCTGGACAAGGTGGCGACCCTGGATTTCCGCGGCGCCAAGACCATGGCCAAGAAGCTGGTGGACAACGAAGAGCAGGCGCGGCTTTCCTACCTGCTGGCCACCATCAAGACAGACGTGGATCTCAGCGAAGAGCACCTGGATCTGCGCATCAAGGAAGAGGACCGCGACACCCTGGTGGAATGGTACGGCAAGCTCGAATTCCGCCGCTGGTTGGCCGAGGTGCTGGACGGTAAGACAGCCCCCCAGGCCGAGGCCAAAGGTGAAGCGCCGGCCGCCGCAGAAGAGGAAATAGCAGACCCCGCCGGCATCGACCGCGACGTCTACCAACTGGTCAATACCGAAGAGGCCCTCCAGGCCTGGATAGCCAAGCTGGAGAAGGCCGAACTCTTCGCCTTCGACACCGAGACCACGGCCCTGGACTACATGGTGGCCGAGCTGGTGGGCTTCTGCGTGGCCGTCAGCGGCGGCGAGGCGGCCTATATCCCCTTCGGCCACAGCCTGCTGGACGAGACCCCCCAGTTGCCCCGTGACACCGTCCTCGAAGCCTTCAGGCCGCTGCTGGAAAGCGAGGCGCACAAGAAGGTCGGCCAGAACCTCAAGTACGACATGAGCGTGCTGGCCAACCACGGCATAGCGCTCAAGGGCATCGCCTTCGACACCATGCTGGAAAGCTATGTGTTCAACTCGGTCGGCGGCCGCCACGACATGGACAGCCTCTCCCTCAAGTACCTGTCCCACAAGACCATCAGCTTCGAGGACATCGCCGGCAAGGGCGTCAAGCAGCTGACCTTCGACCAGGTGGCCATCAAGGAGGCGGCTCTCTATGCCGCCGAGGACGCCGACGTCACCATGCGCCTCCACGAGCACCTCTGGCCGCGCCTGGAAAAGGAGCCCAGCCTCAAGTCGGTGCTGCTGGACATAGAACTGCCCCTGGTGCCTGTGCTGTCGCGCATGGAGCGCACCGGCGTGCTCATCGATCCCAAGCTGCTCGGCCAGCAAAGCCTGGAGCTGGCGGAGCGCATCGAGGCCCTGGAGAAGAAGGCCTATGAGCTGGCCGGCGAAGAATTCAACCTCGGCAGCCCCAAGCAGCTGCAGGCCATCCTCTTCGACAAGATGGTCATCAAGCCCCTGAAGAAGACCCCCACAGGCGTGCCTTCCGTGGCCGAAGAGGTGCTGCAGGAGCTGGCCCTGGACCATCCCTTGCCCAAGGTGATCATCGAATACCGCGGCCTGGCCAAGCTCAAGTCCACCTACACCGACAAGCTGCCGGCCCTGATCCATCCCAGGACAGGCCGTGTCCACACCAGCTACCACCAGGCGGTCACAGCCACAGGCCGGCTGTCCTCCACCGATCCCAACCTGCAGAACATACCGGTGCGCACCGAGGAAGGGCGGCGCATCCGCCAGGCCTTCATCGCCCCCAAAGGCCGCAAGATCCTGGCCGCCGACTACTCCCAGATAGAGCTGCGCATCATGGCCCACCTCTCAGGAGACCAGGGCCTGCTGACCGCCTTCGCAGAGGGTAAGGACATCCACGCCGCCACGGCCGCCGAAGTCTTCGGGGTCGCCTTGGCTGCGGTGACCAGCGAGCAGCGCCGCCGCGCCAAGGCCATCAACTTCGGCCTCATCTACGGCATGTCCGCCTTCGGCCTGGCCCGCCAGCTGGATATCGGCCGGGGCGAGGCCCAGGGCTACATGGACACCTACTTCGAGCGTTATCCCGGGGTGCTGGACTACATGGAAAAGACCCGCCACAGCGCCGAGGAAAAAGGCTATGTGGAGACCCTGTTCGGCCGCCGCCTCTACCTGCCCGAGATCAAGGCCCGCAACCAGGCCCGCAAGAAGGCGGCCGAGCGCGCCGCCATCAACGCACCCATGCAGGGCACGGCCGCCGACATCATCAAGAAGGCGATGCTGGCGGTGGACGCCTGGATCCGCAACGAGGTGGCCGACAAGGTCAGCCTCTTGATGCAGGTACACGACGAACTGGTGCTGGAGGTGGACGAGGACTTCGCCGAGGCCGCCGCGGCCAAGGTCGGCGCCCTGATGCAGGGAGCAGCCGAACTGGCGGTGCCCCTGCTGGTGGAAGCCGGCCTGGGCGCCACCTGGGATGAAGCCCACTGACCGGGTAATTGTAATATTGTTACCAAATGACGCTGTAAGCCGTCTGAAAAGTGGGACAATCTGGTGATTAACCTGCCGATATGAAAAAAAACTACAAAAAGCGCTTTTAATCTGAGCAGGGGGCCGCTAGACTGGCTCTCGTAGGGTACTGAAGACCCTCTCCTGAGGACGGGTCTTTGTTTCACGTAGTGGATTTAGCTAGATATGGCTGCCTCGCTCAAACGAGCGAGGCATTTTTTTATCCGCAGCCCGGCTCCCACCTCTCATACCCCAAATCCTTGTCCCGCAGGGGCTGACGCTCCATTCCCCGCTCGGCGGAAAAATTTTTAGAGTAAAAACTTCAAATCGGTCAAGAAGTGTTGTACCTTGAAGTTGCTGCATAACCTCATGGCTTGCTCAGCAAGCCTGTGGTGATTTTCTGCTGACATATTAGCTTCTCCCCCAATAAGCTAATATTTCTGTCCGGTGGTCTCGACCACCGGTTTTTTTTGCCTGCGATTCAGCACCTTGCATAAAAAAGGCCCCTGTCGGGGCCCTCTTTGTCACTCGCTTTCCCCAGCCTCGGGGTCCGGCGCTTCCTGGTCCACCAGGGACAGCCAGCCAGCCAGGTGCCGGCGCACCTCGTCCAACCCCAGCCCCCTCAGGGCCGAGATGGCCATGACGGTCACGTCGCCGCCGAAAGCCAGGGCCGCTTCACGACACTGCAGCACAGTGGCCTTGCGGGCCCCGCTCTTGAGCTTGTCGGCCTTGGTCAACAACGCCAGCACCGGCAGGCCAGATTCCACGGCCCAGTAGATGAGGTCCTGGTCTATCTCCTTGAAGGGATGGCGGATATCCATAAGCACCACGACGCCACGCAGGGATTCGCGCTTTTCCAGGTACTCGGACAGGCTGGCCTGCCACTTTTCCTTCAACTCCAGGGGCACCTTGGCAAAGCCGTAGCCGGGCAGATCCACCAGGCAGTGGCGGGGATCGGCCAGGCTGAACAGGTTGATCAGCTGGGTGCGGCCCGGGGTCTTGGAGGTGCGGGCCAGCTGCTTCTGGCCGGTGATGGCGTTCAGGGCGCTGGACTTGCCGGCATTGGAACGGCCGGCAAAGGCGATCTCCACCCCTTCATTGCGGGGCAGGTGCCTTATATCGGGCGCAGAAGTGACGAATCTGGCCTGGCGAAAGTCGATCTCAGGGGTGGGGGTCATCAGCTCTCCCGCGCTGTAAACTAAAGACACATCGGAATTTTTGTGTAAACTATCAACAACTCTGGCCATAAATTCAGAGCCGCCGGATCCGGCCTTACCGGCAATGGCCAGGGACCGCTCGCAGAATTCTAACATGCCTGGGCGGTCGTGCGATGGGCGCGACACAACCGGGCTGAAACTGCACCACAAGATGACGGAACGCCATGAAGAAGATTGCACTTGCAGTGATACTCCTGGCCGGAACCTCAAGCCAGCTCCTCGCCCAGGGCGATGCCGACGCCGGCAAGGCCAAATCGGCGGTCTGCGCCGCTTGCCACGGCCCTGACGGCAACAGCCCCGTCGGCATGTACCCACGCCTGGCCGGCCAGCATGCCAGCTACATCATCAAGGAACTGCACGACCTCAAGAAGGGCATGGAGTCCGGCGGCAAGGACGGGCGCTACGATCCTGTGATGAGTTCCATGGCCGCCCCCCTTTCCGACCAGGACATGGCGGATCTGGCCGCCTACTTCTCCAGCCAGACCATGGCCGGCGGCACCACGCCCAAGGATGTGGTGAAGGCCGGGCACAGGTTGTTCATGGGCGGCGACTTGGAACGGGGCATTCCCGCCTGCACCGCCTGCCACGGCCCCAGGGGCGACGGCCACAGCCTGGCACGCTTCCCCGACATTTCCGGCCAGCACCCAGAGTACATCAAGACGCAGCTGGAGCGATTCCGCGCCGGCCAGCGCGCCAACGACCCCAACGGCATGATGCGCCAGGTGGCCGCCAAGCTCACCGACCAGGATATCGACATCCTCTCCAAATATCTGGCGGGCCTGCACTAAGGCATTTGCCGAAGGATGAAAAGGCGCCAATTGGCGCCTTTTTTGATAACTGTGATCCAACACGAAATTTTGGCAATGCCTTAACAATATGGCTTCAGTTGGGCTTGCACCCCCCTTACGTGAGCGTTAACTTGAGCGGCGTCGCAAGGTTTGCAGGGGTTGCCCACGGCACGGGCACCTCGACTCGAGGGAAACGGGAATAAGGTCAGGAAGGCCAGCATCGACAAACCTGTGGGAAAAGCGCTAATCAACCGAGAAAAAGGGGTAAGGCGACCATGATGGTCCCAAGCCTCCAGGGATGAGAAAGAAAGCGCCAGGAGCGGCGTAAAAATAATAACCATGCAAGGAAGCTGGCAAAAAAAAAATGGAACCCGTTAGGCCGAAAAAAAACAATAACGGCCGGATACGATGGGAGCAGTGCCTGACTTAGGCACAAGAGATGAGGCGATCGCAGTGAGCATCGCCTTTTTCTTTATCCGCCACTCCCGTAAAATAGCCCCCCATGCAAGCGTGCCCCCTCTGTCACGGCCCAGTCGCGCCCTTCGGTGCGGACAAGCGCCGGCACTACTTCCAATGCCAAGACTGTGCCCTGGTGTCCGCCGACCCCGGCAGCCATCTGCAGCCGGAAGCCGAGAAAGCGCTCTACGATATCCATGACAACCAGCCCGGTGATCCCGGCTACCGCCGCTTCCTGTCCAGGTTGGCGACACCGCTGCTGGCAAGGCTGGCTCCCGGCAGCCAAGGGCTGGATTTCGGCTGTGGCCCTGGGCCGGCCCTGGCGGCCATGCTGGAGGAAGCGGGCATGGCGGTGGCGCTCTACGATCCCTACTATGCTGCGGATCCGGCGCCGCTGCAGGCACAGTACGACTTCGTCACCAGCACCGAAGTGGTGGAACACTTCAACAGCCCGGCCGAAAGCTGGGCCCTGCTGGCCGGCCTGGTGAAACCCGGTGGCTGGCTGGGAGTGATGACCAAGCTGGTGATAGACCAAGACCGTTTTGCCAACTGGCATTACAAAAATGACCCCACCCATGTGAGCTTCCACAGCGAAGCCACCTTTGCCTGGTTAGCCGAACATTTCGGCTTCGACTGGCAGCGGGTGGATACCGATGTGATCCTGCTGCAAAAAAGGTAGGCAGAGATGACCCGAATCAAGAAGACCCGCGCCCCCGGCAAACAAGGCACTGCCAAGAAAGTCGACACCGGCAACACCAAACTCAGCACCAGCAAGGGCAAGCGCCATAAGCTGGGCAACAAGTCCGGCAGCCGCCAGGGCAGCGTCGCCGCCAAGTCCACCCAAGGTGGCCAAGGCAAGGGCAAGGGCAAGGCCCAGGACAACCGCCTCGGCTCCACCAAACCGGTGACCCTGGTCAGCCCCAAGGCAGCCGAGGCGCCCAAGGCCAAGGTGGTGCCCAGCAAGGCCGCCAAGGCGCCCAAGCCCGCGGTCGTCGAACAGGACGCCCTGGCCAAGGCCACCCTGCTGGAGAGCCTGGAAAACGACGAGCGCCTCAACGCCCTGCTGGACCGCCTGGATGAAGGCGAGGAGCTGAGCGCCGAGGAAGAGAACTACGTCGAGGAGATGACCGGCCGCATCGAGAAGCTGATGACGGAACTGGGCATCAGCGACGACGAAGACGAACTGATGGACGACATCGACTGGGATGACGAGGAACAGCCGGTATGACCTGGCTGACCACCCTGGCCCTGCTGGGGGTTCTCGTCATCGCCGGCCTCGCCTTCTACCTCGGCAAGCTGCTGTTCATGGTCAAGGCCCAGCGCCAAAAGCGCGAGGCCGCCATCGCCGAGCGCAACGAGAAGCTGCTGTCCAGCATCCACATCATCGCCCGCGCCATGCTGGAAGAGCAGTGCGACTTCTCCGAAGGCGCCATCCGCATCCGCAACCTGCTGGACCACCTGCACCCCTACAAGGCCTACGGCGAGCGCTTCCCGGCCCTGTTCGACCTTTATAAGCGGGTCAAGGATCTGCCCACCCACGAGGCCCGCAAGGAACTGGACAAGAAAGAGCTGCGCCGCCAGGACCGCGAGCGGGAAGGCTGGGAGCGGGAGCTGAGCGATGCCATCAAGGCCGAGGCCGAGCTGCTCAAAGACCTTAGCCATTGAGTCAGATCAAGTGAGCTTCCCGCCAAGGGCGCCATACTGGCGCCCTTGTTGCTATCTGGAGGCCGCCCCTTGCACTTCGACCCGGAGCTTATCCGCCGCTACGACATGGCGGCCCCCCGCTACACCTCCTACCCCACGGCCCTGAGCTTCACGGAGCAGATCCGCGGTGACCAGTGGCGCGCCGCCATCGCCTCGGCACCGTCGCGCCGGCTCAGCCTCTATGTGCATATCCCCTTCTGCCACCAGCTCTGCTATTACTGCGGCTGCAACAAGGTGGTGACCCGGCACAGCCACAAGGCGGACAACTACCTAGAGCACCTGGCCAAGGAGATCGCCTACCAGGCACCGCTGTTCAAGGATTTCGAGGTCCAGCACCTGCACCTGGGTGGCGGCACCCCCAGTTTCCTCAGCCAGGCGCAGATGACCCGGCTGATGGCGATGCTGCAGAGCCATTTCCGCTTCGCTCCCGGCTTCCACGGCGCCATAGAGGTGGACCCCAGGGCCCTGGCGGTGTCGGACCTGGCCTGGCTGGCACAGCTTGGCTTCAACCGTCTCTCCATCGGCGCCCAGGACTTCAATCCCCAGGTCCAGCAGGCCATCAACAGGGTCCAGGATAGGGCCCATATAGAAGCCCTGATGACCGAGGCCAGGCGCCTCGGTTTCGGCTCCATCAACCTCGACTTCATCTACGGCCTGCCCTACCAGGACACCGCCAGTTTCGGCCAGACCCTGGACCAGGCCCTGGCTTTGCAGCCGGACCGCTTCTCCATCTTCAACTATGCCCACCTGCCGGCCCGTTTCCCGGCCCAGCGCAAGCTCAAGGAAGAGACACTGCCGAGCCCGGCCGAGAAGCTGCGCATCCAGGGCACCACCATCGAGAAGTTGACCGGGGCCGGCTACCGCTTCATCGGCATGGACCACTTCGCCAGGAAAGACGATGAGCTGGCCATCGCCCAGCAAGAGGGGCGGCTGCACCGCAACTTCCAGGGCTACACCACGGACGGCGACTGTGAGTTGCTGGCCCTGGGGGTGTCGGCCATCTCCAAGGTAGGAGGACTCTACGTGCAAAACGAAAAGGACCTGAAGGCTTACCAGCAGGCCACCGACAGCCAGGGCCATGCCCGCACCCAGGGCTACCAGATGAGCGAGGACGATCGCATCCGCGCCGCCGCCATCCACAGCCTGCTCTGCCGCTTCGCCCTGGATTGGCCTGTGTTGGACGGCTTCTTTGGCATCGACAGCCGCAGCTATTTCCAGGAAGAGAGGGCCCTGCTGACCCCCTTCGTCCAGGACGGGCTGCTGGTGGAGGAAGAACAGGGGATCAAGATCACCGAAAGGGGGCGGCTGCTGGTGCGCACCATCGCCACCGCCTTCGACGCCCACTTGAAGAAACAGGTGCAGCAGCACCGCTTCTCGCGGGTGATCTAAAAAAGGGGCCTCTTGGCCCCTTTGTCTTATTGCTTGGCTTTGATCAGCGCCTGCTTGTCGGCCTCTGACAGGAAGCTCATGGCCAGGCCATGGCGCTGGCAGGCCGCTATCTGCGCCGGGTTCAGCCCCGCCTTGGGCGCCGCCACTTCGTACTCAAAATCCAGCTCCACGGCGCTGACGCCGGGGTCGTCGGTGTTGAGGCTCACGGGTATGCCGTGTGCCAGGAAGGTGCGGATGGGGTGTACCTCGTAGCTGGCCACAGTGGAGGTGTGGATGTTGGAGGTCAGGCAGGACTCGATGCCGATGCCCTTCTCGGCCAGGTACGCCAGCAGGGCGGGATCTTCCACCGACTTGACGCCGTGGCCTATGCGCACAGCTCCCAACTCGCGCAGGGCGTGCCAGACCGACTCGGGGCCCGCCGCCTCACCGGCATGGACAGTGACCTGCAGGCCGGCGTCCTTGACCCGCTTGAAGTGGGGCTCGAAGAAGGGGCCGGGGAAGCCCAGCTCGTCGCCGGCCAGGTCGATGGCCACCAGCTTGTCCTTGTTGGCCAGGAGGGCGTCCAGCTCCAGCTGGCACTGCTCGGTGCCGAAGGTGCGGCTCATGATGCCGATGAGGTTGGTCTTGACCCCGAAGTCGCGGCTGCCCGCCGCCACGCCGGCGGCCACCGCCTCCACCACCCCTTGGGTGTCGAGCTTGTGGCTCATGGCCATATACCAGGGGCTGAAGCGCAGCTCCGTGTAGTCGATGCCGACCCGGGCCGCGTCCTCGACGTTCTCGTAGGCCACCCGGTAGCAGGCGTCCAGATCCCCCAGCACCTTGACCATCCAGTCCAGCTTGGCCAGGAAGGCCACCAGGCTGGGTTCGTTCTCGATGACATGGACATAGGGCTTCATGCCCGCCTCGTCTTGGGCCGGCAAGGGCACATTGAAACGGCGCGCCAAATCCAGGATGGTGGCGATGCGGACATTGCCGTCCAGGTGGCGGTGGATATCCACCAGGGGAAAATTCTTATCAATCATCACGGTATCTGCCGCTTATGCTCTAATTAAGCCACAGTGTAACGGATGCACCCCATGAGCCACAGCGCCTGCTTCAGTTATTGCCTGGGCAATCGTTTTAATCTGGAAAAACTGGCTCCCCTGCTGGCAGAGGAAGGCCAGAGCCAGCGATTCAAGGATGCCACCCTGGTCAGCCTGCATCAGGGACTGGCCTTTGCCTTCGATTATGGCGCCCTGGTCTGCTGGGGCCTGCCGCTTGACGATGTGCAGGCCCTCTGTGCCAGGCTGGCGCCTGCCGTGGAAGAGCCCCTGGCCAAGGCCCCCTTCGACGAGATCAGCTTCGCCCTCAACCGCCAGCTGGACCGGCTCCATATCCAGCATGACCACTTCCAACTGCCGGATGACGCCCCCCTGGCCAAGCTGGCCATCAGCCATGCCCTGGCCCAGTCGGTGGTGCTGGAGGCCTTCGAGCAGCAGGTGACGGTCAATATCAGGGACACCGCCTTCATCCCCGAGGCCCTGGCGGAAAAAGGCCGGATCCGCCTGGGCCGGCGGCGCCTGGCCAAGCTGCGGGGCCGGCTGCACCTGGCCAAGAGCGAGGTCAACCTGCACTTCGATCTGCTGGACAAGCCGGAGTTCTTCTGGGACCACCCCGAGCTGGACCCCTACTACGATCTCAGCCGCGCCAACCAGGAACTGGACAGCCGCCTGGCCATACTCAACAAGCGGCTGGAGGTGATAGGGGAACTGCTGGCGATACTGGCCGACGAGGAGCATCACCGCCACTCCAGCTTCCTGGAGTGGATCATCATCTGGCTGATCGTCATAGAGATACTGATCTTCGTCTTCCACGACTACCTCCGCTGGTTCTGATGCGCTATCTTGTGCGCCCCCTAGGAGGTGTCCGATGATCGACCAAAACTGGCAGCCCCAATGCTCCCTTGAGGCGCTCCGTCGCCGCGCCCAACTCTTTGCCGATATCCGCGCCTTCTTTGCCGAGCGGGGTGTCTTGGAAGTGGACACCCCCATCCTCTCCCAGGGCAGCATCTCGGACCCCCACATAGAGGTGATGACCAGCATCTACACTGGTCCCCTGGCGCCACAGGGCCTGACCCTCTATCTGCAAACCTCCCCCGAATTCGCCATGAAGCGGCTGCTGGCCGCGGGCTCTGGCCCCATCTACCAGTTGGGCAAGGTGTTTAGGAACGAAGAGGCGGGTCGGCGCCACAACAGCGAGTTCTGCATGCTGGAGTGGTACAGGCCGAGCCTCGACCATCACCAGTTGATGGACGAAATAGCCGATCTGCTGGTGGCGGTGGCAGGCATGGACAGAAGCCGCATCGAGAAGCTCAGCTATCTGGCAGCCTTTGAGCGCAGCCTCGGCATCAACCCGCACCGGGCGTCACTGGCCGAGCTCCAGGCCCTGGCCCAGCAGCACGCCGGTTATGGGGAAGTGGAAGAAGACAGGGACACCCTGCTGAACCTCTTGGTGAGTTTCGTCATCGAGCCCAGCCTGGGCACCGAAGGCCCTTGTTTTCTCTACGACTACCCGGCCAGCCAGGCGGCCCTGGCCCGCACCGCAGAGGATGAGCACGGCCATCAGGTGGCCTGCCGCTTCGAGCTGTTCATCAAGGGAGTGGAGCTGGCCAACGGCTATTTCGAATTGACCGACGCCGAAGAACAGCGCCGGCGCCTCTTGGCCGACGGCGAGACCCGCCGCGCCCTGGGCAGGCCCTACAACAACCCCGACCTGCGCCTGGCCGATGCCCTGGCCGCCGGCCTGCCGGATTGCGCCGGCGTGGCCCTAGGGGTGGACCGGCTGCTGATGGTGATCTTGGACGCCAAGGACATCAGCCAGGTGATGCCCTTTACCCTGGCCCGGGCTTAAGCAATTTAGATGGCCTTGGCGCCACTGCTCCCGGTTGTTCAAGGTTGTCCTTTGCTTCGCTGGCCCGGGCCTAGGCGGCCTGGGCGCCTTTGAGCTGCTCGACGCAGCGGTTCACTTCACTGACCACCCGCAACTTGTCGTTGCTGGGCCGGGAAGGGGGCTGCAGGCGCCCCTGCTGGAAGCGGAAGGCACCCACCCCCTGGATCCAGACGACACCTTCGAAATAGGCGGTGACATGCTTGGCCACCTGCTTAACGTGGTAATGAGGAAACTTACGCACAACCTGCCCCTCTGAAAAAGTCCGCCGCAGCTTAACGGCTGAAGATGACAGACGTATTGACCTGCAGCAGGCTTTGGGGTTCTCGGGGCTTTTCCGATCTGTGCGCTGGATCGGCTTCTTTTTACCGGTCCAGGGCCTGGGCCCGCTGCTTCATGGCCTCGGGGAGCTGTTTCTTGGCCTCCACCCCCAGTTCCAGCAGCATCTCGGTCTGGCGCACCAGGTTGCCCTTGCCGGAGGACAGTTTGCCCAGCGCCTCGCCGTAGCGCTTCTGGCTGTTGTCGATGGCGGCCCCCACCCGCTCCAGATCTTCGACGAAGCCCACGAATTTTTCGTAGAGGGCGGCGGCCCGGCCGGCGATCTCCTGGGCGTTGCGGGACTGCTGCTCGTAGCTCCAGACCCGCTTGATGGTGCGCAGCACCACCAGCAGGTTGGTGGGGCTGACCAGCAAGATGTTCTTCTGCAGCGCTTCGGTGAAGAGGCTCTGGTCCGCTTCCATGGCGGCGAAGAAGGCGCTTTCGATGGGAATGAACATCAGCACATAGTCCAGGGCATTGATGCCCACCAGCCGCTCGTAGTCCTTGGCCCCCAGGCCACGGATATGCTGGCGCAACGCCTGGACATGCAGCCGCAGCGCCGCCTGGCGTTCCCCTTCGTCCTCGGCCGCGAAGTAGCGCTCGTAGGCCACCAGGGACACCTTGGAGTCGATGATGATGTCTTTCTGATCGGGCAGGTGCACCACCACGTCGGGGATGAAGCGTTCGCCGCCCTGGTCCTTGAGATTGACCTGCACCTCGAACTCGTGGCCCTGGCGCAGGCCGGACTCTTCCAGCACCCGGTTCAGCACCATCTCGCCCCAGTTGCCCTGGAGCTTCTTGTCGCCCTTGAGAGCCCGGGTGAGGTTGTGGGCCTCTTCGCTCATCTGGCGGTTGAGTTCCTTGAGCGCCTTGAGCTCGTTCATCAGCCCCTGGCGCTGCAGGCGCTCGTTGTCGTAGACGCTGTCCACCTTCTTGTGAAAGTCCCCCAGCTGCTGGCGCAGCGGCCCCAGGATCTGCCCCAGGCTCTCGCTGCTCTGCTTGGAGAAGGCTTCCGCCTTCTGGTCGAAGATGCGCTGGGCCAGGTGCTGGAACTGCACCGACAGCCGCTGCTCGGCGTCCTGCAAGGCGGAGACCTTGCCCGCGGCCGCCTTCTGCTGCTCTTCGAGCCGCGCCTGGAGCTCGGCCCTGTGCTGCTGGCTCTGGGCAAAGAGGCGGCGGGTTTCTTCCAGGGTGTCAGCCTGGGCATCCCTTTCCGCCTGCAGCATCTCCAGCCGCTCGGCCTGGGCCTCAAGGCGGCTCTTGAGGCTGCTGTTGCTGAGGGCCAGGCGCTGGGCGCGCCACAGCACCAGCACCAGCACCAGGGCGAGGCCAGCCAGGCCGGCGGTCAACCAGGGCCAGGGCAGGGCCGTCATGCTTTGTCCTTATGGTAATGGAGCTGCACCAGGCCGCTGTCGAAGCTGCGGACCCCGGCCAGTTGCCAGCTCTGCTGGCGGCCCGTGGGCAGGAAGAGGGGAATCCCTTCCCCCAGGGTGACGGGAATGAGCGACAGTATCACTTCATCCACCAGGCCTTTGTCCAGAAAGCCCTGCAAGGTCTGGCCGCCGCCCACCAGCCACAGCTGCTGGTGTTTGCCGGCAAGGCTGTCCAGCAAGGCTTCGACGCTGCCGGTGAAAGGGGTGACGGGCCCGGCCTTGATGCTGTCCTGGTGGCTCAGCACATAGGTGGCCTTGCCCTCGTAGGGCCAGGGCCCCAGCTCCAGCACTTCCTCGTAGGTCTTGCGGCCCATGATCAGGCCGTCCATGCGGTCGACAAAGGCACCATAGCCGTAGTCCTCGCCTGGGCTTTCCACCTGCGCCAGCCATTCCAGCTGGCCCTTGGGACCGGCGATATAGCCGTCCAGGCTGATGGCGATATAGAGAGTCAGTGTTGGCCGGCCGGACATCTTTGCTATGCTCCATGCATCGAAAACTTGCCTATCTTACCCATGTTCACATTGCATCCCCAACTGGCAGCGGACTGCCACGTCGTCCTGGACCTGCCCCTGTGTCAGCTGCTGATGAGCAAGGACGCCAACTATCCCTGGTTCCTGCTGGTGCCAAGAAGGGAGGATGTCCGCGAGATCTATGAACTGGACGAGGCCGACCAGCAGCAGCTGTGGCGGGAGTCGGCGCGGCTGTCCAAGGTGCTGATGAACCACTTCCAGGGCCACAAGCTCAACGTGGCGGCCCTTGGCAACATGGTGCCCCAGCTGCACCTGCACCATATAGTGCGATTCGAAGGGGACGGCGCCTGGCCCAAGCCGGTCTGGGGCCAGCTGCCGGCCGAAGCCTTCGCGGAAGGCGCCGCCGAAGCGCGGATCGCGGCCGTCAAGGCGTTACTGGCCCCTGGCCTTTGACGCTCGCTTATTTACCGGAAACACCAACAGCATAAGGACAACAGCATGGGCATCTTCACCTGGATCATCCTCGGCCTGGTGGCCGGGGTTCTCGCCAAATGGATAATGCCGGGTAAGGACGGCGGCGGTTTCATCATCACCATAGTGCTGGGGATCGCCGGCGCCTTCGTCGGTGGCTGGATAGGCACCTTCATCGGCTTCGGCCCCGCCACCGGCTTCAACCTGGGCAGCATCTTCACCGCCGTGGTGGGTGCCCTGGTGCTGCTGGCCCTTTACCGGGTGATGAAGCGCTAACGCTTTTCCAGCAAAGCCAGGCTGTGGTTGATGGCGCCGGGCCCGCGGCCATCGCCATGGCCTGGTATCACCAACCTGGCACCAGGGTAGCGGTGGCCCACCGCCTTCAAGGCCTCGGGCCAGTGCCGTAGATCGGCGTCCTCCAGGTTGCCCAGGCTCTTGGCGGCAACATCCTTCACCAGGCAGCCGCCAAACAGCAGCCGCTGGCCCTGGAACCAGACCACCAGGTTGTCCGGGCTGTGGCCGGCGCCAGGGTAAAAGACCTCCACAGGACCCAGCTTGAGGCTGTCTCCCGACCAGACCGACAACCGGGGTTCCTTCAGCAGCGCCGCCGTCTTCTCGTGGGCCCAGACGGTCAGGCCGGCGTCCAGGAACACCTTGACGCCCCCGGCCCTGTCGGCGTGGGAATGGGTCAGCACCACCTGGATGTCCTTGATGCCCTTGCTCTGGATCCAGTTCAGCAGCTCCCGGCCCTGATCCTGGTTCCAGCCTGTGTCCACCAGCAACGCCTTGTTGCCTTCCAACTCTATGATGCCGTTGGCCGGCACCCGGCCAAAACCGGGCACGTCCGCCTCCAGCACGTAGCGGTAAAGATGAGGCGCCACAGGGGTCACCTCCAACGCCTGTGCCGAGCAGGCCCCCAGCAGGGCCAGTAGCCACCCTTTTTTCATCAGCGATCCCTTTCTCTTATTGCAGGCCCCTAGCTGACACCAACCCGGCTGAGCCGGCGCTGAACTGCCTGGCAAAGCCGGCCTGGCTTTGCGCCAGCGCAAGGTTTGGCTAGGAGAGAGTGCCGACAATAGGCCAACTTTCTTGAGGAGAGAAGACCATGAAAACCTGGATGAACAGCCTGAAACTCGGCTATTTCGAAAGCCTGGCCCTGCTGGTGTTGAGCTTCGCCTTGCTGGTGGTGGCGATGGTGGAAGGCAGCACCCTGAGCTGGCTGACCCTGGCCCCGGTGTTCTGCGTCAGTGCCGCCTGGTTCGGCTACCGCCATATCTGGCAGCGCGGCCGCACCTACTGAGGACAAGGCCAGCGCCAATGGCTACAATGGGCGGCGTCCAACAAGAGCGCCGCCCATGGAAAAGACCCTGCACCAACTGAGCCCCTTGGCCCAGCGCGCCTATGCCGCCGCCCTGGCCCTGCGCATGCTGCCCAACTACCTGCTCTTCGCCGAGCTCACCGAACAGCCCGACAATGCCCAGGCATTGAAGGCCGCCCTCGACACCGTCTGGGAAAAGCTGCTCAACCCCAAGGCCAAGATCAGCTTCGAGAAGCAGCAGCTGAAGTTGGAAGAGCTGGAACCTGACCCCGAGCAGTATGACTTCTTCGGCGCCTACCCGGCCTTGGACGCCTTCCTGGCGGTGATGACGGTATTGGCCGCCATGCAGGACAAGGACGAACAACCGGCCCTGGATCTCAGCAGGTTGTCCCGCGGTTCGGTGCAGTTCTACCTCAACATCCTGGCCGAGACGACCCTGGAGTACGAACAGCTGGACCAGGATCCCCTCTGGCAGGAGGAGCGCGACTTCCAGGACCAGTTGCTGGCCCTGCTCTCCGGTGAGCTGACCGAGGCCACACTCAAAGAGGCCCGCGACATGGGCCGCAACGACGGCGTCTCCAACCTTGGCATCAGCCTGGCCGATTAGGGCCGCCTTCACAATTTGCTAATAAAAGGCGGCAAGGCCTTAAGAAAGGCAGCTTCACGGGCGCTAAGACAATGCATCTTGATGTTGTGGAGTCTTCAATGAAAAGCGCCCTCTATTTGTTCCCCCTTTCCCTGCTCACCCTCAGCGTTGCCCAAGCCCAAGACGCCCGCGTCCAGGCCATGGGCGGCGCCGGTAGTGCCAACGCCAGCTACCTGGCCGCCTCCTTTTACAATCCCGCCCTGCTGTCCAACTTCAACGACGGCGACGACGTCGGCGTACTGTTGCCAGGCCTGGCCGCCAGGGGCCGTGACCAAAACAACCTCCAGGATCAGGTCGACCATTTCCAGAAACTCAATGACCAACTGGAAGCCATACAGCGCGACCCCAGCGGCACCACCCAGCAACAGGCCGAACAGCTGATCGGTCAGTGGCAGGACGCCCTGCGTCAGATGAACGGCGACCGCCTGGCCGGCGAACTGGACCTGGGCCTGGCCGTGGCCTTGCCGGGTAAGCGCCTGAGTGGCGCCCTCTTCGCCGATGTCAGGGCCCAGTTCCTGGGCCTGGTCAATATCGATGAAAGTGACCTGAACTGGGCACCAGCAGAGCTGCCCAGCCAGGATCTCGGCAACCTCAAATCCAATGCCCAGGTATTGGGGGTGGCGGTGGCCGACCTGGGCCTGGCCTTCAGCCACGGCTGGTCTCTGGCCGACGGCGGCAGGCTGATGCTGGGCGTCAGCCCCAAGGCCCAGCGCCTCTACAGTTACCTCTACCAGGCCGACGTGGACAACTTCGACAAGAGCAACTGGGACGACAGCCAATATCGGGTGGAAAAGTCCGCCTTCAACCTGGACCTGGGCCTGGCCTACCAGAAAGGTGATTGGCGCCTGGGCCTGAGCGGCAAGGATCTCGTACGGCAGCACATTGACTCGGCCCCTGTGGCCGGCAGGCAGTTCAGCTACAGCCTCAAGCCCAGCGTCACCCTGGGCGGCGCCTACGACAACGGCTGGTTGGCCGCCACCCTGGAAGCCGACTTGACCAAGACCGAGCAGCCCTCCTTCGACGGCCAACAACGCCAGTGGTTGCGAGCCGGCCTGGAGTTGGACGCCAACAAGTGGGCCCAACTGCGCCTGGGCTACCGCCACGACTTGGAGGGCTCGCAAGGGAACGTGTGGAGCGCCGGCATAGGACTGTCGCCCTTCGACACCCTCCACTTGGACCTCGCCGCTGAGAAGGGCAAGGGGGACCACATGGGTGCCGCCCTGAGCCTCTCTCTCACCCTCTGAGCAGGAACTTGGCAACAAGGGCGCTTTTTGGCGCCCTTTCGTTTACTATCTCGGCAAGCCAAATGCCGTTGGGACCCTGATATCCATGGACTTTTTTGCTGCCGCCGTCACCCTTTTCCTGATCATGGACCCCTTGGGCAACATGCCCGTCTTCATATCGATACTGCGCCACCTGCCCGCCAAGCGGCGGCGGCGCATCCTGATCCGCGAGCTCTGCCTGGCATTGGTGATCATGCTGCTGTTCCTGTTCGGCGGTGACAGCATCCTGCATTTCCTAGGACTCAAGCAGGAGTCGGTGTCCATCGCCGGCGGCATCATCCTCTTCCTGATCGCCATCAAGATGATCTTCCCCAGCCCCGGCGGCGTGACCGGCCTGGCGGTGGGTGAAGAGCCCTTCCTGGTGCCCATGGCCATCCCGTTGATGGCCGGACCCTCCATACTGGCGTCCCTGATCCTGATGTCCAACCAGGCCCCCAACCAGATGGGGCTGCTGACCCTGGCCCTGGTCGGTGCCTGGGCGGTCAACGCCATGATATTGCTGTTCTCGGAAGTGCTGATGAAGCTGATGGGCGAGCGCGGCCTGACCGCTATGGAAAGGCTGATGGGCATGGTGCTGGTGATGATCGCCGTACAGATGTTCCTGGACGGCATAGCTCGCTATTTCGTGAAATAGCGTCCCCCCAAGAAGCTCCCCACGTCCGGCATAACCTCGCGGGCCCGCCAAAGGGTGGGCGGCAGTCAGCTGGCTACAGCTTCCTAATAAATGGGCCACCTGAGGCATTTCTTATTAGCCATGACGGTTCAAAAGAGTGATTGCCCCTGATCCCCACCCCCTCCCAACCTGACTCCCATGACCAGGAATGCCTCCACCTACCCGCTCTGGCTGCGACCTTCTGGCCAATCCTGGCAAGACCTCACCCGAAATAAAAAAGCCACCCTGACGGGTGGCCTAAAACGAAAAAGGGCAGCGACACGGGTCGCTGCCAAGAAGGTCCAGGAAGTGGACGGTTGTTGCTTAGAACTTCACTTCGGCACCCAGGCGTACAGAACGCGGAGCCTGGTAGTTGGTAGCCAGGCCATAGCGCGGATCCTGTGTGCCGGGGTTATCGGCTTCAGCTACCTCAAACACTTCTGTCACACCACCTGCGTCAAGGACGTTGAACACATCGAGAGTCAGTTTCACATCAACTTTATCGAAGTGCAGGTTGTAAGCAGTGGACAGGTCGAGGTTGACAGTCCAAGGGGTGCGACCCATGGAACCACGGGGACGCTTCACGTAGTCGCCCAATACCAGTTGGTATTCCCCAGTGCTGTCGTCGCGCACATAGGATGAGTCCCTAGTGTAGTAGGTGTCGCCGTAAGGAGGCTGACCACCAAGGGCATCGGGATAACCAATACCGAAGGCATTGATCGGACGCCCGGACTGAACGGAGAAGTTCCAACCAGCGCTCCAGTCATCGGTGATGCTGTAAGCACCATAGAACTTGAAGACATGGCGGCGGTCGTTGGGCAGGTCGCCGAAGGCACCGTCCATCAGAGCCGGGAAGTCCCAGTCAGTAGTGATACCGGCATCCGTTTGGCCATTATCAGACTTCACATAACCTTCGGCGTTACCACGCAGATGCGACCAGGTATAAGAGGCCGACAGGACCAAGTCAGAGGCGCGGTGGTTCAGCTCCAAAGATACAGCATCGTAAAGGCGCTTGGCCTTGGGCAAGCCTATCTCTTCAGCGGTGTAGGTCCGGGTCTCATTGGTCAAACCGTCACCATTGGTATCCACACCGATGGTAGCACCGTAACCCGGGTTGATCAGGGTACAAGCTCCGCCCAGTATGTCTGAGCAGTTATCATCGATCGCACGTTTCAACTCGCGGTGAGTGCCGCGAATACCAAGGGTCCAACTAGGCATGAATTCTTTTTCATATCCCAGGATCCACTCCTCCTGATACATGGGTTTGATGTTGGCATCAGCCAGCTGATCTTCGGGGTGAGCACCATCGCTATAGACAACCTGATTACCCAAGTGGTCGCCTATGACCGGCAAGCCATCGGAACCAACGCCATTCAGCATGTAGTAGTCGGCGGTGAATTCTTCGGTACCGGCTACACGGGCAGAGGTATTGTTGGCAATAGGCAGGTAGTAGAGGCCATAGTTGGCGTACAGTTTGTCAGTGCCTTGACCGCCGATATCCCAGGAGATACCCAGGCGTGGCGCCCACTGGTTGTCGACCTTGATAAAGGGGTTGCCGGCTACACTATCGTTTTCGAAGGAGTCATTGCGCAGGCCGATTGACGCGAACAGCTCATCATTGATCTGCCACTGATCTTCGATGTAATAGGCTTTAGACTTGGTTTTGAAACTGCCACTCAGGGTACGGTGACGGGCACGGACCACGTCGATGGGACCACCAGTACTGTTGGTATAACCTGCATCACCCAAAGACTGGCCGTCGGCCATTTGGAAGTAGCGGTAGTAGACACCACCTGAATAGGTAAATTCGTTGCTGAAAGAATCAAGATCCTCGTTGTCATAACCTAAACGAAGAGTGTGGTGGTCATTGATGGTCCACTCTACGTCGAAGCGGTACGCTGTACGCTCATCCTTGTTAATGGCAATACCATTCCAAGCTTCACCCGCGCAGCTAATAAAGGGATAACCAACACCAGGCCGAACATCAACCACATACGGACAATCCATTGCATTGGCTGAAATGTCAGACAAGTCATATTTATTCTTGCCGTAAAGAGCAGAGATAGTCAGGTCATCCGTAATGTAGCCGGTATACTTCAATGACCAGTTCTTACCGCCACGCTTGTAGGTCGTCAAGGAACCACTATCACCATCGGCTATCTTGCCTGTGGCGTAGTCATAACCATAGGACCTTTCCTTGGTATCGTTCTTATCATTGAAAGCAGTAAATTCAAGGAAATGCTTGTCTGTAATGTACCAGTCGATGTTGGTACCCCAGAAAGAGTTATCGCTGCCTTGCGTTGTATAGGAAGTACCGCCCTCTGAACCGTTGCTGCTACCAGAGTTCAAGTTTGCCTGTTCAATGTTACGGGGATTGAACAAGGCATAGAAGAACAACTTGTCCTTAATGATAGGACCAGAAGCCCAGATATTTGCCTCTTTCTTGGAGTACTTATCTTTATCGTTGGGCAAATACATTTTGCCGTTACGGAAGCGAGTATTGGGCTTATCGGTACGAAGTGAATCAGGGGAGTAGTAATAGTTGGCACCGGCTTCAAATTCGTTGCCGCCGGATTTGGTTACGGCATCGATAACGCCGCCCAAAGAGCGGCCAAATTCGGCACTGTAGCCACCTGTCTTGACTTTGAACTGGTCGTAGAATTCGAAAGGAACAGAAGAGCCACCCAGACCGTTACGGAAGTTGGTGACGTTCAGGCCGTTGATGTAGTAGGCGTTCTCGGCAACGGAGGCGCCACCAAAGGCCGCTAGGTTACCGAAAGCACTATCACCCTTGACGGTGCCAGGGGCCAACATAGCAATAGAGGTAGAGTCACGACCTACCGGCAATTTATCGAACTCGGCTTCACCGATGTTAAGGCCGCTATCCACGGAAGTGGTGTTGACCATAGAGATAGCGCTGCCGACAACGCTGATGCGCTCCACGTCACCAGTGCCGGCCAAATCCAAGGAGGCGGCACTGGCGCCCAGGCCTATGTTGAGTTCGGTTTCTTTAAGTACTGAGCCTGAGGCATCAACGATCTGCAGTTTGTATCTACCAACTTGCAGCTGCGGGAATTTGAAGGTGCCCGCTTGGGATACGTCAACAGTACGAGTCTGACCGGTAGACTCACTCTTGATAACGGCTTTGAGATTGGCGGCAGGAGCGTGGACAACCACGCCATTGACGGTACCTGTGGATTCACCGGCCAGAGCAGGCAAAGAGGCCATTCCCAGCGCCGAGGCCACAGCCACAGCGACCAGATGCCCTTTCAAGACATTGCTTCGCATAAATTCTCCCTGAAGACAGATGGAACTTTATAGTTTTGAAGTCCTGTGCCTTACGTAGGCACCCACGGGAAGGTCCCAAAAATGTAACAAGATTGAAACGTCGCCAGGTTGGCAGTGTGACGAGCGTCACCACATTTTAATAACACCTAATTTGCAATTATATTTTATTGTTTTAAATCATGTGGTTACTGACAATTAACCAGGAGGGCGAATGTTAACCAAGTGTTTAATTTGAAACATTTTGAAAGAGTTGTTTCTTGATAGGTCAGGCGAGGTGGTAAGACGATGTAGATCAGAAAGGGCCATCCCTCATGAAGAAGGATGGCTAGAAGAGGTGCTTACTTCTTTAGGGACTGGGCTTTCATCAGCGCATCGCGCCTTTCGCTGGCGGCGATGCTGCCGAAGAAGAAGATGTCCAGCTTGCCCTTGGTATCGAGCTGCAGCACTTTGGAAAACAGCAACACCATGATGCCGTGCATGGCGGCGAAAACAGCCATCGCCACCAGGAAGACGGTGTGGCTCAGCCCCGGCAGGGGGACCACCAGGTTGTAAAGGCAGACCAGCCAGATGGCGGCCATCAGCAGGCGTTTGATTATCGTCATGCTTGGGGTTCCTCCCGTTGAAATAGCAGGGCCTGCACCTGGCCGGCCTTGAGTTCGCGATGCAGGTGCCAGTTGGCCGGTGCCTCCAGGGCCAGGCCCTGTTCGGCTTCCACGTAGATCCAGGCATCTGCAGCCAGCCAACCCTTTTCTTCCAGCAGCTTGAGGGTCGGGGCGGCGAGGGCCTTGCCGAAAGGCGGGTCCACGAACACCAGGTCCTGGGGCTTGGCCGGGGTCTGGGCCAACCAGGCCAGCACATCCCCTTCCACCACCTGGCCCCGCTGGGCATCCAGCCTGGCCAGGTTTTCCCTGAGCTGGTGTGCGGCGCCCTTGTCCTTCTCCACCAGAGTCAGGCTCTCGGCATGGCGGGACAATGCCTCGAAACCCAGGGCGCCGGCGCCGGCAAAACAGTCCAGCACGGCGGCTTCTATGGTCTGGCCCTGGAGCCAGTTGAACAGCGTCTCCCTGACCCTGTCGGTGGTGGGCCTCAGCCCCTCCACGTCCTTGACCGGCAGCTTGCGGCCCCGGTACTGGCCGGCAATGATGCGGATCTGGCCGCTTGTACCCTTGACTGCCATGGCGGTTCTTTGCCCTCCGGGTTAGACTAGCGCCTTTAAAAATCACGCTATTCTAGCCGCCAGACAGCAGATTGCCATGAGCAAAAAGAAAGGTTTCCTTTCCTGGCTTGGCCTGGGCCGCGACAAGGCCGAGCCGAGCAAGGAGCAAGTCGAGGTCCAAGAGACCCCTGCCCCCCTAGATACCCCCCTCCCCGAAGCCGAGGTCCCTCACGCAGAAGCCCCCGTAGTGGAGGTGGAAGCCGAGCTGCCCGCAGAGGCCGTGGCGGCCGAGCCCGCCCAGGAAGAAACAGCAGCGGCCCTTGTCGAGGCCGAGCCTGAAGCCGAAGCCGAAGCCGAAGCCGAAGCCGAAGCCGAAGCCGAAGCCGAAGCCGAAGCCGAAGCCGAAGCCGAAGCCGAAGCCGAAGCCGAAGCCGAAGCCGAAGCCGAAGCCGAAGCCGAAGCCGAAGCCGAAGCCGAAGCCGAAGCCGAAGCCGAAGCCGAAGCCGAAGCCGAAGCCGAAGCCGAAGCCGAACAGGATGCTGCGCCGGCCCAGGAAGAAATCAAGGCCGATCTGGCCACCCAGGCCGCCAAGGCCCACGCCGGCAAGGAAAAGCCGGGCTTTTTCAGCCGCTTGCGCCAAGGACTCAAGCGCACCCGTGAAAACATCGGTGCCGGCTTCCTGGCCATCTTCCGCGGCAAGAAGATTGACGACGAACTGTTCGAAGAGCTGGAGACCCAACTGCTGCTGGCAGACGTGGGGGTCGAGACCACCACCCGCCTCATCGACCGCCTTACCAAGCAGGCCAGCCTCGGCCAGCTCAAGGACGGCGAAGCCCTTTACGACCTGCTCAAGAAAGAGATGCGGGCGTTGCTGGATCCCGTCTCCCAGCCCCTGGTGCTGGACCGCAAGCCCCACGTGATCCTGATGGTCGGTGTCAACGGTGTCGGCAAGACCACCACCATCGGCAAGCTGGCCCGCCAGTTCAAGGACCAGGGCAAGTCGGTGATGCTGGCCGCCGGTGACACCTTCCGCGCCGCCGCCGTGGAGCAGCTGCAGGTCTGGGGGGAGCGCAACAACATCCCCGTCGTCGCCCAGCACAGCGGCGCCGATTCGGCGTCCGTGGTGTTCGACGCCCTCCAGGCCGCCAAGGCCAGGGGCGCCGACGTGCTGATCGCCGACACCGCCGGGCGCCTGCAGAACAAGGCGCACCTGATGGAAGAGCTGAAGAAGATAGTGCGGGTCATGAAGAAGCTGGACCCCGAGGCCCCCCACGAGGTGATGCTGGTGCTGGACGCCGGCACCGGCCAGAACGCCCTCAGCCAGGCCAAGATCTTCAGCGAGGCGGTGGGCCTGACCGGCATCAGCCTGACCAAGCTCGACGGCACCGCCAAGGGCGGGGTCATCTTTGCCATAGCGGACAAATTTGGTATTCCTATCCGCTACATAGGTGTGGGCGAAGGTATCGAAGACCTGCGGACTTTCAATGCCGGGGACTTCGTGGACGCCCTCTTCGAGACAGAGGAAAGATGATCCGCTTCGAGCAGGTTTCCAAGGCCTACGCCGGCGGCGCCCAGGCGCTGCAGAACGTCAGCTTCCATCTCGCCAAGGGCGAGATGGCCTTCCTGACCGGTCATTCCGGCGCCGGCAAGAGTACCCTGCTCAGGCTGATCACCCTCCAGGAGCGCGCTTCGGCGGGCAAGATCAGCATCAACGGCCACGACATAACCCGCCTCAAGCCGGCCCAGATCCCCTATGTGCGCCGCGACATCGGCATCATCTTCCAGGATCACCGGCTGCTGATGGACAGGACCGTCTTCGAAAACGTGGCCCTGCCGCTGGTGGTGGTGGGCTTCACCGCCGCCGAGATCCGGAAAAGGGTGCAGACGGCCCTGGGCTGGGTGGGCCTGTCCGACAAGGCCGACTGCCGCCCCATCCAGCTCTCCGGTGGCGAGCAGCAGCGGGTGGGCATAGCCCGCGCCGTGGTCAACAAGCCGCCGCTGCTGCTGGCCGACGAGCCCACCGGCAACCTGGACCCCAAGCTGTCCATGGATATCCTCAAGCTCTTTGAAGACCTCAACAGCCTGGGGATCTCGGTGCTGGTGGCCACCCATGACCTGGGCCTTATCGCCCGCATGCGCCACCATACCTTGACCCTCAAGCAGGGCCGGATGCTGGGGGATTCGCTGGCGGGGGACCTGGCATGAGCCTACTGTTCGAGAACCGCACCAGCGCCCCCAGCGCCGCCAAGCCGGGCTTTGGCAGCCGCTTGATGATGTACTTCGTACGCCATATGCAGCAGGGCCTCGGCAGCCTGGGTGAGCTTTGGCGTGCCCCCCTGGCCAGCCTGCTGACCGTCGCCGTCTTGGGCTTTTCCCTGACCCTGCCAACCACCTTCTATGTGCTGCTGAAAAATGTCGAGGGGGTCTCGGCCCAGTTCGACAAGGCTTCCCAGATCACCCTCTTCCTCAAGGATTCGGTGAACCTGGAAGAGGCCGCCAAGGCCGCCACCCGCATCGGCCTCTACCCCGAGGTGGCCAAGGCCAAGCTGGTGACCCGCGACGAGGGGCTGACCGAGTTCCGCGAGAAGAGCGGCTTCGGCGAGGCCCTGGACTACCTGGACGACAACCCCCTGCCCAACCTGATCCTGGTCACCCCCACCGAGCGCCACTCCAGCCCGGCCGCCGCCCAGGCGCTGCTGGACAAGCTGGACGGTGAGCGTGAGGTGGAACAGGGCCGCCTGGATCTGGACTGGCTCAAGCGCCTGGACGCCCTGCTGACCCTGGCCAGGGACGCCGTGACCCTGGTCGCCGGCCTGCTGCTGGTGACCATGGTGCTGGTGGTGGGCAACACCATACGGCTGCTCATCGAGCACAGGCGCGACAGCATCAACGTCATGAAAATGGTGGGGGCGACCGACGCCTTCGTGCGCCGCCCCTTCCTCTATACCGGTTTCTGGTACGGCCTGGCCGCCGGCCTGATGGCCCTGCTGCTGGTGAGCCTGGGCCTTTTGTGGCTGGAGCGCAGCGTGGCCCAACTGGTGGATATCTATGATTCCCGCTTTGTGCTCAGTGGCTTAGGCGGCCAGGAAGCGCTGGCGGTGCTGGGGCTCTCGGTGCTGCTGGGGCTCAGCGGCGCCTATCTGGCCGTCTGGCGCCATCTCAAGGCCATGGAACCGGCTTGATCCGGGCGGAACTTTTGCCTAGAGTGGCTCTCTCAGGTAAGGTTGTTTTTGTGACCTTTATCGCAGTTTTAGAGGGAGAGAGATGAGCGACCATCTGCAATCCATGGCGTTGACCCTGCCGGCCAGTGGCAGCCTTGAGGCCTACCTCCATTCGGTGAACAGCATTCCCATGCTGAGCGCCGAGGAGGAGCACGCCCTGGCCACCCGTCTGCAAGAAGAAGGCGACCTGCAGGCGGCCAAGGCCCTGATCATGTCCCACCTGCGTTTCGTGGCCCACGTGGCCCGCAGTTACGCCGGTTATGGCCTGCCCCAGGCCGATCTCATCCAGGAAGGCAACATCGGCCTGATGAAGGCGGTCAAGCGTTTCGACCCCAATGTCGGGGTGCGGCTGGTGTCCTTCGCCGTCCACTGGATCAAGGCCGAGATCCACGAATATGTGCTGAAGAACTGGCGCATCGTCAAGATCGCCACCACTAAGGCTCAGCGCAAACTCTTCTTCAACCTGCGCTCCAAGAAGAAGCGCCTCGGCTGGTTCAGCCACGACGAGGTGCAGATGGTGGCCGAGGAACTGGGGGTCAGCCCCAGCGAAGTGCGGGAGATGGAAGCGCGCATGAGTTCGCCGGACCAGGCCTTCGAGCTGGCCAGCGACGATGACGACGAGTCCTACGCCCCTGTCCACTACCTGGAGGACAAGTCCTCCGATGTGGCCCAGGTCGTCGAAGAAGAGCAGTGGGAAGCCGCTTCCCACAGCCGCCTCGGCCATGCCCTGGCCGTGCTGGACGAGCGCAGCCGCGACATCCTCCAGCGCCGCTGGCTGGACGAGGACAAGGCCACGTTGCAGGAGCTGGCCGACAAGTACCAGGTCTCCGCCGAGCGGGTCAGGCAACTTGAGAAAAACGCCCTGGGCAAACTCAAGGGCGCCATGCTCAACTAAGAAAAAAGCCGGCATCAGCCGGCTTTTTCGATCCTGGGGTTTGGCTCAGAGGGCCTTCTGCCACTGGTCCTCGGCCACGGCCTCGAAACCCAGGGCCAGCAGGAAATCCCCCACCATGGCCCGGTTTTCCACAGGGTAGTCGGAGGCCAGGGCGCGGACCTGGCTCAGGCCCATCTCCTTGGCCCGCTCCAGGGCTTTCTCCATCAAGTAGCGGCCCACGCCGCGGCGGCGGGTCTCGCTGCGCACCCCCAGGTTCACCAGGCGGTCGCCGTCCAGGCGCACGGCGCCGATATGACGGTCGTTGAAGGTCGCCACAAACCAGAAGGGGGCCATCAGGTCGGCCGGCAGGTGGCCGTAGAGCTTGCCAAGATCGGTTTCCATCTGCGCCGAAAGTGGCGGATTCGCGTGGATAGTCAAACGCATGAGCGGGTCCTTAGCCTCGATTTGCCTTCATTCTACCAGAAGTTGCCAGCTGCTCGGCGGGCAGAAGAGCCGATACCGGCACCAGCTCGGTGGCCGGCAGCTTGGCCAGCGCCGCCTGCAGGAAAGCCAAGGTCCTGGGGTGGGGATGGGCTATGACCACCACCTGGCCGTCGCGCCTGGCCAGGCGCAGGGCCCGCTGCCATTGGCCGACCATGCCGGCCTGGTCGTTGTCCAGGAACACCTTGCGGGCCACGGCCGGTACCCCCGCCGCCCTGGCTGCGGCCAGGGCCTGGGACTGGGCCGTAGTGCGGGAATCCACGAAATAGAGGCCGCGTTTGGCAAGATCCGCCATCAACCAGTCCATGCGCTGCCTGTCCTGGGTGAGCAGGGAGCCCATGTGGTTGTTGACGCCCTTGGCCTCGGGCACGTCCTGCAGGGCAGCGGCCAGGATCTGCTCCAGCTGGGCCCGGCTCTGGGTGTTGGTGAGGGTGTGGGCTTCCAGCGGCGCCTTGCCCTGGGGCTCCATGGGCAGGTGCAGCATGATCGGCTGCCTGGCCTCGGCGGCCAGCTTGGCGCCATAAGGGGTGTGGGGCAGCACCGACAGGGTCACGGCCCTGGGCAGGGCCAGGGCCTGGACGTCGGCGGCACTGTAGCCTATGTCATCGACGATCAGCGCCAGCTTGGGCTGGGCCGTCGCCAGGGCCGGCAAGAGCCCCAGCAGCAGGGAAAGAAGGCGCACTTTAGTCCTTGTTGTTATGGCTGTTTCTGCTCTTCGAAATAGGTGACGGCTTCCCAAAGCAGGGCATCGTCTGCCCACTGCCCTTCCTGGGCCTGCTCGGCCTGGCGGGTCAGGGGAAAATGGGTTCTCAGCCGGGAACGCTGCCCGGCGTCCGCCAGCAGGCTGCCGGCCGGGATGTCGGGCACTATGCCCTTGCCCTGGATGGAGGTGCCGCTGGGGGTCAGGTAGAGGGCTGTGGTGAGCTTGAGGGCCCTGTCGCCGCCGGCCAAGGGGATCAGGCTCTGGACGCTACCCTTGCCGAAGCTCTTCTGGCCCAGCAGCTTGGCCCTGCCCCTGTCCTTGAGGGCGCCGGCCAGGATCTCGGCGCAGGAGGCCGAGTCCTTGTCGATCAGCACCAGCATCGGCAGCTGTTCATAGGGGTCGCCGCTCTTGGCGTCGAAGATCTGGTTGGCCATGTCGGCACGGCCATGGGTGCTGACGATGGGCCCCTTGTCCAGGAAGAGGTCCGCCACTTCCACCGCCGCCGGGAAGACGCCGCCCGGGTCGCCACGGAGGTCGAGGATCAACTGCCTGGGCTTGGCCTTGGCCAGGGCCTGGCGCACTTCCTTGGGGGTGGAGTACTGAAACTGGGTGAGCCTGAGCCAGAGCCGGCCCTTGTCCAGGGGATAGGCGACCACCGAGGGCACCTGCACCTCCGCCGGCACCAGGCTGATGTTTCTTTCTACGCCGTCCCTGCTGAGCCGCAGCGCCACGGCATCACCCTGGCCGCGCAGCTCGTCCACCAGCGCCTTGAGCGCCCGCCCCTTGACCGGCTGGCCATTGATGGCCAGCACCAGGTCACCGGCCTGGATACCGGCCTTGTCGGCCGGGGAGCCTTTGATGGGGGCCAGTACCTTGAGCCGCTGTTCCTTGTCGAAATCCACTTCCAGCCCCAGGCCGGAGTAATGGCCGTCCGCCATCTCTTCCAGGGCCCGGATGTCGTCGGCCTTGAGGTACTTGGAATAATGGTCCAGGGACGACACCAGGCCGGTCAGGGCGCTGTCGGCCAGCTGGCCTTCGTCCACCGGCTGCACATAGTACTGGCGGATCTGGTTGAGGGTTTCGGTGAAGAGGGCGTCGGGTTTTGGGGCGGCATCCTTACCGGCCAGGGCCAGGGTCGCACCTGTGAGAAGGCTCCCTGTGACCAGCCCAGACAACCAGGACCATTTGGACATGCAGCCTCCTTGTTAGCGGCACCAACGCGCCGGATTTACAGCCTGGCCTTCATGGCGTATTTCGAAATATAGCCCAGGCTCGTTCTGGCCCCCGGAGTTGCCCACCAGGGCTATGGGTTCGCCGGCCGCCACTGGGTCGCCGACCCCCTTGAGCAGGGCCTGGTTCTGGCCGTAGAGGCTCATGTAACCGTCCTTGTGCTGCACCACCATCAAGAGGCCGAAGCCCCGCACCCAGTCGGCGTAGACGACGGTGCCGCCGGCCAGGGCCCTGACCTTGCTGCCCCCGGGGGCGTTGATGATGACCCCTTTCCAGTCGATACCGGCGGCGCGGCGCTTGCCGAACAGGGCCTGGACGCTGCCCTTGACCGGCCAGGCCAGCTGGCCTTCACGGCCCTTGAGGCTCTGCTGGCCGGCCTGGATCTTGGCCTGGCGCTCCGCTTCCTTGACCAGCTTGTCGAGGGCGTCACGGTTGGCCAGCATCTGCTCCAACTGGCTGGATTGGCTGCGGATCTGCTGGTTGAGCTTGTCGACTGTGGCCTTCTGTTTGGCCTGCTGGCTGCCGAGGCTGGCTTGGCGCTCCTGGATCTGCTGGCCCAGGGCGTCGAGTTTGGCCAGGGACTGGTCCAGGTCGGCCTTGGTGCTCTCCAGCTCGCTGCGGGTAGCCTTGATCTGCTTGAGTTCGTCCAGGCGGGCGCCATTGAGGTATTGGTAGTAGCCCATCATCCGCTCCATGTCCGCCAGGGACTGGAGGTTGAGCAACATCTTGAGGTAGTCGTCCTGGCCCGTGGCATAGGCGGCCCGCAGCTGCTTGACCAGCAGCGCCTGCTGGGCCTTGGAGCGCTCCTGGAGCTGGTCCAGCTTCTGCTGCAGGGCCTGGCGGCGCTGCTGCTGGTCGGCCTGCTGGCCTTGCAGGTCGCTGAGATCGCGGCTGAGCTTGCCCACCTCCAGGTCGATGGCCTTGAGGGCGCCCTGGAGCCGGTCGCGCTCGGCCTTCTGTTTGGCCAGCGCCGCACGGGCCTGGTTGATCTGGCTGTCGACGGCCTTGAGTTTGTCCTTGTCGCCGGCGGCCCAGCAGCAGCTGGCGGCCATCAGGGCCGCCAGGGTCAGCAGATGCCGGACCTTCAACCTCATTCAGTGATGAACAGCGGCTTGCCGGTCATTTCGGCGGGGATGGGCATCCCCATCAGGGTCAGCATGGTGGGAGCCAGGTCGGACAGCACCCCGCCTTCCACCGCCTTGGCCGGACGGCCGAAGTAGATGAGGGGCACAGGATCCGAAGTGTGGGCCGTGTGGGGCTGGCCAGAGTCGTGGTCGACCATCTGCTCGGCATTGCCGTGGTCGGCCGTGATCAGGCACTCACCGCCCACCTTGGCCAGGGCCTGGGTGACCCGGCCAATGCAGTGGTCCACCGCCTCGACGGCCTTGACGGCGGCCTCGAAAACGCCGGTGTGGCCGACCATGTCGCCGTTGGGGTAGTTGCAGACGATGACGTCATAGTCGCCGGACTCGATGGCGCCCACCAGCTTGTCGGTCAACTCGGTGGAGTTCATCTCGGGCTGCAGGTCGTAGGTGGCCACCTGGGGCGAGGGCACCAGGATGCGGTCCTCACCGGGGAAGGTCTGCTCGACGCCGCCGTTGAAGAAGAAGGTGACGTGGGCGTACTTCTCGGTCTCGGAGATGCGCAGCTGGGTCTTGTCGTGCTTGGCCAGCCACTCGCCGAGGGTGTTGGTGAGGGACTCGGGCGGGTAGGCGCAGCTGGTTGCGATGTCGGCGGCGTACTGGGTCAGCATCACGAAATCGGATAAGGCCGGGCGCTTGGCGCGCTCGAAGCCGGTGAAGCCGTCGTCCACGAAGGCACGGCTCAGCTGGCGGGCGCGGTCGGCGCGGAAGTTCATGAAGATGACGGCGTCGCCGTCTGCCATGGCCACGGGCTGGCCTATGGCGGTGGTCTTGACGAACTCGTCGTTCTCGCCGCGCTCATAGGCGGCCTCAAGGCCGGCCACGGCGCTGGCGGCGGCAAAGTTTGCCTTGCCTTGAGTCAGGAGATCATAGGCGGCCTGGACGCGGTCCCAGCGGTTGTCACGGTCCATGGCGTAGTAGCGGCCCACCAGGCTGGCGATGCGGCCCTTGCCCAGGGCGGCAAACTTGGCGTCGGCCTTTTCCAGGGACGCCTTGGCGCTGCGCGGCGGGGTGTCGCGGCCGTCCAGGAAGGCGTGCAGGTAGATGTGCTCGGCGCCGCGGCGGGCCGCCAGCTCCATCATGGCCAGGATATGGTCTTCGTGGCTGTGGACGCCGCCGGGGGACATCAGGCCCATGATATGCACGGCCTTGCCGGCCGCCACCGCCTTGTCCACGGCGCCGCAAAGGGCCGGGTTCTCGAAGAAGTCGCCGTCGTCTATGGCTTTGCCGATGCGGGTCAGCTCCTGGTAGACGACGCGGCCGGCGCCCAGGTTGACGTGGCCCACTTCGGAGTTGCCCATCTGGCCGGCGGGCAGGCCCACGTCCAGGCCGGAGCCGGAGATCAGCGAATGGGGTTTTTCGGCCCAGAGCCTGTCCATGTTGGGGGTGTTGGCCGCCAGTATGGCGTTGTTATCCGGATCTTCGCGGTAACCCCAACCATCCAGAATGATCAGAACAAGCGGTTTCTTAGCCATCACATCACCCACATCGCGCTCTAAGCCTAAAGATCCCGCCTAGTTTAAACATAAAGACCCATCACAAACCAGCCGCCGGGACTGGCATTGGAAGGGCACAAAGGTATACTCAAGGCCCCCAAATTCCGAGGATAGGCCTTGATGAACCTGTCAGAATTGACGACCTTCGTTTCCAACCACCTGATGCTGTCTGCCCTCTGGGTGGTGGTCTTCGCGGCGCTGCTGATGTCCCTGGTGCAGGGCGCCCTCTCCAAGGTCAAGAAAATCAAGCCACAACAGGCGGTGTTCCTGATCAACCAGGACAGCACCCTGGTGCTGGATATCCGCGCCCAGGCCGACTTCAAGAAGGGCCATATCGCCGGCGCCATGAACGTCGCCAAGGACGAATTGTTAAAAGGTGAAACATCTCGCCTTGAAAAGCACAAAGACGCCCCCATTATCCTGGTATGCGACATGGGACACAGCGCCCAGGCCGTTGCAAATCAGCTCAGCAAGGCCGGCTTCACGTCGTTGTTTGTACTGAGTGGCGGCATTCAGGGCTGGCGAGATGCCGGCATGCCCGTAAAAGGTTAAGGAGTCTTTAATGGCCGACATCGTTATTTACACCAAAACCGGTTGCCCCTACTGTGTACGGGCCAAAGCCTTGCTGAACGAGAAAGGGCAGCTGTTCAAAGAAGTCTGCAACGACAAGGACGCCGAGCGTCGCCAGCACATGCTGGACCTGACCGGCGGCCAGAGCTACACGGTCCCGCAGATCTTCATCGACGGCCAACTGATCGGTGGTTGCACCGACCTCCAGGCCCTGGATGCCTCCGGCCAATTGGACGCCCTGCTGGGTGCCGCCGCCGACGCAAGATAACGAAAACGACATTTTTACACACACAGGTTTCTAATCATGTCTGAAGAACTGAACAACGCCCAACAGGCCCCCGAATTCCAGATCCAGCGTATCTACACCAAGGACATCTCCTTCGAGACCCCCAACTCCCCCGCCGTTTTCCAGAAAGAGTGGAAGCCGGAAGTGAAGCTGGACCTCGACACCCGCTCCAACAAGCTGGCCGACGATGTCTTTGAAGTGGTTCTGGCCCTGACCGTCACCACCAGCATCGAAGGCGAAACCGCCTTCCTGTGCGAAGTGCAGCAAGCCGGTATCTTCACCATCGCCAACATGGCCGAAGCCCAGCTGGCCCACACCCTGGGTTCCTTCGCTCCCAACATCCTGTTCCCCTATGCCCGTGAAGCCGTATCCAACCTGGTCAACCGCGGTACCTTCCCGCCGCTGAACCTGGCTCCGGTCAACTTCGACGCCCTGTTCGCCCAGTACGTGCAGCAGCGCGCCGCCCAGGCCCAACAGGCCGAGGGTGCCTCCGAGGAGGCCCAGGCCTAAGCCTGAGAAAAACGCATGACAGCCGCACAACCGGCCATTTGCGTATTGGGGGCGGGGTCTTATGGCACCGCCCTCGCCATTTCTCTGGCACGCAATGGCAACCGTATTCTGCTGTGGGGGCATAACAGCGCCCACCTGGCGGATCTTGCCAGTGAAAGGCAGAACCGCCGTTACCTGCCCGGCATCCCCTTCCCGGACAGCCTGGAAATGGAGCCGGATCTGGCCAAGGCCGTATCCAGCTGCCGCGACATCTTGGTGGTGGTCCCCTCTCACGCCTTCGACGACGTGCTGACCCAGATGAAACCCTACCTGCGCAGCGATGCCAGGGTGGCCTGGGCCACCAAGGGCCTGGAGCCCGACACGGGCCGGCTGCTGCAGGACGCGGCCCGCGAAGTGCTGGGAGATAGCATCCCCCTGGCCGTGATCTCCGGCCCCACCTTCGCCAAGGAGCTGGCCGCAGGCCTGCCCACGGCCATCTCCATCTCCAGCACGGATGAAGACTTCATGCACCGGCTGGCCGATCTGCTGCACTGCGAAAAGCGGCTGCGCACCTACGCCAACCCGGACTTCATCGGCGTGCAGCTGGGTGGCGCGGTCAAGAACGTCATCGCCATCGGCGCCGGCATGGCCGACGGCCTGGGTTTCGGCGCCAATGCCCGCACCGCCCTCATCACCCGTGGCCTGGTGGAACTGTCCCGCCTGGGCGCCGCCCTGGGGGCCGATCCGGCCACCTTCATGGGCATGTCGGGCCTGGGCGACCTGGTGCTGACCTGCACCGACAACCAGTCCCGCAACCGCCGCTTCGGCCTGGCCCTGGGCCAGGGCAAGAGCGCCGAGCAGGCCATGGCCGAGATAGGCCAGGTGGTGGAAGGCTACCGCAACGCCAAGGAAGTCTATGAGCTGTCCCGGCGCCTGGGAGTGGAGATGCCCATCACCGAGCAGATCTACGCCGTGCTCTATGAAGGGCGCGACCCCAAGGAAGCCTCTGCCAACCTGCTTTCAAGGGAACGCAAATCCGAATCCCTTAAGTAAAAAAGCCGGCCAGATGGCCGGTTTTCTTTTTCAACAAACACAGATACCTGATATGCCTTTGCCGGCCTAGATAAAGGCCTCTTAGGCTGCCGATGTACCACCCCATAAAATGCAAGGATGCAAATGACACGGCCTTTTCTTTTCCTGCTGATGCTGTGGCCCGGCTCCCAAGCCTTAGCCTGTACCTTGTCCCCTGTCCAGCTCCACTTCAGCGGCCCTGACATCGCCTCCATCCAATACCAACAAGGCCTGCGCAAGGACAGCGAAGAGCCTTTTATCCGGGCAATAGTTCTCTATAAGGACGCCGACATGGCGGTGGTGGAGTCACGCAACTGCGAGATGGAGAACTACAGCGTCAACTACTTCAGCACCAGCGGCAAGGTCGACAACAGCCGCCTCGAACCCCTACTGGCGCCCTCGCCCTTGCATGGGATCAAGCTGGCCAAGCCGCTGCTTGGCCAGCTGCCAACCAGCCCCGGCATCAAGGACCTGTCGGACGACGTCAGTTTCGCCAAAGGACAGGTGGAACTGCTGGTAAGCCGCCAGTCATTGGAGGATGCCCTGACACCCTACGCCAGCCTGGTATCGATCAGCTTGGCCCTGGGCGGCGCCGACTAGGCTTCCTGTGGATAAAACAAACCGACCAGATGGCCGGTTTTCTTTTCCTTGGCTGAGGCTCAGCTCAACCCCGGATACCCCAGCTGGCGCAATGCTTCGTAGCTAACTGAAATGGAGCCTTGGCCATCATCCAGCCTTGAGCAGGGCTTCACCCCAGCCCCGGATACCCCAGCTGGCGCAATGCTTCGTAGCTCACTGAAATGGGGCCTCGGCCATCATCCAGCCTTGAGCAGGGCTTCACCCCAGCCCCAGGTAACCCAGCTGGCGCAATGCTTCGTAGCTCACTGAAATGGGGCCTTGGCCATCATCCAGCCTTGAGCAGGGCTCACCCCAACCCCGGGTAACCCAGCTGGCGCAATGCTTCGTAGCTGATGATGGCCACGGCGTTGG
This sequence comes from Gallaecimonas kandeliae, assembly GCF_030450055.1. NCBI lineage: Bacteria > Pseudomonadati > Pseudomonadota > Gammaproteobacteria > Enterobacterales > Gallaecimonadaceae > Gallaecimonas > Gallaecimonas kandeliae. The sequence continues at coordinate 3,598,343 of NZ_CP118480.1, forward strand.
AGAGGTTGAGGCTGCGTGATTGCGCCTGCATGGGGATGCGGATGCGCTGCTCCGGCGGCAGGCTGTCGATGACGTCCATGGGCAGGCCACGGGTCTCGGGGCCGAACAGCAGCACGTCCCCTTCCTGGTAACTGGGCTCGGAGTGGGGCCTGCTGCCCTTGGTGGTGCAGGCAAAGACCCTGGGATTGCCGAGGCTCGCCAGGCAGGCGGCCAGGCTGTCGTGCTGGGCGACTTCGGCGAACTCGTCATAGTCCAGGCCAGCCCGGCGCAGGCGCTTGTCGTCCCAGACGAATCCCAGAGGCTTGACCAGGTGCAGCTTGCAGCCGTTGTTGGCGCAGAGGCGGATGATGTTGCCGGTGTTGGGGGGGATCTCCGGTTGGAACAAAACGATGTTGAGCATCTTTACCCTTCTTTACCCGGGCCTTACGCCCCTTTGCATTGCGCTGGCTAATCTGGAAGCGAAGTCAATCACAGGAGACACCCCCATGAAAAGCCTTTTCACCGCCCTGGCCCTGGCCGGCACCCTGACCCTGTCCGCCGGCGCCCTGGCCCATGAACACGACCGAGGCCCACGCATGGAAGGCCCCATGCCGGCGCAGATGCTGCTCCGCCCCCACTTCGCCGATAAGCTGGGCTTGAGCCAGGCCCAGAAGGACCAGATCCAGGCCCTACTGGACGCCCAGAAGGGCAAGCGCCCCAGCCGCGACCAGATGAAGGCCAAGCGGGACGAGATGAAGGCGCTGATCGAGGCTCCGGCCTTCGATGAAACCAAGGCCCGCGCCATGATCGCCGAGCACGCCGACATGGAACTGGCCCACATGAAGCTGGCCCACGACGTTATGCAGGTGCTAACAGCGGAGCAGAAGGATAAACTGGCCGAAATGCGTAAAGAGCGTTCCCGCCACGACCGAGATGAATGATCAATACAAGCGCCTGGTAAAGAAGGCGACACTGGCTTCCACCTTTGTCGCCACCCTCCTCATCATCAGCAAGCTGCTGGCCTGGATCCTCACGGGTTCGGCCAGCATGCTGGCTTCCCTCACCGACTCCCTGATGGACGTGTCCGCGTCCCTCATCAACCTGCTGGCGGCCCACTACGCCACCCAGCCGGCGGATAACGAACACCGCTTCGGCCACGGCAAGGCCGAGTCCCTGGCCGGCATAGCCCAGGCCGGCTTCATCGCCGGCTCGGCGGTGCTGCTGATCTTCAACGCCGCCGACCGCCTGATCAATCCCAAGACCCTGGCCCAGACCGATGTGGGTATCACCGTCACCCTGCTGGCCCTGGTGCTGACGGTGATGCTGATCAGCTACCAGGCCTACGTGGTGAAGAAGACCGGCTCCCAGGTGGTCAAGGCCGATGCCCTGCACTACCGCTCCGACGTGCTGCTGAACCTCGGGGTATTGGCGGCCCTGGGCGCCTCCGCCTACGGCTATCAATGGGCCGATGGCGCCCTGGCCCTGGTGATCGGCGTCTACATACTGGTGTCGGCGGCGGGCATCGCCATAGAGTCAGGCAACACATTGCTGGACAGGGAACTACCGGAAGAAGAGAAGGAAGACATACTGCGCATAGTCCGTGAGCACCCCATGGTGCATGGCGCCCACGAGATCCGCACCCGCCAGGCCGGCCCCACCAAGTTCATCCAGATGCACCTGGAGTTGCCCGACGAGCTGTCACTGATGGAGGCCCACAGGGTGGCCGACGAAGTGGAGAAATCATTGGAGCGGGCCTATCCAGGGGCGGACGTCATCATCCACCAGGACCCCCTGTCCATGGCGCCCGGCAAGAGGCGCCGCCGTCACTCGGGCAGCTGAAGCTCGAAACGCAGGCCTCCCAGGCTTGAACGCCCCACCTTGAGGTCGCCGCCCTGGGCCCTGGCCGCCGCCAGGGCTATGGCCAGCCCCAGCCCCGTCTTGCCCTGGTGGCCCCTGGCCGGGTCGCCCCGGTAGAAGGGCTCGAACAGTTTGTCCATCATCTCCTCTGGCACGCCAGGGCCGTCGTCCTCCACCCGCAGCAGCCAGCCCTTGTCCTTCCGAGCCAGGCTCACCGCTATATGGCTGCCGTAACGGCAGGCGTTGGACAGCAGGTTGTCCAGCACCCGCTGCAGCAGGCGCGGCCTGAACAGGGCCTCGGCGCTGTCCGGCGCCGCCAGGGTGATGTCCTTGTCAGGGGCCTGGAAGCGCCAGTCCTGGACGCTGGACGCCACCTGCTCGGCAATGTCCCCTTCTTCCGGCGGCTCCTGGTAGAGGGTGGCCTCCAGCCTTGAGAGGGTCAGCACCTGATCGATGAGGTGCTCCAGGGTGTCGCACTCCTTCTCGATGCGCTCCAGGTACTTGTGCTCCCCCTGCTGCTCGGCCATCAGCGCCGACGCCAGCTTGAGCCGGGTCAGGGGTGAGCGCAGTTCGTGGGACACGTCCGCCAGCAGCCGCTTCTGGGAAGCCAACAAGGCCTCCAGCTTGTCGGCCATGGCGTTGAAATCGCGGCCCAGCTGGCCCAGCTCGCCGCTGCCGGGCTTGACCCTGGTCTTGAGGTCGCCGTCCCCCAGGCGCCTGGCGGCAATGGACAGCTGCCTGACCGGCTTGGCCAGCCAGGCCGCCAGCCCCAGGCTCAAGCCCAGCACCAGCAGCAGGGAAGTAGCGAAACGGATCCAGGAGGGTCCCTGCCAGAAGCGCTCCCAGGGGCCCATGGGCCTGGGCGGCATCATCCAGATAGCCAGCACTGGGCCGTCCCGGGTCGCTATCTCGAAGGGGCCTATGGCACGCAGAGGGCCCTGCTCCAAGACCTGGATATGGTCCGAGGCCACCAGTTCGGGGATCCGCCAATGCCCTGGCCTGTGGCGGCGCTCCAGGGGCTGCAGGCTTTGCGGGTCGAACAACATCAGGAAACGGCTGATCTCGGTCCGCTTCAGGGCCAGCAGGGGCCTGTCGGCGAAGCGGTCGAGACGGTCGCGCACCTGGGCCAGCTCGGCCATTTCCGGGGGTTCGGGGGGACGCAGCTCCTCGCGGTCGCGCAGCTGGTGGCTCAGCTGGACGTTGGCCAGCAGCATCAGGGTCAGCACCAGCCAGAACCAGAGGAAGAGGCGGCCGGCGAAACCGGTCAGCCAACCGAGGCCGGGCAGCCTCATGGGGACTCCGTGATCAGCTGGTAACCGACGCCGCGCAGGGTGCGGATCACCGGGTCTGGGCTGACGTCGGCCATCTTCTTGCGGATATGGGATACGTGGATGTCGATATGGCGGTCGAAGGGCTGCAACCGGCGGCCGAAGGCCTGCTGGCAGATGTCTTCCTTACTGACCACCTCGCCGCTGCGCTCGAAGAGCACGGCCAGCACCCGGAACTCGGCGGCGGTGAGATCCAGCAGTGCGCCGTGGTAGCGCACCTCCAGCCGTTCCGGCTGCAGGTCCAGGGCCCCCACCGCCTGGGTAACGGGGTTGAGGCGCCGCAATATGGCCTGGATGCGGGCCACCAGTTCGCGGTGGGAAAAGGGCTTGGCCACGTAATCGTCGGCCCCCAGCTCCAGGCCCAGTACCCTGTCCACCTCGTCGCCGCGGGCGGTCAGCATCAGCACCGGCACCTGGCTCTTCTGGCGGATGCCCTTGAGCACCCCGAAGCCGTCCAGCCCCGGCAGCATCACGTCCAGCAGCACCAGATCGGGGCTGCCGCCCAGGGCCTGGGCCAGGCCGCTGGGGCCGTCGTGGGCCAGGGCCACGTCGAAGCCGTTGCCCTTGAGGTAGTCGCCCAGCAGCTCGCAGAGGCTGGTGTCGTCGTCGATGATGAGGATCTTGGTCATGCTCACATCCTAACGGCTCCCGGCGACAACCCAAGCCCCTTTACGCATTTTTACCCGCCTTATTCGTAGCGCAGGGCCAGGGCCGGCTTGGCCGAGGCGGCCTTGAGCGCCAGCACTGCCACTGTGGCGCCGGCAAGCAACATCATGGCCGCCGTCGCCAGGGGAAACCAGAGGGGCTGCAGGCTGATGCGCTCGGCGAAATGGCCCAGCCAATCGTTCATGGCCCACCAGGACAGGGGCCAGGCCAGCAGGCTGCCGGCCAGCACCAGCGCCAGGAATTCCCTGCCGATCAGCGCCACCAGTTGACCCCTCGAGGCCCCCAGCACCTTGCGCACCGCTATCTCCTTGGTGCGGCGCTCACAGCTGAAGGCGGCCAGGCCGAAGAGGCCGACGCAGGTCAGCAATATGGCCAGGCTGCTGAAGGACAGCAGCAGACGCTGCTGGCGGCGCTGTTGGTCGAAGAGGGCCTGGAACTGGCTGTCCAGGAAACCGATGTCGATCACCTGCCCGGGCAGCAGCCGCTGCAGCTGTACAGTCAGGTTGTCCACCAGGGCCGGCACCTTCCTGTCTTCGAAGCGGGCCAAGAGCTCCACCGACACCGAATTGGTCAGCCCCAGGGCGAAGAACATGGGTTTGACCGCCTCGGTGTTGGCCCCCAGTTTGAGGTTTTCCACAACGCCCACCACTTTGCCGTGCTGGTTGTCGCCCAGCAGCCAGTCCTGGCCCAATGCGTCCCTCGGGCTGGCAAAGCCAGCCTGCAGGCTGGCCTGGCGGTTGATGATCACCGCCAGGCTGTGGCTGTCTTTGTTGTACCAGTCGCCTTGGAAGCGGCGCTCGAAGTCGCGGCCGGCCAGCAGCTTGAGATCCAGGGTCTTCACCAGATCGAAACCGGCCCCCACCATGCCCACGAACTCCATCTTTTGGCCGTTGCTGGTGACGGTGCGGAAGATCCGCAGCCCTTCGGTGGGGTTATGGTCGACTATGGTCCAGTTGCGCACCCCGGACACCTTGTCCAACTGGCCGGCCAGCCGGTCCCCCATTTCGTACAGTTTGGCCGGCAGATCCTTGGCCACCAGCACCTGGTCCTTGCCATAGCCAAGGGGACGGCTCTGGTTGTACTGGAGCTGGGTGTAGAGGGCGCAGGTGCAGACCAGCAGCCCTATGCTGATGGCGCTCTGCAGCCACACCAGCCCCTTGCGCAGCCGGATGGAACCCTGGCCGCGGATAAGGTCGCCACTGAGCACCTTGGCCGGGTTGAAGGCCGACAGGTAGAAGGCGGGGTAGGCCCCGGCCAGGAGGCCCACCAGCAGCACCAGGGCCGGCAACATCAGCCCCAAGGGGCCGCTGTAATCCAGCACCAGCTGGCTGTTCATCATCTGGTTGAAGGCCGGCAACGACAGCTCCACCCAGACGCAGGCCAGCAGGGTAGCCAGGGCCGTCAGCAGCACAGACTCGGTGAGGAACTGGGCCACCAGTTGGCCGCGGCTGGCGCCCAGGGCCTTGCGCACCCCCACTTCCTTGGCGCGCAGGCCGGAGCGGGCCGTGGCCAGGTTGATGAAGTTGAAGCAGGCCACCAGCAGTATGAAGGCGGCCAGGCCCATGCCCATCCACACCGATTGGGCCGAACCGTTGGTCTTCATCTCCACCAGCTGCTGGGAATGGAGATGGATGTCGGTCAGGGGCCGCAGCTTGGCCCGCACTATCTTCTGGCCGTCATAGGCCAGGCCGTTGATGAGGTCGGTGATGCCCTGCTCCAGGGCAGGCACCGCCTTGGGATCCGGCACCCTCAAGTAGGTGAAGGAGAAGTTCATGGCCGGGTTGTCCAGCATGCTGTCCAGGCCCCTGGCCCGCATCGAGGCCAGGCCGGTAACGGCGTCCACGCCCAGGTGGCTGTTCTCGGGCAGATCGGCGAAGACGGCGGCCACCGTCAGGGGCTGGCCCTGCCAGAGCAGTTGGCGCCCCAGGGGGGATGCCTGGCCGAACAGCCGCTTGGCCTGGCGGCTGGACAGGGCCAGCTTGTTGGGGCTGGCCAGCACCTCGGCCAGGCTGCCCTCCAGGGCGTTGAAGGCGAAGAAGTCGGTCAGGCGCGGGTCCGCCGCCACAAAGCCGTTAAGGTTGTAGGGCTCAGTGCCCAGGGTGACGGTGTTCATGGGGCTCTGGATATGGCCCAGTTGGGTGGACGCCGCCACCTGGGGGAAATTGGCCACCAGCTTGTCGGCGAAGACGGGGGAGATCACCGGAACAGATACCCCCATCTCGACGAATTCCTGGCTGACCCTGTAGGTCTGGGCGGCCTTGGGCTGCATGCGGTCGAAGCTCAGCTCCTGGCTGACCCAGAGCAGGATCAGCAGGGTGGCGGCCAGGCCCACCGAGAGGCCGAAGAGGTTCAGGCCCAGGTGCAGCTTCTGCTTGGCCAGGGCCCGGGCGGCGGTGCGCAGGTAATTGTTAAGCATAACGTTTCACCTCGCTGGGCAGGTCCGCCACTATCTGGCCGTCCCGCAGCCGCAATATGCGGGTACCGAAGGCAGCGTGCTCTTCGGAGTGGGTCACCATGACGATGGTGGCGCCCTGGCGGTTCAGCTCGGCCAGCATGGCCATCACTTCTTCACCGTTGACCGAGTCCAGGTTGCCCGTGGGTTCGTCGGCCAGGATCAGCGCCGGCTCTATCACCAGGGCCCTGGCCACCGCCACCCGCTGCTGCTGGCCGCCAGACAGCTGCTGGGGCAGGTGGTCGCGGCGGTGGCTGATGTTCATGCGCTCCAGCATGGCCTCCACCCTGGCCTTGCGCTCGGCCCTTGGCAGCTTCTGGTACAGGAGCGGCAGCTCGACGTTCTCAAACACGGACAGCTCGTCGATCAGGTTGAAGCTTTGGAACACGAAACCCAGCTTGGCCTTGCGCAGGGCCGCCAACTGGCTCTCGCCATAGCCGGCGATGTCCTTGCCCTGGAAGTAGTAATGGCCGCCACTGGGGCTGTCCAGCATCCCCAGGGTGTTAAGCAGGGTGGATTTGCCGCAGCCTGAGGGGCCCATGATGGCCACGAATTCACCGGGTTTGACGGTCAGGTTGATGTCGTTCAGGGCCTGGGTCAGGACACTTTCGGTGCGAAAGACGCGGCTGAGGTTTTCCAGTTTGATCATGGTTGCTGTCCTTAGTTGAAATGCAATACTGCAGTGTCTTGGAGGTTTTGGTAACCGTTGAGTACCACCTGCTCGCCTTCGGCCAGGCCGGATTTCACTTCCAGCCAGTCACCGCTGCGCTTACCCAGCACTATGTTGGCCCTGTGGGCGCCCTGGCCGTCGTCGTCCAGGGTGAAGATCCAGTTGCCGCCTGTCTGCTGCAGGAAGGGGCCCTTGGGGATGGCCAGGGCCAGGCGCTGCGCCTCTTCCAGGCGCAGCTCCAGGTTCAGGGACTGGCCCAGGCGCAACCCTTTTGGCGCCTCGCCTTCGAAACCCAGCTCCACTTCGAACTGGTTGTTCTCCACCCGGCCAGAGACCTTGGTCACCACCAGGGACAGGGGTTGGCCGTCCTGGCTCGCCAGGGCCTTCATGCCGGGCTGCACCTGACTGAGGTAGTACTCGTCCACCAGGGCCTTGACCTTGAAACCGTCGGTGAGATCCAGCTGGCCAAGGCGGCTGCCGGGGGCCTTGGATTCGCCCTGCTCGGCCTCCAGCACGCTGAGGAAGCCGTCGGCCGGCGCTTTTATGGTGAGGTTCTCCAGGTTCTGGCGGGCCACGGCCAGGTTGCTTTGCAGCTGCTTGCTGCTCTCCTCCAGCTGCGCCAGCTGCACCTGGCGAATGGCGTCGTTCTGTTGCTGGCGGGCCAACGTCAGCTCCCGCTTCTGGCGGTAGTAGGCCAGGGATTCCTGGGTCTGTTGGTAGAGATCGTCGGAAACGAAGGCCTTGCGCTTCAGCTCCTGCTGCTGCTTCACCTGGCGTTCCAGGGTCGCTATCTGGTGGTCCAACTCCAGCAGTTGGCCCTTGAGGTTGAGGCGCTCGGTTTCCATGCTCAGCTGGGTGTTACGCAGGTTGTTGAGCTGCTCCGAGACGTCCGCCTCGCGGCTGATGACGCTCAGCTGCAACGCCGAATTGGACAGCTCCACCAAGGGCTGGCCCTTCTTGACCTGGGTGCCGGCCTCCACCAGGCGTTTCTCCACCCGACCGCCCTCTATGGCGTCCAGGTAGATGGTGCGCCTGGCCTGCACCTGGCCGCGCAGCTGTACCGAGGCACTCAAAGTGCGCCGCTCCACCTTGGCCAGGCGCAGCCCGGCCTTGTCCAGGGTCAGGCTCTTGCCCTGGTCTTGGGCCGTCATGGCCCAGGCGGTGGCCAGGGCCAGGGGCGCCAGCAGGGCCAGGGGCCAGAAACGGCGCCATTGGGGGCGGGGGCTGAGCTGTTGGTCCATCTTGCTTGTCCTGTGTCCGAGAAGTCCTGCCTTTCCCATTGCCATTAGCGTGCCAACTAAAATTTCATTGTTTTACAGACGCTTGCGATAGACATCCTCTTGAGGTTCGCCATGAGTGTCCGCTGGCGAACAGTGCGACTGTCCGTTATCGGACAGTTACAAGCGCTTTATTTAAAAGGGTTTTTGCTTATGATGAGGCCAGGAAGAAGGAGAATGAGCACTATGGACAAGGACCCCGGCCAGATACTGGTGGTGGACGACAACCCGGACATTTTGACCGCCACCCGGCTGCTGCTGAAGAAGCACTACGCCGGGGTGCAGACCACCACAGATCCGCGCCAGCTGCCGGTGCTCATGGCCCAGGCCCCTTACCCCCTGGTGCTGCTGGACATGAATTTCAGCCGCGATGCCGCCAGCGGCGAGGAAGGGCTCCATTACCTGCGCCAGATCCTGGCCAGCCATCCCGACACCCAGGTGGTGATGATGACGGCCTACGGCGAGCTGGAACTGGCGGTGGAGGCCATGAAGGCCGGCGCCGCCGACTTCGTCACCAAGCCCTGGGACAACGCCAGGCTGCTGGACACCCTGGCGGCGGCCATGGCCAAGGCTAAGCAGGCCAAGCCAAAGACCGCAGCCGACCCCGCCTTTATCGGCGTGAGCCAGGCCATGGCCAAGGTCCAGGCGACCCTGGCCATGGTAGCCCCCACAGACGCCAACGTGCTGATCACCGGCGAGAGCGGCACCGGCAAGGAGCTGGTGGCCAGGGCCCTGCACCAGGCATCCAGGCGCAGCGCAGCCCCTTTCGTGGGGGTGGACATGGGCGCCCTGGCCGAGAGCCTCATCGAATCCGAGCTGTTCGGCCACAAGAAAGGCGCCTTCACCGACGCCAAGGCCGACAGGCCCGGCCGCTTCCAGCAGGCCCAGAGCGGCACCCTCTTCCTCGACGAACTGGGCAACCTGCCTTTGGCCCAGCAGAGCAAGCTGCTGGCGGCCCTGCAGAACCGCCAGATCCAGCCCCTTGGCGCCAGCCAACCCCTGGATATCGACATCCGTCTCGTCTGCGCCACCAACGAGGATCTGGAGGCCAGGGTCGCGGCCGGCGACTTCCGCCAGGATCTCCTCTACCGCATCAACACCGTCACCATCAGGCTGCCGCCCCTGCGGGAGCGCCGCGAAGACATCCCCCTGCTGGCGGCCCATTTCCTGGCCCACTACCAGGACAGGTACCAGCGGCGGCGCCAGGCGCTGCCCCAGGATCTGCTGGCGAGGCTCTCGGCCCATCCCTGGCCCGGCAACGTGCGGGAGCTGCAGCACTGCCTGGAACGGCTGGTGATCCTCTCCGGCGACGGCCCCCTGGACGGCAAGTTGCTGGATCTGACGCCGGTCCCTGAGCAGGCACAGGAAACCGCGGAGGCTCAGCTCAACCTGGGACAGCTGGAGCAGCAGGCCATAGAGCAGGCCCTGGCCCAGCACCAGGGCAACATCAGCCACGCCGCCAAGGCCCTTGGGCTGACCCGCGCCGCCCTCTACCGCCGGCTGGAAAAGCATGGCCTCTGACCGCATGGCACTGCGCCTGCTGGCCCTGCAGCTGGGGGCCGGCGTCCTGGTGACCCTGGCCCTGTGGCTGGCCCTCAGCACCCCCTACCGAGCCACGCCCCTGCTGCTGGCGCTGCTGGCGTTTGGTTGCGGCTGGCTGGCCTGGCGGCAGGGGCAACAGCAACTGGACCGCCAGGGCCAGCTGCTGCGGGCCGCCTTGGCCGGCGACCTGCCGGCGGGGGAGCTGGCGGCCCTGGCCGACCCCCTGGTGCAGCAGCGCCTGGACCAGTTGGCCAAGCAGATGCGCCAGAGCCAGCACCGGGAAGAACGCCAGGCCCTGTTCCTGGAGGCGGTGCTGGAGCGGCTGGACACGGCGGTGCTGCTGGTGGCAGAGGACGGCGCCCTGGTACGCCACAACAGGGCCTTTCGCGCCCTGCTGGGCCAGGCGGTGCCGGCCAGCCTGGCCGCCCTGCCGGAAAAGGCCCACAACCTGGCCCGCTTCCTGGCGCAGGCCGGCAGCCAGGACCAGGCCATGTTGGACTGGGGCGAACAGCAGCTCAAGGTGCAGGTCAGCCGCAACCTGATCCAGGGTCAGGCACTGCAACTGGTGACGATGCAGAACATAGCCCCCGAGCTGGAACAGCAGCAGCAGCAAGCCTGGCTGCAGATGGTGCAGGTGCTGACCCACGAGATCCGCAACTCCATGGCCCCCATCGCCTCCCTGGCCGAGTCGGCCCAGGCGCTGGTGGCGGACGGCGAGCTGGAGGCCGAGGACAGACAGGACCTCGGCGAAGCCCTGGCCACCATCAGGCGCCGGGCCAGGGGCCTGGCCGGTTTCGTGGACGACTTCCAGCAGCTGAGCCGGCTGCCGCCGCCCAAGGTGGCGCCGCTGTCGGTGGCGGACTGGGTGCAGGGGGTGCTGGCGCTGCACCGCGAGGAGCTGGCGGGGCTGGAGCTGGCCCTGGAGCTGGCGCCGGCGCTGAATGTCGAGGGGGACAGGGCCCAGTTGGAGCAGCTGCTGATCAACCTGGTGCGCAACGCCATCCAGGCCCTGGCCAGCCAACCCAAGGCCAGGCTGGCGATCCGCGCCTGGCGGGATCAGGACAGCAGGGTCAGGCTGGTGGTGGCGGACAACGGCCCTGGGGTGGCGCCTGGCGCCCTCAAGCAGCTGTTCGTGCCCTTCTTCACCACCAAGGTCGGCGGCTCAGGGGTGGGGCTGAGCCTGGCCAGGCAGATCATGCTGGCCCACGGCGGCCAGATCCGGGCCGAGAGCCCGGCTGAGGGGGGCTTCGCCGTCAGCCTGGCCTTCCCGGCCTAGGCATCCCCGATTAGGCGTCCCCCGCCAGCTTACGGGTCAGGGTGTTGCGGCCCCAGCCCAGGCGCTTGGCGGCGTCCTGCTTGTGGCCCTTGGAATGCTTGAGGGCCACTTCGATCAGGGCTTCTTCGAGCATCTTCTGGGCATCCCCCGCCACCCCCTGGTTGCCGGCCGTGAGCAGTTGGTCGGCCCAGGCCTTGAGTTCCTCCACCCAGTCCAACGCCGCGGCCTTGGGATCCAGATCGTCCGGCAGGTCGGCCGGCAGGATCTCCTGGCCGGCGGCCATCACCGTCAGGTAGCGGCAGCAGTTCTCCAGCTGGCGCACATTGCCCGGCCAAGGCAGGCTCACCAGCCGTTCCACCGTATCCGGGTGCAGGTGCCGCTCCGGGGTCTGCAGCTCGGCGGCGATGCGGGCCAGGAAATATTCGGCCAGCTTGGGAATGTCCTCGCGCCGCTCGGCGAGCGGCGGCAGCTGGATGCGGATGACGTTGAGGCGGTGGAAGAGGTCCTCACGGAAGCGGCCGCCCCTGACCCCCTTCTCCAGATCCTGGTGGGTGGCGGCGATGATGCGCACGTCCACCTTGACCGCCGTGGCGCCGCCGACCCGGTAGAACTGGCCCTCCTGGAGCACCCGCAGCAGCCGGGTCTGGGCGGAAAGGGGCATGTCCCCTATCTCGTCCAGAAAGAGGCTGCCGCCGTCGGCCTGTTCGAAGCGGCCCTGGCGCTGGCCGGCGGCGCCGGTGAAGGCCCCCTTCTCATGGCCAAACAGCTCGGATTCGATCAGTTCCGCCGGTATGGCGGCCATGTTGATGGCCACGAAGGCGCCCTTGGCGCGGGGGCTGTGGCGGTGCAGGGCGCGGGCCACCAGCTCCTTGCCGGTGCCGCTCTGGCCGTTGATCAGCACAGACACGGAGGAGCGGGACAGCCGCCCTATGGCCCTGAACACCGTCTGCATGGCCGGGGCCTCCCCCACCAGTTCCGGCAGGCTGGCCGGCTGCACCTGGGCCGGTTCGGGGGCCGGCTTGTGGGCGGCGGCCCGGCGCACCAGGGCCACCACTTCGTCGAGGTCGAAGGGCTTGGGCAGGTATTCGAAGGCCCCGGTCTGGTAAGCGCTGACGGCCGTATCCAAGTCCGAGTGGGCCGTCATGATGATCACAGGCAGGCCGGGGTGGCTCTGCTGCAGGGCCTCGGTCAGGGCCATGCCGTCCATGCCCGGCATCCGCACGTCCGTTATCAGCACGTCTGGCTCATCCTGGGCCAGGGCGTCCAGCAGGCTGCGGGCGTCCAGGAAGGTGACCACCTCCATCTTCTGCTGGCCTAGGGCCCGCTCCAGCACCCAGCGGATGGCGGCGTCGTCGTCGAGAACCCAGACTTTCATCAGCTTTCCTCCATGGGCAGGAAGAGGGAAAAGAGGGTCCGGCCCGGCCGAGACTCCAGTTCGATGCGGCCACCGTGCAAGGCCACCAGGGACTGGGCTATGGCCAGGCCCATGCCTGAGCCATCGGCCCGGCCCGTGACCAGGGGATAGAAGAGGGTGTCCTTGAGCTTGTCAGGCACCCCTGGGCCGTCGTCCTCGATGTCGATGCGGGCCACCATGCGGTGGCGGCTGCCCTGCAATGTCACCCCGGAGGCGACCCGGGAGCGCAATATGACGGTGCCGCTGCTGCCCAGGGCCTGGACGGCATTCTGCACCACGTTGAGCAGCGCCTGCTCTATCTGGCCGACGTCCAGCGCCATGTCCGGCAGCGAAGGGTCGTAGTCCCGCACCAGCTTGACCCCTTCGGGCTTCTGCAGGCCGACCAGAGTGCGGACCCTTTCCAGGATCTGGTGGATGTTGACGGGGCTGCGCTGGGGGCCCTGCTTGGGGCCCAGCAGCCGGTCCACCAGTTGGGTGAGGCGGTCCACCTGGGCCAGGATGAGGTCGGTGTATTCGCGCTGGGAGGCGGTCAGCTCCAGGGCCAGCAGCTGGGCGGCGCCGCGCAGGCCGCCGAGGGGGTTTTTGATCTCGTGGGCCAGGCCGCGCAGTATCTCCTGGCTGGCCTGCTGCTGGACCTGGTGGAAGGCGTCCTGGGAGAGGCGCTTGAGCTGGTCTATGGGAGTCAGCTCTATGATGAGGAAGCGCGCCTCGCCGTCGAGGATGGACACGGCCAGCTCCACGTGCACAGGGCCCAGTTCGCAGTCGGCGTCGATGAAACCCTGGCCTGAGTCCAGGGTTTCCTGGAAGCGGCCCAGGGTCAGCCTGTCCCCCAGCAATTCCTCCAGGGGATGGCCCTGGCTCTTGAGCCGGGAGACCCCCAACAGGGATTCGGTGGCGGTGTTGAGGTAGCGGACCCTCAATTGCTCGTCCACCAGCACCACCCCAGTGGTGAGGTTGTCCAGCACCTGCTGTTTATCCAAGGGCACCTCCAGATTGCACCAATTTGGTGCAAAGCCAGTTTAGGGAAAAAAAAGCCCCCTGGCTAGGGGGCTCTTTGCTGGCTTTGGGCGGCGCCTTGGCTCAGTTGCCGCCCTTGCGGGCCGGGCTGAGGGCGCTGGCCTTGTGCATGAAGAAGGTGCGCTCCTTGCTCTCGGCGAGGATCTTGTTGTCATGGTCGATGAGCTGGATCTTGAGCTTGTGCTCTCCGCGCTCTATGTCCTTGAGTTCAAAGGCGGGTATGGTGCGGGCCGGGCCGAAGGGCTGGCCGTCCAGGAAGGGTTGCACCCGCTGGCCCCGCTCCATGCCGGGGGCCACCTGAACGTCCACCTGCAGCCGGCCTTCGTTGTCCCGCACCGTCTCTTCCTCGCCCGGGCTGGCGATGCTGATGGCCCACTGCACGCCGGTGGCGGCCGGCTCTTCCGGCTTGAGCACGTCGGGGTTGGCCTTGGGTATGGCGAACTGCTGTGAATCCTCCACTACCACTTCCTTGGCGTTGACATGGGGTTTGTCCGAATAGTGCACAACCCCCTTCTCGTCCTTCCAGCTGTAGATCTTGGCAGGCTCTGCGGCGCTCAGACTGCCGGCAACGATGGCCAACAACAGGCAAAGCAGTGGTCTCATGGTCCTTTCCCTCCGGGTATCTGAGTCCAGCTAAAACCCAGATGGGCTTTTTGTCCATGGCAGAAGCACATTTTGTATGCCGGCCCCGGCCACAAAAAAGCCCGCCATAAAGGCGGGCCCAACACGCAAGCAGCTATTGTCGGTGTTGTTAAACGCTGTAGTAGAGCTCGAATTCCACCGGGTGAGTGGTCATGGCGACACGCTGGGCTTCGGCTTTCTTCAGGCCGATGTAGGCGTCGATGGCCTCGTCGGTGAAGACGCCGCCGCGGGTCAGGAACTCACGGTCGCTGTCCAGGCAGGACAGGGCCTCTTCCAGGCTGGCGGCAACGGTGGGGATCTCGGCCGCTTCTTCGGCGGGCAGGTCGTAGAGGTCCTTGTCCATGGCGTCGCCGGGGTGGATCTTGTTCTGGATACCGTCCAGGCCGGCCATCATCATGGCGGCGAAGGCCAGGTAGGGGTTGGCGGTCGGGTCGGGGAAGCGCACCTCGATGCGGCGGGCTTTGGGGCTGGCCACGTGGGGGATGCGGATGGAAGCGGAGCGGTTGCGGGCGCTGTAGGCCAGCATGACCGGGGCCTCGAAGCCGGGCACCAGACGCTTGTAGGAGTTGGTGGAGCCGTTACAGAAGGCGTTCAGGGCCTTGGCGTGCTTGATGATACCGCCGATGTAGTAGAGGGCTTCTTCGGAGAGGCCGCCGTACTTGTCGCCAGCGAAGATGTTCTTGCCATCTTTGCTCAGGGACTGGTGGCAGTGCATGCCGGAGCCGTTGTCGCCGACGATGGGCTTGGGCATGAAAGTGGCTGTCTTGCCGTAGGCGTGGGCGACGTTGTGCACCACGTACTTGTAGATCTGGATCTCGTCGGCCTTGGTGGTCAGGGTGTTGAAGCGGGTGGCCACTTCGTTCTGGCCGGCGGTAGCCACTTCATGGTGGTGGGCTTCAACGACCAGGCCCATCTCTTCCATCACCATACACATGGCGGAACGGATGTCCTGGGCGGAGTCGACGGGGGCGACCGGGAAGTAACCACCCTTGGTCATGGGGCGGTGGCCCTTGTTGCCGCCTTCGTATTCACGGCCGGTGTTCCAGGAGGCTTCGTCGGAGTCGAGCTTGTAGAAGCAGCCGGACATGTCGGCGCCGAAACGGACGTCGTCGAACATGAAGAACTCCGGCTCGGGGCCGAACAGCACTGTGTCGGCGATGCCGGTGGACTTCAGGTAGGCCTCGGCGCGCTTGGCCACGGAGCGCGGGTCGCGATCATAGCCCTGCATGGTGGCGGGCTCGAGGATGTCGCAGCGCAGGATCAGGGTGGCCTCTTCGGTGAAGGGGTCCATGACGGCGGTGTTCAGGTCGGGCTTGAGCACCATGTCGGAGTCGTTGATGTGTTTCCAGCCGGCGATGGAGGAACCGTCAAACATCTTGCCGTCTTCCAGGAAATCCACGTCCACCTGGTGGTGAGGGATGGAGACGTGCTGCTCCTTGCCCTTGGTGTCGGTGAAACGCAGGTCGACAAATTTCACTTCGTGTTCTTTGATGAGATCGAGAATGTGCTCAACGGACATGGAAAAAAGCCTCCGGTTGGATGTAGTTGACGCCTGGCTGGGGCATCGATGGCCTCTCTGCTACAAATCCCTTGCCAAGTTGCCAATTACTTGTTTTTTAAGAGCAAAATGAGAAAGCCCCCGGCCAATAGCCCCGGGACTTGCACCATGACGGATCGCAACTTGCACCATGTTGGTGCAAACCGAGATCACAGGTACCGAAATCAGTTTACGCTGGGTACTGTTAAAGTCATGTGGCTTGAGTACAATAGCGGCCATTTTTTCATCTGGGGTCCTGTTCATCCCAGAACGGTGCTCATTACTGTGCACTCCCATCACTCCTGGAAAAGTTATGCAAATTCAACAACTTCGTAACGTAGCGATCATCGCGCACGTCGACCATGGCAAGACCACCCTGGTAGACAAGCTGCTGTCCCAATCCGGCACCCTGGAAAGCCGTGGCGAGATGGCCGAGCGTGTGATGGACTCCAACGACCAGGAGCGTGAGCGCGGCATCACCATTCTGGCCAAGAACACCGCCATCCGCTGGACTTCCCCCGCTGGCGAAGAGTTCCGCATCAACATCGTCGACACTCCCGGACACGCCGACTTCGGTGGCGAGGTAGAGCGGGTACTGTCCATGGTCGACTCGGTGCTGCTGCTGGTGGACGCCCAGGAAGGCCCCATGCCCCAGACCCGTTTCGTGACCCAGAAGGCCTTCGCCCAAGGCCTCAAGCCGATCGTGGTCATCAACAAGATCGACAAGCCCGGCGCCCGTCCCGACTGGGTCATCGACCAGGTCTTCGACCTGTTCGACAACCTGGGTGCCACCGACGAGCAGCTGGACTTCCCCATCGTCTACGCCTCTGCCCTTAACGGCTGGGCCAGCAAGTCCGACAGCGAAGTGGGTGCCGACATGACCGCCCTCTTCGAGACCGTCGTCGAGAAGGTCTCCCCCCCGGACGTCGACCTGGACGGCGGCCTGCAGATGCAGATCTCCCAGCTGGACTACAGCTCCTACGTGGGCGTTATCGGCATAGGCCGCATCAAGCGCGGCAAGGTCAAGGTCGGCCAGCAGGTGACCGTACTGGGCGCCGACGGCACCAAGCGTAACGGCAAGGTCGGCCAGGTGCTGGGCTACATGGGCCTCGACCGCTTCGAGACCACCGAAGCCACCGCCGGCGACATCGTCGCCATCACCGGCCTCGGCGAGCTGAAGATCTCCGACACCGTCTGTGACGTCAATGCCCTCGAGGCCCTGCCGGCCCTGACCGTGGACGAGCCCACCGTCACCATGAACTTCTGCGTCAACACCTCGCCCTTCGCCGGCAAGGAAGGCAAGTTCGTGACCTCCCGCCAGATCCTCGACCGCCTGACCCAGGAGCTCAAGCACAACGTGGCCCTGCGCGTCGAAGAGACCCAGGATCCGGATACCTTCCGCGTCTCCGGCCGCGGCGAACTGCACCTGGGCGTGCTGATCGAGAACATGCGCCGTGAAGGCTTCGAGCTGGCCGTTTCCCGTCCCCAGGTCATCCTGCGCACCAACGAGGCAGGCGAGAAGGAAGAGCCCTTCGAAACCCTGACCGTGGACGTGGAAGAACAGACCCAGGGCGGCGTCATGGAGGCCCTTGGCCTGCGTAAAGCCGAGCTGCGCAACATGGACATCGACGGCAAGGGCCGCGTCCGTATCGACTTCATCATCCCGGCCCGTGGCCTGATCGGTTTCCAGACCGACTTCATGACCATGACCTCCGGTACCGGCCTGATGTACCACAGCTTCGACCACTACGGTCCCCACAAGGGTGGCAACATAGGCCAGCGCAACAACGGCGTGCTGATCTCCAACGCCACCGGCAAGGCCCTGGCCTACGCCCTGTTCAACCTGCAGGAGCGCGGCCGCCTCTTCATCGGCCACGCCGCCGAGGTTTACGAAGGCCAGGTGATCGGCATCCACAGCCGTGACAACGACCTGACCGTCAACTGCCTCAAGGGCAAGCAGCTCACCAACATGCGTGCCGCCGGTACCGACGAAGCCCTGACCCTGGTGCCGCCGATCAAGATGACCCTGGAACGCGCCATGGAATTCATCGACGACGACGAGCTGGTGGAAGTCACCCCCCAGAGCATCCGTATCCGTAAGCGCCACCTGACCGAGAACGACCGCAAACGCGCCTCCCGTTCCGGCAGCTGAGCCCTGTGACCTTGAAAAACGGCGCCTGATGGCGCCGTTTTTTTATGTGGCCACCACCTTGTCCCTGCCCGTCTGCTTGGCCTTGTAGAGGCGCCTGTCCGCCTCCCCGATCCAGGCGCGGTAATCGGCCAGGGCCGGGCCCAGGCTGGCCACGCCGGCGCTCACCGTCATGGGGGTATTGCCGCGGGAAACATCTGCCACCATGTGGCGGATGCGCTCGGCGATCAGCACCGCAGAGTCAGCTGGGGTGCCGGGCAGCAGCAGGCCGAATTCCTCGCCGCCCCAGCGTCCCAGTTTGTCCTGGGGCCGCAGTTGCAGGCCCATCAGGGTCGCCAGCTGCTGGATACAGCTGTCTCCCACCTGGTGGCCGAAGTTGTCGTTGATGGCCTTGAAGTGGTCTATGTCCAACAACACCAGGCTGGCCGGCACCCCAAGCTGCTGACTGCGGCGAAATTCCCGGCGCACCAGTTCCTCCCAGTAGCTCTTGGTGTAGAGGCCGGAAAGGCCGTCCAGGTGACTCAAGTGTTCGATCTCCTTGCGCTGGCGGCTTAAGCGCAGGGACAACCTATGGGTGATGGCGCCGATCATCAAGGGGTAGGTGGCCAACATGGGCAGGCACCAGAGCACCTGCTCCGGCTGGGTGCGCCACTGCCAATGCCAGGCCCCGGCCGCCACCATGAGGGCGACCACCAGCGCCTGGCCGGCCAGGCCCTTGAGGAAGAGCCGGGGGCCGCCCATGGCGACGTTGTCCATGCCCAGCATCACCAGGATCAGCGCCGAGGGCAGGGCGTTGAAGCCCATCAGCGGCACCCAGGCGGCGCCCAGCAACGCATCCAGCAGCAGGTGCTGCTGCTCTGCCCGGTAAGGATGGGGATGGTGCAGGCCGCGCCAGTAGGCGATATGGGGCCAGAGCAGGGCATTGGCGGCCAGCAACAGCCAGAGCCACCAGGGGGTAGGCAGCTCCCAGAGCACGGCCGCCACGCATAGGCCACCCAGGGCCAGGCCCAGGACCCTGGGCCCGTAGATACGCCTGACGATACCTATGCCCTGACCCGCCATGCTTCGCCCATCACAGCCCGAATGTTCTGAGCCTATGCAAGGAAAAGGGGATCCGCCAGCGGTTCAGGGGGCCGGGAAATGCCCCCGCTTGATGAAGAGCAATGTATCCCCCGCGACCTTGAGTTCGGAGGCGTGCCAGGCAGGGCGCCGCAGCCAGGTACCGGGCCCGTAGCGGCCCTTGGCGTCCAGCAAGGTCCCGGCCAGCACCAGGGCCTCCACCTGCCCCTCCAGGGCCGGCAGGCAGGCGGAGGCGCCCTGCTGGAGGCGGACAAGGGCGCTGTATTCGCCCTTGAAACTGTGCAGCGGCAGCTCCACCGGCAGGCCGGGATCGCAGCGCCAGGGCCTGGTGTCTATGGCCAGGGGCCTGGCGTCGCCGTCCTGGAACTGGTCCAGCTTGACGAAGAGGGTGCAGCCGCTTTCGCTGAAGGGGGCATGGCGGCTGCCTGGGGGATTACGCAGGTAGGTGCCGGGGCCATAGTCGCCACTTTCGTCGGAAAAGACGCCCTCCAACACCAGTATCTCCTCGCCCCTGGGGTGGTTGTGGGCCGGGAAGCGAGCCCCTGGGCTGTAGCGGACCAGGCTGGTGACATGGCCATGCTCGGCAGCCTCACGTTCCAGGGGGCAGCGGCTGACCTCGCCCCCCGGGCTGTCGAACCAGGGGGCCTTATGGCTGTCCACCGTCACGGGCAGGGTAAAGTCCAGGTTGTAGGGCAGAGCGATCATGTGGCGGCATTCCAGTGGGCCAAGCTTCCACTGTAGTATGCAACCAGGGCCTGGACGGCAAAAAGGGCGCCAGGCGCCCTTCGATTTTGCAAGCGTATTATTTTTAGTCAGAAGTTCAAAAGCTCAGAAGCGCCAGCTCAAGGTCAGCTGATAGGCCACAGACGAGGGGCCCACAGGCGAGACCTGGTTGCTTTGCTGTTGGCCAGGCATGGGTACCGTCTCCAGGTGGCCCTCGAAACCCAGGGTCAAGCTGTTGCTGACCTTGATCTCCAAGAGCTTATGTTCCACAGCCTTGGCCTGTTCACCGGCCTGGAGTTGGGGGACTTGCCCCTGGTACCAGTCGATGTTGGGTTCGACTTCTTCGCTTTGGATTGTTTTTAGCGTTACCGCCATGGCGGGCGTCCCTGCCAACGCGACCAGCATTCCTATCAGAACTCGGTGCATTGTCTTAGCCCTCTTTCCCACCTCTGCGCCCCAAGAATGATTCAGGTGGCATTCAGCGACCAAGGCAAAATTTTCACCTATCGGGAACCCGATGCTCAATTAGCAAGCACTACATTGCGTAACTAACTGTTGCAGAAAGGAATGCAAAGCCAGGCAGGGCCCGGGGGCTATTTACGTTTCTGCTACCTGCATCACAACTTTCCGGTAACAGCCAAAAAGGCGCTACCGAAGGCAGCCGGCGCTGACCTTGCTACGCTGATCTTGAGGCAGCAAAAAAGAGAGGGGGCACCATGACCGATAGAGGCAAAGGTTTCTGGAAGCCCTGGCTGGGTGGCCTGATCCTGGTGGCCATGGCCGCCATTCCCGGCAGCAAGCTGACCCTGGACTGGCTGGGAGAAGAGCTGACCCCAGAGCCACCGCCCCACCTGGTGGAGGCATTGCCTGCCGGTTACGACCCCTTCATCCCCTCGCCACCCTATGCGGGTCCTCACCCTTCCCTGGTGCCCTTCGACGCCGGCGCCTTCCAGCTGCCGGTGCAGCCCGGCGAGGTTGGGCCCCTGGATAGCTTCTGGCCCCCCGACTACCCCTTCGCCTGCGCCACCGAGGAGTCCGATCTCGGCCAGCCCCTGGTAGACAACCAGCAGGGCGCCGGTACCCCGGTGCAGGGGCCGGACGGCCAAGTGCTGGGCTACAGCAAGGATTGCCGGCTCAAGACCCGGGTCGACTATTACTACCTGCCGGCCGGTCAAGATCCTGCCCAGGACCAGTTGAAGCCGCTGCCAGCCGGCGCCCTTCCCGCCGACATGGGATACAAGGACGGCAAGCCGCTGGTTCTGCGCATCGAGCGCGGCACTCTGGGCCGCTACATCTACGGCATCGCCATGCTGGCCGACCCCAAGGCGGGTCTCGGCGACGCCAGCCGCTGGAACCAGAGGATCATCTTCAACTTCAAGGGTGGGGTCGGCATCGGCAGTTACCAGGGCCGGCTGCGCCTGAGCGACATGACCAAGCACCTGCTGCCCCAGTTGCTGGCCGGCTATGCCGTGCTCAGCTCCAGCGGCAACATCACCAGCACCCATTACGATCTCTGGCGGGCCGCCCGCAACGCCCAGCTGGTCAAGGCCCAGTTCGTGGCCCGCTACGGCCAGCCCCGCTACACGGTCGGCATCGGCGGCTCGGGAGGCGCCGTCCAGCAGTACGTGTTGTCGGAAACGGCTCCCGGCCTGCTGGACGCCCTGGTCCCCCTCTACTCCTTCCCTGACATGGTGACCCAGTCCATCTGGGCCCTGGACTGCGAACTGCTGGAATACTATTTCGACCAGGAAGCAGGCCCGCGCTGGCAACGCCAGGAGGAACGCACCCTGGTGGAAGGCCTGGCCGCCTCCAGCACCAAGGAGCAGCGCTACCGGCGCTTCGAGAACTGGTCCCAGTGGCTGCAGCTCAAGTCCAGCCGGATGCCCCCCGGCGCCACCGAATGTGCCGCCAGCTGGCGCGGCCTGGGGCCCATGACCAACAACCCCCGCTATTTCCATAGGGCCCGCTTCTTCGCCCCCGAGCTGGCCAAGGCCATGCACTTCAGCTACTGGCACGACCTGGCCCCTATCTACGGCCTGGACGACCAGGGCTACGGCTACCGCACCTTCGACAACCTCGGCGTCCAGTACGGCCTGGAGGCCCTCAAGGAAGGCAAGCTGAGCGTGCCGGAATTCCTGCACCTCAACGCCCATATCGGCGGCTGGAAACCCCCGGCCCAGCAGCAGCCGGAGCGCTACTGGGTACTGTCGGGGGACGAAGACCTGACCCGGCTGTCGTTGTGGAGCGACCAGAACATGCAGAAAAGGCCCGGCGGCGTGCTGCCGTTGAGCTTCTTCCAAGGCCCGGCCCCCAAGACGCTCGAAGTGGCCCGGCGCAACCAGGGCTACCCTGCCGCCCAGGCCGCCGCCTACCATGGCGGCCAGGTGTTTCTGGGCCGTGAACGCCTGCCCACCATCGACTTCCGCCCCTACCTGGATCCCAGCCTCAACATGCACCACTCCTTTGCCAGCCTCTCGGCCAAGGCGCGGATGCTGCGCGCCCAGGGCAGCGCCGACAACCTGGTGATCTGGATGGCCGACAAGCCCTATGAACCCATAGCGAAGATCCTGGCCCTGGTGGACAGGTGGCTGACCACGGGCCGCAAGCCCGCCGAGGCGGTGGACAGCTGCTTCAAGGGAGACGGTGAGGTGATAGCCCAGGGCCCAGGCGTCTGGGACGGCCCCTGGGACGGCAAGGCGGAAGGGGCCTGCCTCCAGGCCTTCCCGGCCTACAGCTCGCCCCGCAACAGGGCGGGCAGCCCCCTGGCCGGGGACATCTTCAGGTGCGCCCGCATCCCGGTCGATGCGGCCCTGGCCCAGGGCCTCTACGCGCCTGTCGACATGAGGCCCTGGCGGGATTGGCTGAAGCTGGTGTTCAAGGACGGGGTCTGCGACTACAGCCAGGGGGACCAGGCCAGGCCCAGCGACGAAGACATGGGCCTGGCACCATGAAAAATGCCGGCAGCTGCCGGCATTTGCTCAGGCGGCCCCTTTCCTGGGTAGGGCGCCCGCCTTTTCCATCTGGGACGCCACTGAACCGCCCTGGTTCTTCATCAGCTGGTCCAGCAGGTGTTCCTTGTCCAGCATGCAGTGGGTCTTGAGCTTGCTCATCTCCGCCATGGTGGCGCTCACCTCGTCCAGGAAGGTCTTGAGCAGCTTGGGCATGTACTGGCGGCTCTGGTAGAGGGCGTACATGTCAGCCCCTTCGATGTCCCAATCGGGCAGTACCCGCACCAGGCGCCCTTCGTTGACGTAGGGCAGGGCCAGGAACAGTGGCAGGAAGCCCACCCCCAAGCCGGACACCAGGGCCTCACGGGCGAAGGTGACGTTATTGCAGTGCATGCGGCCCTTGGGCTGCACCGTCACCCGCTCCTTGCCCTTGTTGAAATGCCAGGGTTCGTAGCTGTCGCCTGCGGTCTTGAGCAGGACGTTCTCGTGGTCGGCCAGATCCTCGGGGTGCATGATGGCGCCGTTGCCTTCCAGGTACTCGGGGGCGGCCACCAGCACCTTCTGGCTGGTGCCCAGGCGGCGGGCGATGAGGTTGGAGTCCTGGCCCAGGCCGACCTGGATATGGACATCCACTCCTTCCTGTACCATGTCGATACGGCGGTTGGTGAGCTCGGCGTCGATCTCCACGTCCGGGTACTTCTGCATGAAGTGGCCCAGGAAACGGCCCATCAACAGCTGGCCCAGCTCGATGGGCATCACCACCTTGAGCTTGCCCCGCACCTGCTCGGCACGGGTGGTGACCAGGGCCTGGGCGTCGCCCAGGTCGGCCATGATCCGCGAGCAGCGCTCGTAGAAGGCCTGGCCCGTCTCGGTCAGGTTGAGCTGGCGGGTGGTGCGGTTGAGCAGCCGGACGCCCAGCCTCTCCTCCAGGTCCGCTATCTTGCGGCTGACGGTGGCCTTGGTCATGCCCAGCCTTTCGCCGGCCGCGGTGAAACTGCCAACCTCGACTACCTTGGTAAAGACTTGAATCTCATTAAGATCCACTGCAACCTCCAGCTCCGGCACCGTTGTTCTAGATAAGAAACAGTACGTATCATACAACACGACTTATCAAAATAATGGAACAGAGTTAGGATGTCGACCTTCATTATGGAGGTCCAATGTCTCGAAGAATTCTTTTCCTGCTGGTGCTGGTGGTCCTGGGAATAGGAGCCGGCGCCTGGTGGTGGCTCCACAAGGGCCAGGAAACGACGGATAACGCCTACGTCAAGGCGGACATAGTGCCGATCATGAGCCGCATCAACGGCACAGTCACCGCCATACTGGTCGAAGACAACCAGCAGGTGAAGGCCGGCACCCCCCTGCTGAGACTGGACCCCAGCGATTACCAAGTTGCCTTGACCCAGGCCCAGGCGGCCCAAGCCCAGCAGCAGGCCGTGCTTGACCACCTGGTCGACCGCCAGCAGGCCCAGCAGACCATGGTGCAGTCCGCCAAGGCCAGCCGTGACGCCGCCGATGCCGAACTCAAGCGCGCCGAGCAGCAGGCCAGCCGCCTGTCCCGCCTCTCCGGCAAGCAGTACGTGTCCGCCGACGACCTCGACGCCGCCAAGCTGGCCCGCGACGCCACCAAGGCCCGCCTGGCCCAGGCCCAGTCCCAGATCGCCACCGAGGAGGCCCAGCTGGCCGTGATCCTGGGCGAGAAGCCCCAGTTGGAAGCCCTGCTGGCCGCCGCCAAGGCCAAGGTCGAGGAAGCCAAGCTGCAATTGTCCTATACCACCATAGTGGCCCCCCGCGACGGCATGGTCACCAGCCGCCAGGTGCAGCTGGGCCAGAGCGCCGCCCCCGGCGCCCGCCTGCTGAGCCTGGTGACCCCCCATATCTGGGTGGAAGCCAACTACAAGGAAACCCAGGTGGCCGACATGAAGGTGGGCCAGCCTGTTGACGTGGAGGCCGACGCCCTGTCCGGGGTCAAGTTCAAGGGCCATGTCGAAAGCTTTGCCGGCGCCACCGGCTCAGAGTTCGCCCTGCTGCCGCCCCAGAACGCCACCGGCAACTTCACCAAGGTGGTGCAGCGCCTGCCGGTACGGATCGCCTTCGACGCCGGCCAGGACTTGAGCGTCATGCGCCCCGGCATGTCGGTGCTGGCCAGGGTACACACGGAGTAACAGATGGTCTCGCGGATCCCCAAGAATTGGCTGGCAGTAATGGGCGCCCTGGTGGGCGCTTTCATGGCCATATTGGATATCCAGATCACCAACTCCTCCCTCAAGGAGATCCAGGGGGCCCTTGGGGCCACCCTGTCCGAATCCTCCTGGATCGCCACCGCCTATCTGGTGGCGGAAATGATCGCCATACCCCTGACCGGCTTCTTCACCCGCTGGCTGTCGCCCCGGCGCTACCTGCTGTGGAACAGCGCCGGCTTCGTGCTGGCCTCCCTGGCCTGTTCCTTCAGCTGGAACCTGGAGTCCATGATCGCCTTCCGGGCCCTGCAGGGTTTCACCGGCGGCGCCCTGATCCCCATGGCCTTCACCTTGATCATGACGCTGCTGCCCAAGGAAAAGCAGCCGGTGGGCATGGCCCTGTTCGGGGTCACCGCCACCTTCGCCCCCTCCATAGGCCCCACCCTGGGCGGTTGGCTTACCGCCACCTTCAGCTGGCACTACCTCTTCTACCTCAACGTGCTGCCGGGGC
This sequence comes from Gallaecimonas kandeliae, assembly GCF_030450055.1. NCBI lineage: Bacteria > Pseudomonadati > Pseudomonadota > Gammaproteobacteria > Enterobacterales > Gallaecimonadaceae > Gallaecimonas > Gallaecimonas kandeliae. The sequence continues at coordinate 3,623,591 of NZ_CP118480.1, forward strand.
TGCTGGTGATGGCGCTGCTGGCCATGGGCCTGGACAAGCGTGACCGCGACGACGACGAGCTGGGCCGCATCGACATCTTCGGCATGATCACCATGGCCCTGGGCCTGGGCGCCCTGGAAGTGGTGCTGGAGGAAGGCTCTAGGGACGACTGGTTCGACGCCGAATACATCCGCTGGCTGTCGGTGATCTCCGCCGTCAGCCTGGTGCTCTTCGTCTGGCGCCAGTTCAGCACCAAGTTCCCCCTGGTGAACCTGAAGCTGTTCCGCAACAGCGACTTCACCAAGGCCTGCCTGGCCTACTTCGCCCTGGGCGCCGGCCTCTTCGGCTCCGTCTACATGGTGCCGCTGTTCCTGGCCCAGGTGCACGACTACAACGCCATGCAGATCGGCCTGGTGCTGATGTGGGTGGGCTTCCCGCAGCTGCCGCTGTTCCCGGTGATCCCCAAGCTGGTGAACAAGGTGGACCCCCGCTACCTGGTATTCGCCGGCTTCGTGGGTATCGCCATCAGCATGTGGATGAACATCAACATGTCGGTGCTCTACGACGGCGCCTTCCTGATCCCGGCGCTGCTGGTCAGGGCCATGTCCCAGCCCTTCATGATGGTGCCGCTGTCCATCATCGCCACCCAGAACATCTCCAAGGAGGAGGCCCCCTCGGCCTCCACCCTGCTCAACGTGATGCGCAACCTCGGCGGCGCCGTCGGCATCGCCATGCTGGCCACCCTGCTGGACGTGCGCAGCCGCCACTACCTCTGGCAGGTCAAGGAGACCCTGGTCACCGGCTCCCAGAACCTCCACGACTGGATGGCCCAGGCCAGCCAGATGATGGTGGCCCAGGGCGGCAGCAGCAACCAGGCTTATGGCCTGCTGATGCAGGAGATCAAGAAGCAGGCCGCCGTCATGGCCTACAACGACGGCTTCCTGCTGATGGGTGGCCTGCTCTTCATCGCCGCCCTGTCGGTGATCGCCATCAAGCCCGCCCATAAGCAGCAGGCCCAGCCCCAATCCCAGGCCGACAGTCCCCAGGTCGAAAAGCAGGCAGCCTGAAAAAATTGTGATAAAACATCCGGATACCAGAAGGAGATCCGGGTGAAAGCCCCTGCCCCCTGTTGCTTCTCGCCCTGCCGGCCCTGGCCCAGGGCGATCTCGCCGCCCGCCTCTGAGGCCGTTGCCAGGCATTCACCCCGCACCAGGAGCCTTTGGTCCTGATGCCATTGCCTGGCAACGCCATATCCGCACACTGGGGAAAAACACCAAGGACTATCCATGAACCGCATCGCACCCGTCGCCGCCCTCTGCCTGGCCCTGCTGGGCGGCTGCGCCCAGACCCAGCAGCCCCAGGCCAGCTCTGCCGAGATCCAGCACAGCGCCCTGGCGGCCCTGATGGACCAGTACTGGCAGGCCGCCGGCCACTATGACGAGCTGATCGCCAGCAGCGATAACCCCCTGCGCAGCGCCGGCACCCTGCCGGACCTGTCCCCCAAGGCCCTGGCCGACCAGGACGCCTACTGGCAGCGGCTCAAGGCCAGCATAGTGGCCGTGCCCACCGCCAGCCTCGACGACCAGGACAGGATCTCCAAGACCATGCTGCTCTACGAGCTGGATGACCGCCTGGACAGCTACCGCTTCGGCGCCCAGATGATGCCGCTGACCTCCGAGTACGGTTTCTGGGCCGACATCGCCGACATGAAGAGCCAGATGCGCTTCAAGGACGACGGCGACTACGACCGCTACCTCGGCGCCCTGGCCGGGGTGCCCCGCTACATGGCCCAGCAGACCCATTGGCTGCAAGAAGGCCTGACCAAGGGCATCACCCAACCCAAGGCGGTACTGGGCCTGGTGGGCCAGAACATCCAGTCCTACACCAAGGCCGAGCAGTTCCTGAGCCCCTTCGACAAGCTGCCGGACGGCGACCCGCGCAAGGCCAAGGCCAAGGCCCTGGTGGAAAAGCAGGTGCTGCCCGCCTTCCAGCAGTTCCATGACTTCATGGTCGACACTTACATACCCGGCGCCCGCGACAGCATAGGCCTCTCCGAGCTGCCCAATGGCCGCGCCTGGTACAAGAACCGCATCCAGCACTACGTGACCCTGGACATCAGCCCCGAGGAGGTCCACCAGCTGGGGCTGAGCGAGATGGCCCGCATCCACAAGGAGATGGACGCCATCATCAAGGAGCTGCACTTCAAGGGCAGCTTCCAGGACTTCCTGCACTTCCTGCGCACCGATCCCCGGTTCTACGTGGACAGCCCCGAGCAGCTGCTCAAGGAAGCCTCCTGGTACGCCAAGCGCGCCGACGAGCTGCTGCCCCGCTACTTCGGCAAGCTGCCCCGCAAGACCTACGGCGTCGAGCCGGTGCCGGCGGCCATAGCCCCCAACTACACCACGGGCCGCTATTCCGGCTCGGCCAGTGACGACAGGCCGGGGGAATACTGGGTCAACACCTACGCCCTCAACGTGCGGCCCCTCTACGAGCTGCCGGCCCTGACGCTGCACGAGGCCGTGCCCGGCCACCACCTGCAGATCAGCCTCGCCCAGGAACTGACCGACCTGCCGCCCTTCCGCCGCGAGGCCTACATCAGCGCCTTCGGCGAGGGCTGGGGCCTCTACTGCGAACACCTGGGGGTGGAAGCGGGTTACTACCACACCCCTTACGAGCGCTTCGGCCAGCTGATCTTCGACGCCTGGCGCGCCGCCCGCCTGGTGGTGGACACCGGCATCCACTGGTACGGCTGGAGCCGCGAGCGGGCCTTGCAGTACATGGCCGACAATACAGGCCTGGCGCTGCATAACGTCCAGACCGAGACCGACCGCTACATCAGCTGGCCGGCCCAGGCCCTATCCTACAAGCTGGGCGAGCTGACCATAGAGCGGCTGCGGGCCAAGGCCGAGAAGGAACTGGGGCCGAAATTCGATATCCGCCGCTTCCACGACGCGCTCTTGGCCAACGGCGCCATCCCCCTGTCCACCATGGAGCGGGAGATCGATGCCTTTATTGCCCGTGAGAAGGTTCGGAAGTGATTGAAGGGGACTGGCGTCCCCTTTCATCCCCGCAAAAAGCCTCCTGTTCAAGGGGGCTTTTTTGTTTACTTAAGGCTTATCTATCAGTAGCTTGGTTGCTGAGCAGAGAAGGAACAGACAGGCCCTTTGGCGACGCAGATGGAAGTTCTGAGGGCGGTAGCGTGGGTTTTGACATGACTGCCTAGCTTGCCGCTACAAACGGGTCCCGAGTTGGAAGCCGTCCATGGCGGTTCATTCCGGCTCGCCCTTCCAGAGGCTCGCGCGAAGCAGCATGAAAGCATGCTTTCATTTCGAGCTTCGCCCCGGCGGCACGGCTGTTTGTTCGCGGGGGGCGCCCCGCAGGCACGGCTTTATTGCCGGGTCCCGCCCCGGCGGGCGGGTTACTTTCTCTCTGTGCAAGAGAAAGTAACCAAAGAGGGCACCCCCGCTTCCGCCGCCGCTGCGCGGTGCCCTCACGTCCAGCTGCTTGCCAGGAACCGGTTCATACGCGTGTCCAGACGCGTATTCACCTGTCTCGCCGTCCATGGCTCGACTTCCTTCACGCAGCCTCCCGCTCGGCGGCTCCAAGGGGGATAGAGCCCCCGCCCCCACCGGCAGGCCATGGTCTACTATTCCAATCACGCAGCTTCGATGCTGCCTTTCCACACAGTACAAGGAGCGTTTCTCATGGCTATACCAACCCCCGTCAACGGCCAGATCACCGATTCCGTTACCCAGGCGGCGGCCAGGTTGTCGGACGACAGCCAGGTGCTGGGCACCGTCAGCCAACTGCTGGTCAGCATCTCCCACGCCTTGGGTGAGGCAGACCGCCACGGCCAAGCCATCCGCGCCGGGCACAGCCACCAGGGCCACAGCGCCGCCTATGAGATCATCGAGAAGGCCTTTGAAATGGCCAAGGAAGAGATCCATGGGATCAGGGCGAAGCTCGAAGAGAAAGCACCGCTTTCTCGCAGCTGAGCGCGAGTACACAGGATGTACGAGCCGGGTGCCTCGCCAGGACGGCTTCCCAAGGGGGGACCATCCGGTGCAACCCTGGGCGAGAATAATGATAGGGAAGAGTTCGATGATGGAGAGCTGCAACTCAAGGGCGGTAGTGTGGTTTTTAATGTGCCTGCGGCACGGCTTTTGTTTGCGGGGGGCGCCCCGCGGCGCGGTACTTTTGCGGCAAAAGTACCCAAAACCCGGCCCCACGCTTCGCTTCTCCTTCGCCTCTGGTCGTTATCAGACCACCGGCTCATACGCGCTCCCGGCACGTATTCACCTGCCTCGACGTCCCTGTCTCGGCTGGCCTTTCACTTCCGGCGGCTCAGCGCTGCGCTTAACGGGGCGAAGAGCCTGTATCGACCAGCCCGGTTAGCTACTTCAAGGCCGCCAGTTTCGTTCAGGATTTTTGGACGGGAATACAGTATATCCAGCCGGGGAGTGGCAGTTTGGCACCTTTATCACGGATGCCGGCTCGTTTTTGCGCAGCGATGCCAGGGGAGACACAGTGATAACCATGAAGATCAATGGGTTAACCTCCCCCTTGAAGTGGTCTAATGAGTAAGAACGAGCCGGCTTCATAACTATTGTCATGGTTCAAAAAGGGAACGCAGCTAATGTTAGCGATATTTACTGGATTGCTTGGAACTTTGATTGGCTTATTTTTTGGCAATCGATTGGCATTAGGGCGAGAGAAAAGGAAAGAATTTAATGAAATTGCTTTGCCTATTTTTGAAGTTCTGGAAAAGCAAAGGATTTCCGCTAAAAGTGGCTCTTTTCCAAATAGCGCAAATTCCTTTGGGGAGAACTCTCTTATAGGGTTAAAGCAACATATATCTTCTTCAAAATATAAAAGGCTAGATATTTCTCTAGCCAATTATGTGCAAGCAAAGAAATCCTGTGGCACCTTCAATTCGGTCGGAGACTATGATTTCAACAAACCCGACGTTCTAATTTCGGCAATAGAAGATCTACAAAAATATGTTCGTCGTAAGTAACCATAACAAACCGCAGCAATCGCTCCACTTTGTCTGCCCCTGTACGGGGCGTTATACATAAAAGAGATCGTAGAGGCGTATGAGCAAAGGAATCACAAGCACAGAAGGACTGATTAGAAAGGTCTTCAGCCTTTCCAAGGCTGATGATGAATTACTTTTCTATCGAGGACATTCTGACAAAGATAAGTACAAGCTTGAGCCATCGTTACACAGGAAGACTAAACATATAGAAAATGAGGCCGTTATGTTTAGGGAGCTATTAATATCAAATCCATCTGACTTTATAGGTGACTTGTCCGCCCTAGATAAACTAGTAAGAATGCAGCATCATTCATTGCCTACTCGCTTGCTTGATATAAGCTCAAATCCACTAATGGCGCTTTATTTTGCTACCAAAAGCAAACCCGACAAAACCGGCCAAATTATTGTTTTTAGGATCAAGAAAAATGAGGTTAAGTTCTTCGATAGTGATACGGCGAGTTGTATTTCTAATCTTGCTAGGCTGCCGAAAGATGATAAAGAAAAACTTAATCTAACCCTTGGCATCGATGATTTCAATGAAACCGAAGAGGCAAAAAGGTTGGTTCATTTGATTAAGGAAGAAAAGCCATTTTTCTTAAGCCGATTAATTCCAGGCGATCTTGAATCAATTGTTTGCGTAAAAGGGAAGATGAATAACAACAGAATTTTATCTCAGTCAGGTGCTTTTTTGCTTTTTGGTCGTAATGCGGTGCTTCCTGAGGCCGGCACCACTTCTATAGGTGTTGAACGCATCGACATCAATAAGGATGCAAAGGAGAAAATACTCGGCGAACTGGATAGCTTGAATATCAATGAAAGCACGGCGTTTCCTTACATTGAAAATTCAGCGAAATATATATCGAGCAAATATAGCACATAACAATGCCATGATCGCGAATGACAAAAATCTACGCTGCGTTCCGCTTTTTTCTCCGGTTATAGTAGTCATTAGAGTTTTGAAAGGAAATCAATATGCCATCTAGTGAATTTTCATATTGTTCGTGGTGCTTTCAGAAGACCAGGCACATACTGCTTGAGCAGAACTATTTAAGAAGGAACCTATATAAATGTTCTTCCTGTGAAAAGAAAACCCTCGAATGTCGTTTTTGCAAAAGTATGGCAAGGGGTGGCGAGTGGGATAATGAGCTTTGTGCTGAGCATGATGGTTCAATAGCAAGCTTTGAAAGGCTTTCGTTACAATTAAATGACATTACAGATTATGAAGAAATATTTAGAAGAGATGCAGTCAACATACAAAAAGTTGGAACAATCGCAGCCCTAAGCATTGGTGGCGCTGCAGTTCTTGGTCCCATTGCACTAGCAGCGGCTCCAGCAATTGGTGGAGCCATAGGAACAAGCATTTTAGGGTTGTCTGGTGCGGCTGCAACTAATGCTGGTTTAGCTGCAGTAGGTGGTGGTTCCTTAGCTGCAGGTGGCCTTGGAATGGCTGGTGGGGCTGCAATATTAGGAGCTACCGGCGCTGCACTCGGCGGGACTGCTGGTGGTGTAATTTCTAATAGTTATTTCAAAGACGTTGACGGTTTCGAAATTGAGCTTATTAAAAAAGGAAAAGGAGCTAAGGTTTTATTCATTGACGGATTCCTAACTGAAAAAAAACCAACCCCTTCAGATTGGGAAGAATCGCTGGCTAAAATGTACCCTGATAATCCATGGTATTACGTCAGGTGGGAGTCAAAAAGACTTTACGACATAGGTAAAAATTTATCCGCTCATGGCGGCAAAGTAGCAGCTCAAAAATTAATAACAGAGTGGGCAAAAAAAGCTGCAAAACAGGCCGCTAAACGCCTTGGGCCTGTTGGAAATGTAATGACTGCTCTGGGGTTGGCTTCTAATCCATGGAGTATTGCTTTGGTTAAGGCAGGCCAAACAGGGGTTCTTTTAGCGGACATTATTGCGAGAACAAATTCGGAATACATTTTGTTTGGACACTCACTTGGCGCAAGGGTGATTTACTATGCGCTAGAAACTTTGAGCACTAAAAAATCAAACTACATCACAGATGCCCATTTGCTTGGAGGTGCTGTTGGAAACAAAGCAGAGGACTGGAACAAAGCTATATTAGCGACCAATGGCCAAATCAATAATTATTACAGCACTAACGACTGGGTACTGGCGACATTCTACAAGGCTGGGACGTTTTTTGCTAGCAGCCCAATTGGAAGAAACCCTATTGAAACAGGTGCTGGAAAAATAGAAAATATAAACGTTTCAGATACTGTAGCCGGACATACAAAATACAAAGAGAACTTGAGTCGTTTTTGTAAAATATAAAAACAAGATCTAATAAGTCAAATCACACGGATGCAGCATAGCTGCACCCGCGTTTGAAGCATTAGAGCCTACAGGAGAAAGTCATGGAAAATAAAAATGACAAGAAGCGCTTCCTCAGTTATGAGCTAGGCCTTCTTAGCCTTAAAGCTTCCCTTTCTACTAGGGATGGTGATGCCCCCGTCTATGCGAAGGGAATCAAGTCCCATCAGAGGAAGAAGGAAAAGAAGATTCTTCGTGCTGTACTTGAAAAGCTAGAGCAGAAGTACGCCAAGGGGGGTGTTACGGAAGATGAGCATATTGAGTTCATCAAGAACACTGCGGACGAGGTCACAAAAAAACTCGGGAACAAACTTCACAACGGCAGATTTAGAATTGGTATCGCCCAAAAGCTGATCAACCTGCACCTGAAATATCTTTGGGCAACTGGCTATATTGAAGAGCCACCGCATTGCCCAATTGATGGGATCATTCGCGATAAGGCGAAGATCACCTACGACTGGACAACCAATGACTCCATTGATGATTATAAAAACGCCGTAACGGAACTCAGGGAAGTGGCAGGCAAGAGAGGTTTGTCCGTCTGGGAGCTTGAAGAATTTCGCCGAAGAGACGAAGAGTAGGCTCTAACAACTCTTTTCAGGCCGACGTTGGACCTCACCCGCTTTAACTAACTGGCTAAATTTTATCAAGTGCAATCTAACAACGTAATGATGTTTTAGAATAGGCGGATAACAATTGGAAAACAGGATACCTTTACCAACTGACAACATTTATAAATTCTATGCGCTTTTTGGCCTGGTTATTTTTATCTTTAGCCTTTCATCAGTATTATATCTTAATCGGAGCACTAACGATTTCTTCTATAATACGGCACTTTCAATTGAAGCATTAGAGTCGATTAAAATCCGTACTCCAGTTCAAGAAACTGATCTTAAGTTACTGAAAAAGAAAATGGACGTTTCTCTCGACGACAAGAATTTTCTTCTACGGTGCTCCGGCGGGGTAGGTGGATTAGGGCTGCTCTTGATACTATTTGGATTCTATCGCTGGCATACCAAGGTTCAACCTTTACAAGATGAATTGACAGAACTCACAGTGCAGAAGCTGAGAAAAGATTTGGAATCTCGCCCGCCAAGAAAGGCATTCAAACGTCGTTAGGCAGAGAAACCGCTGTACCGCCTCCGAATAACCAAGCCAGAACGGAGCTACCCGCTCTTATGCCCGTTAAGTGCAGCGCTGAGCCGGCGGAAGTGGAGGGGCAGCTGAGACAGGGATGTCGAAGCAGGTGAGTACGCGTCGGGGCGAAGCTTGCACATGAAAGCACTGCTTTCGTGCTGCTTCGCGCGAGGTCCTGGATGGCCGAGCCGGAATGAGCCGCCAAGGACGGCTAGCCACTCGGGAGTTAGTCGAAGCTAGAGGCGAAGATCAAGCGACAAAATCGCCGGGAGCGATTTTGAACATCGGAGCTATGCGACGATGGCCCGTCAGGGCGAAGACCAGGACGGTCTGAGTAAACGTGGGCGATGGTTTTGCCTGGGAGGCCCCGCCTACTTTTTCCAACACAAAATCGTCTGGAACGATTTTGAATATCGGAGCTTGCGACGATTACCCGAAGGGCGAGGAGCAGGGATGGTCCGAGTAAAAGTAGGGCGCGTGCAGGGGCGCCCCCCTGCATTATCAAGTGGCTGGTGGTGGAAACACCTAGATTGTGATCCGGCAAGCCTTATAAGCCATGAGGAGCTTAAGTTGCCTAACAAACCGTGGGTAAAAATCTATGATGACGCCTGGGACGATTCTATCGTCGGGAATCGCGAAGGCCTGCTCGCTTTAAAACAGGTGATAGACGATGCGTTGGAAAATGAATGCGTAGAGGTCAAGGGAAGATTTGAAAGTGATTTCGGCTTGGTTGCACTGAAAAATGCGGATTGGGAGCAAATCGACCCACAAGAAGTAAAGGGAGTCATGCGCTTTATTGCTCCCGCTTTCTTGTTCGCGTGGTGTGTTGTTCTGCCAATTTACGCACTCTGGGCACTCTTCCGTAGTTGAAAGAGGGCACCTACCCTCAACAACCAAGCCAGAACGGAGCTGCCGTAGTTTCCCCCTTAAAGCCGCCGAGGTGCAGGGAGTGGGAGGTCAGCCGAGATAGGGATATCGAGGCAGGTGAGTACGTGCCGGGAGCGCGTATGAACCGGTGACCGGCAAACGACCGGAGACGAGGGTACCCGCAGGGCGGCGTCCAGGGGGTGGCTTCTTTGCCTGGGAGGCCCCGCCTACTTTCTTAGCATTAAGAAAGTAGGGCGCGTGCAGGGGCGCCCCCCTGCTTTAACAAAACCGCACTTCAAATAAAGCGCCGCGTTCAACAACGGCTCAATCCTATCCGCTTACCCTCAGAATACCGGACCAAAGTTACCCATCCCTTGGAAATGGAAGCCGAATCGACATGAAGAAACTCATCACCATACTGGCCCTGCTACTCACCGCCTGCCAGGGCCAGGCGCCCAGCTTCAAGGAACTGGGCACGGTGGACTACCAACTCGAGCTCTCGCCCGACGGCTACGTGACCCTGAACCAAGGGCAATACGCAGGCCCGGCGGCGCCGGGGTCGGCGACAAAACTGAAAGTGCGGCTGGCGGACAGCTTCGCCACTGGGGATCTCGACGGTGACGGCACCCTGGATGCGGCCGCCGTGCTGGTGGCGGAGCCGGGGGGCAGCGGCAGCTTCGCCTACCTGGCGGCCGTGGTCGGCAAGGACGGCAAGCTGCACGGAGTGGCGTCCGTCTTTTTGGGGGACAGGATCAAGGTCACAGCGGTGGCCATCAAGGATGGCGTCATCTCCGTGACCTGGCTCGACAGGGCACCGGGCGAGCCCATGGCGGCGGCGCCTACCCAGGAAGTGACCAGAAACTACCGCCTGGATGGCAACCAGCTGGTGCAGGATAAATAACAAGGGGTTATCGTGATCCCCTGGCCTTCAGCACCATTAACTGCTAACCAAACGACATGAGCAAGGAACTCGCAGACCAGGACCCGCTGCTGCTACGCCGGCTGCTGCGCGCCAAGGACGGCATGGACGCCGCTCCCCAGGAAGACTGGCCCGTGCGGCGGTTGGCGGCCATCTCCCACCTCTCGGAAGCGCACTTCGCCCGCGCCTTCAAGGACGCCTTCGGGATACCGCCTCACCGTTACCTGCTGACCCGGCGCATAGAGAAGGCCACGGCGCTGCTGCGCGACACCGAGCTGCCCATCACCGACATCGCCTTCCAGACCGGCTGGCAGAGCCTCGGCACCTTCGGGCGCATCTTCCGCGACATCAAGGGTGAGAACCCCGGCGCCTTCCGGGAGCGGGCCCAGGCCGGGGCCCAGGGGATAGGCAGTGTGCCCGGCTGCATCCTCAGCGCCGCCCACAGGCCCGATCTGAAGACAGCAGTTTCGGAGAAGCGGCGCCGCCAGGGAGAGGATAAAAATGAGGCTCAACCAAAGGAGGTGAACCATGAACCAGGGTGTACAGGTAGCGGGTCTCTACGTAAGGGACCAGGATGAAGCCCTCGACTTCTACGTGGACAAGCTCGGCTTTCGCGTCCACACCGACGTGCGCAACGGCGATTTCCGCTGGCTGACGGTACAGCATCCCGACCAGCCCTTTTTCCAGCTGGGCCTCTTTACCCCAGGCCCGCCCATGCATGACGCCGGCACGGCCCAGGCGCTGCAGGCCGCCGTGGCCAAGGGGGCCATGCCGCCCCTGGTGCTGATCGTCGAGGATTGCCGTGCCGCCTATGAACGGCTGCGCGCCGCGGGGGTGGAATTCACCCAGGCGCCACAGGACAGGTTCGGCACCGTGGACGCCGGTTTCCGCGACCCTTCGGGGAACGGCTGGAAGATGATCCAGGCACGCCGCTGAACCGGAGGGAAAAGACCATGAGCCAGACCATGAGCAAGGGGGTCCGCCAGTTCCACCGCTGGGTGTCCATCCTCTTCACCTTGACGGTGGCCGCCAACTTCGCCGCCATGACCAGGGGCCAGCCTCCCGCCTGGATCACCTATTCGCCGCTGCTGCCGCTGGCCCTGCTGCTTTTCACCGGCCTCTACCTGTTCGCGCTGCCCTATGCCAGGCAATGGCGGAGCGGGTCAGCCAAAGAAGGTGAAATAGCCCCCAACAACCAGCGCAGCTAGGCAGGTGGCCTAGGCGATGGATGTGTCGTCAGTTAGGATGTCGGCGACAACCACAGAGCCAATACCCATGCCTCAGAAACAACATACCGTGCCCGTCATCTACAAGGACGGGCAAAGCACCAAGGCCATCGCCAAAGGCAACAACGTCGCCTGGATCTGCAAGTGTGACGGCCTGACCCTGCTGCTGGGCCAGGCGGGCTCAGACGCCCAGGTGACTTGCGACGCCTGTAACAGCACCTTCCTGGTCCAGTCCCAAGAGGATGGCGAGCAGGTGCTGAAGGTGGTGGAGCTTTAAAGGTCACGCCCCCTGCAGATACATCAACTAGGCTGAAACTATCACCCACCAGCGGGAGCCCCTTATGGCCCGCGCCTTCCCCCTTGCCTACGGCGCCCTCTGCTACCTGCTGTTCCTGGCCCTCTTCCTCTACCTGATCGGCTTCGTCGGCAACCTGGTGCCCATGGGCATAGACGCCAAGCCCACGGCGCCGGCCTGGCCGGGGCTGGCCGTGGATCTGGGGCTGGTGGCCCTGTTCGGGCTGCAGCACAGCATCATGGCCAGGGCCTGGTACAAGGCCTGGCTGGCCAGGCTGCTGCCGGAATGGATGGAACGCAGCACCTATGTGCTGGCCACCAACCTGGTGTTGCTGGTGCTGTACTTTTACTGGCAGCCCCTGGGGGGCGAGATCTGGACCTTCCAGAGCCCTGTGGCAAAAGCCCTGCTCTGGGGCCTGTTCGGGTTGGGCTGGCTACTGGTACTGGTGGGCAGCTTCCTTATCGACCACTGGGATCTGTTCGGCCTCAAGCAGGTCTGGTGCCAGGCCTACGGCAAGGCCTACCACCACCCCCACTTCCACACTCCCTCCCTCTACCGGCTGGTACGCCACCCCATGATGCTGGGCATGCTGCTGGCCTTCTGGGCCACCCCAGTGATGAGCGGCGGCCACCTGCTGTTTTCCCTGGCCATGAGCGCCTATATCCTTATCGCCTTGTATTTCGAGGAAAAAGATCTGGTGCGCTACCACGGCGCCGAGTACCTGCGCTACCGCCAACAGGTGCCGAGGCTCTGTCCCTTCGGCCGGCGGCGCTGAACCCTTCGCCCCTGGAAACCCTGCTCACTCTGCCCCATGGCCCCACCTTGTTGGGGCCACATTTTTGTACGGCAACGGCTTCCCAAACCCTGGCAAGCTGGGCACCAGTACTGACTGATGCTCAATAAAAAGGCATGAGGGAGGCCAGGCCGGCGGCGGCCTGCCCTGTCCCTGGCGCCTGTATCCGTTACCATCCCCTGCAAAAGAACAACAAGGCAACGTGATGAAAAAGCTCCTGTTTCTCGGCAGCCTCCTGCTTGCAGGCTGCGGCGGCGGTGGCGGCGGCGATGCCGCCCCGGCCAAGGACCAAGCCCCCAACAGCAACCAGGCTCCGACCGCCAGCGCCCTGGCCCTGACCTACGACTGGGCCAGCCAGTCGGCGTCCGGCAACTGGCAAAGCCAGGCCAGCGACGCCGACGGCGATACCTTGACCGCCAGCGTCAGCCAGCAGGGCAGCCTCGGCAGCTTCAGCCTGGCAGGCGACCAGCTGAGCTACACCGCCAATGCCGGCACCCAGGGCGACGACCAGGGCACCCTGACCATCAGCGACGGCCACGGCGGCAGCACCGCCATGACCGTGACCGTCAGCGGCGTCGACGGCCGTGACGGCGTCACCCGGGCCCTGGCCGCAGGCGACGCCAGCTACACCGACAGCGCCAGCCTGCTGGCCCGGATCCAGGCCACCATCACCGGCATCCAGGGCCAACAGTCGACCCTGGCCGGCACCGTCTTCGCGGCCGACGCCATCGACTATGCCCCTGGCCAGAACACCCAGATCTTCAACATCAGCGCGCCGGACAGCAGCTTCCCCCTGCTGGAGGCCAGTACCGGCCAGGTGTTGGCCCTGGCCGGCAGCCAGGGCGGCGGCCGTTACGCCGCCTTCGGCACCCCGCTGCTGGCCCGCCTGGACGGCGGCGACTTCCCGGCCCTGGTCCCCGCCACCCAGCGGCTGCTGGGCTGGCTGCTGAACGCCGACCCGGCCCAGGCCCACAGCGTGGCCCTGGCCTTCCTAGGGGGCTATGAAACTGCCAGCCGCAACTGGCTGCAGGCCCAGTTCCCCCAGTGGACCATCAAGAGTTGTAACGACGTCGCCACCCTGGCCGACTGCCTGGCCGGCAGCGAGCTGGTGGTCAGCGGCATGCAGGCCGCCGACGGCGACGCAACCACTGTGGTGGCCGCCCTCAAGGCCAGCCTGGCCAAGGGCGTGCCCCTCCTCTACCAACACTGGAGCTGGGGCAGCAACGCCCTGTCCGACGGCACCGCCGCCCTGCTGGGGGCCAGCCTGCCCTACGCCGGCAACTGGTTTGCCAACGCCAGCGCCACCTGGAGCGACGCCCAGGCCA